>JAAYTA010000006.1 GCA_012518185.1 Methanobacteriota archaeon
CTGAAGTACTCCGACTTGCCGAAATGCTTCTGGCTCCAGTCGTCACAACTATTATGGCTAAAGGAGCAATCCCGGAGGATCACCCACTATCGCTGGGCATAATTGGTATGCATGGGAGAGAATGTGCACGACAGGCGTTTGTGGAAGCCGATGTCATATTAGCAGTTGGTACACGTTTCTCAGATCGTAGTGCTTCTGGGCAATCGGAGCTACCAATGAGCACTAAGCTCATCCAAATAGATATTGACCCAGGTGAGGCTGGAAAATCTGCTAGAACGCAAGTTCGCCTGGTCGGTGATGCCAAAAAGGCACTCTCACAAATATTAATTGGACTGGCCGCACAGAATGGCGAATCGCCGTGGTCTAGTCGAATAAAAGAGATGCGTGAGAATTGCCATTGTGTCATAGACTTCGATACAAATCCAGTACTCCCTCAGACTGTCATTGCCAGATTGAATAAACTCTTACCGCATGACAGTATAATCACGACAGAAGTTGGACAAAATCAGATGTGGGCAGCTCATTTCTTTACTGCTCGGTATCCGCGACAATTTATCACATCGGGAGGATTTGGCACTATGGGATTTGGATTCCCCGCAGCCATAGGGGCAAAATTCGCCTTCCCTGAACGATCCGTAGTTGATATAGCTGGAGATGGAAGCATCCAAATGGTTCTTCAGGAATTTGCAACTGCTGTTTCAGAGGATCTTCCAGTTATCACCGTGGTGCTGAATAATGGATGGTTAGGAATGGTCAGACAGTGGCAGAAACTGTTCAATGAACGGAGATTCTCAGGAACTGAGCTATGTCACAACCCTGACTTCGTCAAGCTAGCAAATGCATATGGAGCTGATGGTGTTCGTGTGGAACGTGCATCTGAGTTAGATGATGCAATAAATAATGCAATTTCCTCAGATGTCCCATATATTATTGACGTTATAATCGATCCAGAAGAGGACGTTCTCCCCATGATTCCCCCGAGTGGCGGAGCCAAGAATATCATAAGAGGTAGATGCGGATGGAACTAATGAAGATAATTGGAAACGACATTCCAGGACTTTTTCAAAGAGTCTTAGTGGAATTAGGCAGGCGGAATATCGATGTGGAGAAGTCATTCATGGCTAGAGGTGATGGACTTATTACTATCATAGTAGAGACTAATACAGGCTCTATAAATGGTAGATTGCTTCATGCCATCACATCTCTACAAGATGTTAACTCTGCGGAATATCTGAATGAGGATTATTTCTGCTTCTGGGAGTCTTGTCCTGAGAAAGGCTCTGACTTCTTACTTGCATGCGGAGCTGATAAGCACGCTGGAGTGATGAAGAAGGCTGCCGAACATTGTTTATATCGGAGCACGAATTCGCAGAGCTAAATATAGGTGTAATAATGGCGACTACAATTTATCATGACTCTGACGCTGATCTTGGTGTGCTTAAGGGCAAGAGGATCGCAGTAATTGGCTATGGTAATCAAGGAAGGGCACAGGCATTATGTCTTCATGACTCTGGACTTGATGTGGTAGTCGGAGCACGCAAAGGTGGCAAGTCATGGGATACTATTCAGAAAGATGGTCTCAGAGTAGCGGAGATCCCAGATGCTGCTAAAGGTGCCGATGTAGTCATGATGTTACTTCCTGATGAAGTACAGCCTAGTGTTTATAAAGAACAAATTGAACCTAATCTTAAAGAAGGTGCTGCGCTAGAGTTTGCACACGGATTTGCAATAACTTTTGACCTCATCAAACCACCATCGACGTGCGATGTCATCATGATGGCACCAAAATCGCCAGGTCGAATGGTACGACAAACATTTACCGAAGGATTTGGCGTGCCAGCACTCATAGCTGTACATCAAGATGCAAGTGGTAATGCCAGGAAACTCGCGCTAGCATTAGCAAAAGGTATCGGGGCTACTAAAGCTGGTGTATTAGAGACTGATTTCCGAGAAGAAGCTACCTCTGATTTATTCGGTGAGCAAGCTGTACTTTGTGGCGGAGTAACTGCACTTATCCAAGCCGGATATGACACTTTAGTGAATAATGGATACAGTCCTGAAATTGCCTACTTTGAGGTACTACACGAGCTGAAACTAATAGTCGATTTGATACAGGCCGGTGGAATGATGCACATGTGGAATTCTGTGTCAAATACTGCAGAGTTTGGTGGCTTAACTCGCCGAGATCGTGTAATTAATGAAGAATCTCGAAAAGCTATGGAGCAGATACTTCAGGAAATCAATTCTGGCAAATTCGCTGAAGAATGGACTAGTGAATGGCCCAATGATTTAGCAAATATGAAGAAGCTCGAAGCTGAAGAGGCGGATAAGGATATTGAAAGGGTTGGAAAAGAAATTCGGGCCCTATTCGAGCGCAAGTAATACTCCCTATCAAACCCATTTTATTTTATATATTATATTTAATAATCACTTATATATTATATTCTCATCGTGATATATCTGCGCAGAAGAGTAAAAAATAACTATCTCTGTCCACTTCATCATTCCAAATGACTAAGCATATATCACTCATCATCGGAGACAGCGATTACATAATTGAGCTTAATGATACTGATGCTGCTAATGCCATATGGCTATCTGCTCCATTCGAAGCAAGAACTAATGCATGGGGAGGGGAAATATATTTTGAAATTCCGGTTGATGCTGAATTGGAAAATGGGAAGAAGGTGCTTGAGCCTGGAGAAGTAGCGTACTGGCCCCAGGGGAGAGCGATGTGCGTATTTTATGGTCCTACGCCAATTAGTAAAAATGGAAAACCTGAGGCTATATCGGAAGTTACGCCAATAGGTCGTCTAGTTGGGGACCCATATAGATTTGAATCAGTAGGTGATCGCATGAAAGTCCTAATTCGGAGAATGTAGTCGTGTCGAACGAACCTCTATTAAAAAAGAGCGATCATGTCATTTATCACGTCTCGGGCCACGTTGGTTCAGCCGAGGTAAATGGAATAATAGCCATAAAAGTTGTTCGTGTCAGAAAAAATGAGTACATAGTGGATGCACTACCTAAGAAAGTTCCATTCCTCAAACGTGCTAGACTAAGATTCCCGATAAGTGATAACTTGGCCGATCTTGGAGGAATACTTACTGGATGGTCAATACATGCAGATGGGGAACGAGTGGGAGAGGAAGTCATCCCAACTCTATTTGGAGATAGAACACTAGTAAGGTATCAACGCGTAGAAATAAGAGATGAAGGGGAAGTTAAGACCGAACAATTTGTTGATCCGACTCACAATTTTCCATACGCGGCTAGGATGTCTGGCTATAGTGGAGAAATTCAATTTGGGATAATGGAAACGAATATTGATTGGATCAAACGTGATATAAAATAATGCGATAAAATGATGAAAAATCAACTTTGCCATTGATTGATTATTAACTTCGTACTCATATTATTGTTAAATTCTTATCTGCACTAGTTAGAAGTTCATAACCGTCCCTAGTAACAAGTACATCATCTTCGATGCGCACTCCTCCCTCTCCGGGGATATATATGCCTGGCTCCACCGTTAGAATCATATTCTCTTTCAATACAAGGTCATCATTTGGTGCTAATCTCCCACCATCATGTACCGAGAGTCCAAGACCATGCCCTGTGGAATGAATCAGGCCACCTGGGAATCCAGAATTATCAATATACTCTCGAGCTGCAGCATCTACATCTCGTCCGTTTACACCTGCTCTTATCATATCTAGGGCTCTCTTCTGCGCCTCTAATACTACCTGATAAATTCGTTCAAATTTATTAGATACTGTATCAACAAAATATGTACGAGTAATATCGGAGCAATATCTATTATATTTACATCCGAAATCAAACAGGGCTGGTTCTCCGACTCGAAGCTTACGATCACTAGAACTGTGATGTGGTTCTGCTGAATTAGATCCAAATGCTGATATGGTATCGAATGATACAGATGTAGCTCCTAATTTTTGCATACGATATTCTATTTCAGCCGCCGTCTCTCCCTCACTTATTCCTTCTTTGAGAAATGATGGAATATCTTCGGCGACTTTAGAAGCTATATCGCACGCTCGCTTTATTGATCTAATCTCATCCATATCTTTTATCATACGAGCTTTTTTTATGGCATATCCAACATCGATTAGACGTATATCTGGCAATATCTTCTTCAAAAGTTTGGCATTAGCGTGTGTAATTCCTGATGCATTTATGCCTAGGTACTTAATCTTCCCCAATGCGTCTGCTATAATCGCATCTCGTTCAGATTTATCAGCATATATCGATACGCTGGATCTGGATGATCTAGCAGATGTTTCTTCTAATTGCGAGCTAATGATATGCGACTGGCCATCTGGCCATAGGATTACTGGACATTCTTCAAAAATTCCTCCCTTAACTTCAGTAGTATAGAAGAATGAAACATCGATAAGAGGCTCATCAGCACTCATTATGATTATTGCATCAACATTCTCTTCTACATTTGAATATATTCGTTGGATTCTATTCATTTGATCACTCATCGAAGAGTGTTATTATTGGTCACAGTTAGTCCCGGCGCTCTACTGCAGCAGATATCTGTTCAGACAAATCGACTGGACCTTTCAATTTACAACCTTGACTATCAAATAACTTTCCTTCTCGAATCACAACACTGTCGCTTACTATTAACTTTAGAGCCTGCATTAGTAATGGAATTTCCCGCTCTACTTCTCTTTGTCGTATAGCTTTAGATAGTTCTTCGTGAGATATGTTTGATCTCAAATCATCGATCGGAAACGAATCGAAAGCTATTGGTGCACCACAATCTAATACTGGGCTGCAGAGGTGGACTGTGGATCCATAGGTGGAGTCATTACTTTTAGCCACCTCAATTATAATATCATTCCATGTCCCCTTATAAGTATCTGGAAGAGCTGGATGCAGATTAATAAGTAAATATTGGCGACAAGTTTCCGGATCGACTATTAGCATATACCCTGCAAGGACGCCCAGATCGATATTATATGGAGCAATACGTCGTCTAAGTTCTTCCCCATAAGCATTTCGCCAGGCGCTTATGTCATTAGATTTAAGATCTTGACGGAATGTATCAGACGGTAAGATAATCACAGGGATGTCTCTCTCCTTAGCCATCTCAATGATTTTCTTCCGATACTCGTTATTTCTAATATCTCTATTTATAAACACAAACGACAAATTGGCTTCGATGCTGCCACTATCTAAATGCTGTATCATGGTGGCAAATAGTCCAAATGAACCTGGACCCCTGGCAGTAGTGAACCATCCGATCCTTTTCATAAACGCCCACTCAATTTTATGGATTAATCACTTATTATATAATTCTTCCAGCTTAGCATCTACCCTTTCCTGTAGTACTCTCACCATAAATAATTATAATGATAATTTGAATAATAACTATTCATAAGATCAGTCACAATTTTTTATATAATTAAAAGAAGAGTAAGGTGATGAATAGAATAGGGTGATTATATGGTCACATTAGGCACCGTTTTTGAAGATCTTGACAACGAGTTAGAAGGTATGTTAGATATGATCTCTGAAGCTTTAGAGCTCTTAGAGAATGATAAGAAGGATGAAGCTTTGGAATTACTCGCTGACCTAGAAGAGGCCATGCTAGATTTCCTTGACTATGAAGAGGTAGATGAAGAAGACGAGGAATCTGCAGCCGATAATTGAAGCGATCAAATGGGAATAAATACACTTGCCTTTCGGAGCATAAATTCCCAATCCCTTACTCAATATCTACATTTTAATTTTTTAGACGGATCATATGCCTATCCAAACATTCCCTACTATGCGCCTAATAGCTGCTGTAGCCGATAATGCGGCAAGATATGATGTTGCCGGATTACTAGGTGATGGCATATTTTTGATCTCAGATACCATCTCGCCAAATTCTCCTTTCACCGCCAGAGTATGCGAATTACGCTCCGTTGAGGGATCACATATAATGGTAACGCGCGTCTGTTCAAAACCTACTCCCAGAATAGATATAGTCGCCGCCACATTGAGATTTTTTGGAAATTGATCAACTGCTTCTCGAGCGCTGCCGTCGAACACTACTGTAGCCTCAACAAGTGAGTCTACATCTATATTGCGAAGAGCTAATCCTGGTGCATTTCTTAATCCATCAGGTCCTTTTCTTGTTGTGAGGTGGACTTCTGTTAGGTTGGATGAAGCAGCGGCATGAAGTCCGTCTGTGCCAGATATCGCTCCTGATGGTACATATATACGGGAGTGATGCTTTTTAGCCAGATTAAAACATTTATCTCTGAACCGATCATCTGCAAATGCTCCAACTGACATTACCATGACGTCTACTCCATTTTCCAATGCGAGAGGAGCATACTTGATTGCTGCTTCCTGGCTAGCGGCCTCCACGACCAAGTCTACTTTAGAGATAATCTCGTATACGTCTCTACTATCTTGCTCTAGATACTCCGCTTTGCTTAGATCATCTATCAAATGTTGAGCATAGGTTGAACTAACGTCGGTAATGTAAAATTTATCTACTTCTGGCATGTCGTTAATTGCTTCAGATAATATACTACCAATTGAGCCGCATCCAATAATCAATATACGCATGTTCAGCTGATGAATTGTCTTTGATTAAAAATATACTATATCCTCTAATATCGAATTATGTAGCTAATCATTTTATTAGAGTGGTTACGATGAGATATTATTATGAGATATGAATTACTAGAGCACACTGCTGATCTAATGATCAAGGCGTATGGTGACACATTAGAAGAATGTTTTGAGAATGTCGCCTTTGCCATGGCGGATCAAATAGTCGACGCTTCATCCATCTATTTATCCAAAGAAGAAGATATAGTGATAGAAGGAACAGACCTTGAAGAGCTGCTGTATGACTTCCTATCCGAAATATTATTTATTTTTGATGCCAGAGGGCTAATTTTCGGAAAATTCAATATCACTTTGCTGCAGGAACGTTTAGAGTGCAGGGCCTGGGGAGAAGAATTCAATCCCAAGAAACATTCCCCCAAAAGCGATATTAAAGCTGTCACATATCATGAACTACAAGTGAATGAGGACGAACCCTCTATAACAGTACTCTTTGATGTATGAAAGCTTCAGCAATAGCTCATCCAATACAGGGACTCATCAAATATCATGGATTAATGGATGAGCAACTTCGATTACCATTTCACGATTCAATATCAGTATGTACTGCCCCGCTGGTATCAAAAACTACTGTGGAGTTTGGTCATCTTAATGATGATGTTTGGTTAGGCAGACATAGAGCATATGGAAATGAGCTGGAGCGTATTCTCAGTGTGGTAGATGCGCTGGGAGATGAAGCTGGAGGGCGCCCTGGCATGCGAATGCGGACCATGAATAATTTTCCTTCTAATATTGGCTTGGGTGCTTCAGCATCAGGCTTTGCAGCACTGACATTAGCTGCAGCATCAGCACTTGATCTAGAATTATCATTGGAAGAACTATCTCGCTTCGCTCGCCGAGGGGCAGGCTCGGCAGCCAGAGCAGTGACAGGTGGTTTCTCTAGATGGTATGCTGGCGATGACCATAGTTCCATATCTAAGAGAATACCGCACCCAGAAAACATGGATATGTCCATAGTATGCGCCATCATACCTACATTTAAAACAACCGATCTCATACATCAAGAATCATTGACATCTCCCTTCTTCAAGGCTAGATTAGATCATATATTACCAGCACTAGATTGCATGGAAGAATCTATCCTGAGGGGAGATATCGACGAAATAGGCTATCAGGCCGAGACTGATTCTCTATTGTTGCATAGCATCACTATGACTGGTAAGGATGGTACGATCTTGTGGAGGCCAGAGACTATCCAAGTGATCCTCGAAGTCAGAGATATGCGGAAAGACGGAATTCAATGTTATTTTTCAATCGATACTGGTGCCACAGTATACATCAACTGCCATCGCTCTGATGAGTTTATGATTAAGCAGAGGATGAATGCCATTGGCATAGAGACCATTCAGTGTTCAGTAGGTGGCCCTGTAATGCTCAGCTATAATCATCTGTTTTAATACTCAGATGGTACCAATCATTTTCTAATACATTATTCATAAGTAATACATATGGACGTAGTAGGCATCGGTGCTCTGAACGTTGATCATCTGTATGAAGTCTCTTCTTTGAATTTCAATACAATGACATTAGCGACGGGAAGTAAGATGTATGGCAGTGAAGAGACATTTCATGAGCTACTTGCTGAGCTAGAGAGTTCAGGAAAGCTTGTTGGTCGTAGCGGCGGAGGATCAGCTGCCAATACAGTATATGCTATGTCTAAGATGGGTTATCGTACTGCCTTTTTAGGAGTGATGGGGACAGACGACGAGGGAGAATTTATAGAATCTTCCATGGATAACGTTGATCTTAGTCGTGTAAAGAGACATGGTCGAAGTGGAAAATGTATCTCTTTGCTAACTGAGAATGATCGTTCACTCCTCATACTTCCGAATTCTAATGATCTATTTTCTTATACTGAGGAGGATATTGATTTTTTGAATAGCTCCCGATTTATTCACATGGGATCTTTCTCCGCAGATAGTGCACTTGCCTCTCAGAAAGCATTGATGGAATACCTAGATGATGCTGTAGATCTATCTTTCTCACCAGGAGAACTTTACGCTCGCAGGGGCATTAACCAATTGAAACCAATTCTAGAGAGAACAAGAATATTATTTTTAAATTCAAATGAGCTGGAACTACTAACGAGTAGGGATTTGAGAGATGGGGCCAAGATACTCCTAGATATTGGTCCTAAGGTAGTAGTCTGTACCTGTGGGGAAAATGGTTCCCTCATAGTTTCACGCAATATTGAGATGTTTATTCCAGCAAAACGAACTATAGTGAGAGATACTACTGGGGCTGGAGATGTGTTTGCGGGAGCATTTCTAGCAGGATATATAGATGGCGCTACTCTAGAAGAATGTGGTAAATTAGGCTCTGCTGCTGCAGCTCTGAGTGTAGCATCATATGGTAGGGAAGGATATCCTGATGATATGTTCATCCGACGCTTCGCTAGAGCATTATGAAATGAGCCATCACATGATAGATTTAATATTATGGGGCTTCATAAATAGAAGAAGGATTAGCATGATCAATATATGCTCTGTATGATTGAGAGTCTCGACAGTAAATATCGTGTTAATATATTGGTAGCATCTATGAGAGGGATACAGCTATGGATTTCGAAGGTCTTGAGGAAGGATTAAATGATGGATGGAAGCAATTCATCTCAACTGTAGAGGGCTCTATCTCCCTTAATGATAATGCATGTGAACTATGCTCTAATTTCATTAAAGATGGAAATAAATTATTCAAAACAATATCTGCATATGATCATATTCTCTCTAATGTGGCAAAGCGCCCTAATCACAAGATAGAAAATACTCTTTGTTTGATATTGCCTTTTCTTAAGGCCTATAATGTTACCGATATGGCTACTTTAGAATTCTCTCGTAGGAATATAATGACTATTCCTGGAGTTAGAAAAACTATGCGCTTCGTTCAAGAGTTCATGACTCCATTCATAATAGCTACCTCGTATGAGCATTACGTCAGTGCAGTATGCGATGCAATCAGTTTTCCTATAGAGAATGTCTATTGCACTGCACTTGAATTAGATTCTCTTGACATAGGTATGCATGAGGCAGAGATACTTAAGAATACTGCTCGAGAGATCGTCAATTTAAATTTATCATATGTTCCATATAGTGTCAAATCTATGGATGATTTGTCCCCCCAAGATTTGGATATTATCCAGAGATTAGATGAAATATTCCTAGAGGAGCTTACAGATTTATCATCATATAGTCTTATTTCAGATGTCAACCCATTAGGCAATGAAGAAAAAGCTTCGGTAATTCTAGACAGTCGAAGAAGGTCAGGCATTAGTCTAGAGGATACATGTTATGTAGGGAGCTCCATGACCGATGTGAATTCATTTCAACTTGTTCGCGATGGACATGGTTTAACCATATCATTTAATGGTGATGAATATGCATTAGAAGAAGCTGAATTTGCGCTAATATCGGAGAATACTGTAGCAATATCAGTCTTAACAGAAGTATTCCATAAAAGAGGATTGGATGGGGTGAATGATCTTGCTGAAGACTGGACTATGAGAGGACTAAGGGAAATGAGTACAGTGAATCCATACTTGTTAAAAGAATTTGAAAGAACATTCTCCTCTAATATGCCAGTACTAACTAAGGTATCCAAAGATAATATCGAGACCTTAGCTCGCCAAGGTACAATAGCTCTCAACTCTATAAGATGTAATCATATGAACTCTCTTTCTTAATCAGCCAATGTTTCATTTATTGCACGCTCTATAGCAACTGCTACTCCTATAGATTCCTCTTCCGTTATGTCTGGAAATATAAATGAAGTACAGCTTTCACACTTGCTTATAGGCCTGTCTATAATATCATCTATAATTACCGATCTATATGGAGTAATGTCAGAACGTTTCAATATAATGTCGGTACAGCAGTTTCTACAACCATTCACAGAAATGACGCGATCCATCCTCACTCCGCTCATCCCTAATATAAGGGGAGATGCTGCAACAGTACAGGCGGAAAATTGTATTACTTGATCTAACCATTTTCCTGAGTACAATTCTACGGCACGTTCCATTATGATTCCACGTTCTGAATTAGCTCCACATATGATGACCGCGACCCTCATAGGTTCATCTCCTCTAGAGCAGCCATTATAGATTCCTCTGCTCTATTTATTGCAGACTCATCAACGATCGAAACTTTTTCCATAATGGTTGTTTTAGATGCTATTACGCCCCTCATCATGAGGTTTATGCTTCCACAACAACCGTCACAACCTTCAATCACTAATGTACGAGTAGGATTAAGTTCTGTGATTTCCTCTACGTGCTTAGCTAAATTAGCTGATGATGGACATACTGATATGACTCTAATATCTACTTTTTCTGCTATTCTGCGAAGTGCTTTTCGTATCATGCGGGAAGAAGGAGAGAACCCCGAGCACATGACGACATTTATTTGATTCATCGAACTTCCTATGTATGAATAAGCATTATTAATGTAGTATAAAATCATTGTAAATTAATAATCATTTACGTATTAATTATAATATATTTTGATTACTATTATTAAGATGATGTTTTAATTGATGCATGCATCCTTCATCCACTCCCTAGTGTGATTATAAATTTATACCTATATATATTTTTGAATACTTTTGTAGTATTAGCATATCTCTCTAAAACTTTATATTAGATTCATTAATTACTATCATGTCTAAACACATCTCACCTTAATGAAAATTTTAAAAGACTTTATTCAGATATTTACTACCTATGTGATCAATATATCTTTTGCATTCCTGCCTCTATTCTCACCTCATTTACATCCATATATTCCTCTGGATAGAGGAGGGAAAAGCCTGCATACTCTCCAATAATCTCTACAATGAGTATTCGCTGAGGTTC
>JAAYTA010000001.1 GCA_012518185.1 Methanobacteriota archaeon
CCCTGCAACAAGGCAACTCCAATAACAATAACTGAGTGGCTGCTATCCATTACTTCCTGAGGCATGCCTCCAGTGTACTCACTGTTAAGGAATCCTGTAACTGGAGCCACTCCAAATAAATCTGCACCATTGCTAATACTTTTCTCTTTTAATTTAGTAGTAAGCGACTCATCCGATTTCATAATTTATACCCTAGTAAACATATGATGAGGTAAAGTAACTTATCACTTATTACGGATCTTGACATATAGCAGGATTTATATCAGCGGAGCAACTTGAGAGACCGATAATCATGGCTAATGACGATTACTTATCATTGCTAGGGAGGGCGAAGGAAAAACTCCCAGAGACTATTGAGAAACACGAAAGATTCACCATTCCAGAACCAGATCTACTCCATGAAGGAAAGATCACTACAGTGCGCAACTTTGGCGCTATCATCGACGCTTTGCGAAGAGAGCCAGAGCACCTGCTTCATTACTTGCTAAGAGAACTAGGTACTCCTGGACAAATCGAGGGGCAACGACTCGTATTAAAGGCCAAGATCTCTCCTGCGCAATTCAATGATCGTATTACTAACTATACTGAAACATTTGTACTATGTTCTGAATGTGGAAGGCCTGATACGCACATCAATAAGGAAGGTCGGATCCTGGTTTTAGAATGTGAGGCATGCGGCGCACATAGGCCAGTCAGAGTACGTCGAGCTATACGTTCCGATGAGAAAGAAGGACTCAGAGAAGGCGAGGTCTACGATGTCGTCATTGAGGACGTTGGTCGAAAGGGTGATGGAGTAGCCAAGCTGGATAAATATATCATATATGTATCCGGCGCTACTAAGGGTGCGCAGATCAAGATAAGGATCCAAAAAATATCTGGAAATGTGGCCTTTGCTGTAATAGAGCACACCTGAAACCTTCTAACTTATAATTAGCAAGATAGGGTAAGAATAAGAGACAACGTAGGCTTCATGCCTACTTATTGGTAATAAATTCGGGAGATAAAGAAAACATTTAAGAATGTCTTTACTATCTTGTGGCCCGAGCGGAGGTAGCCCAGCCTGGCAAGGCGCAGGATTGCTAATCCTGTGTCCGAAAGGACTCGGGGGTTCAAATCCCCCCCTCCGCACTTTTACTATATTTTTAATCTATTTCATATCGAATTAATGATGCAATACATACTGTTTAAACAGTCATAACATAGCGTTCTAATTCCCAAGGAGTAACTTGACGTGTATATTCTGCCCATTCTCTTCTCTTAATGAATACATAATGCTTGAGAATATGCTCGCCCAATACATCTCTCATAAATCTACTTGTAGCCATGTAATCAAGGGCTTCCCCAAGATTCTGAGGTAGACTGTCAAGGCCGATAATTTCCCGTTCCTCTCTACTCATAGTATACAGATCCTTCTCTATAGGTTCTGGAGGTAGAATTTTATTCTCAATACCACTGAGACCAGCAGCAAGCATCACTGCGAACTGTAAATATGGATTTCCTGCAGGATCAGGATTTCGATGTTCTACTCTCGTACCTCCTCCGCGCATCGATGGAACTCTTATGAGTGCACTCCTATTGCGATGTGCCCAACAGATCTGACATGGGGCCTCATAACCTGGCAGGAGCCTTTTATATGAATTAATATGAGATGCTAAAATTCCACATGTTTCGCTGGCATGAGCTATTAAGCCTCCTATATATTGGAGAGCTACATCACTCAATCCATATTCGCCCTGAGGCTCATCGAATACATTATCACCATTCGCGTTTGCTAATGACTGATGAACATGCATAGCATTTCCATTCTCATCACGGAAAGGCTTTGGCATAAATGTAGCATGCAAGTCATTCATTCGAGCAATAGTTCGAACTCCAAATTTTATAGTCATAATCCGATCGGCCAACGTCAAAGCGTC
>JAAYTA010000035.1 GCA_012518185.1 Methanobacteriota archaeon
CGGGCAGACCCACCACTACTTTTCAAAAATCACTTATCATTAATAACAGTAATTTGGTCATTCATTATCTGAACATATCCTGAGCATCCTTGAATCATCTACTAGCTAGGGATTTATTAGTAACATGTAGGAGTGTTCAGAGACGACGATCGAATATGGCAGCTGTGTAGCTATACGGATCAGTCAACTCTGTTCTTTCTATTATAATCCAAACAGACCATATGCTAAGGAGAAAATGTAATGAAGAATTTACTATTGATATAGAATAATAATTCTAAATGAAGAAACTCATTTTAATTCTTGATTAGGATATTGTTATTTCCCAACATACCTGATAGAAGTACTATATTCATCACAACAAATCTATTAGATTTAATAGATATTTTCTAACTGAGAATGACATTATTAATTCTTAGTATGTTTTGCTCGCTCTTCCAGTAAAGTTAGATCGAGAAGGTAAGATAACGATTTTATAAGAAAATAAAAAATAGAGTTTTCAAAAAAGAAGAGATTAGAGGGCGATCTCCAAATGATTTAAGAATCCATCATAAACAAGCTTAGTAGGTGTTGCCCCATCAGTAACTTCAAATGGAATAATAAATGAGGCAGATGACTTGCCTTGGACACCATCCGGCACAATATCACTTGCATTGAATGAAACAGTGCTTATCTGTCCATCTGAAGTATAGAGCTTCCAAAATAATGCAGGAGCGCTTGTATCTTTGCTCATTTTATTAGTCAGTGTGAATTTGACAACTACAAAATGCTTTCCATCATCTAGCGGCAGATATGTATCGATTCCCTGAGCCTCAGTATTGCTACCGACGAGTACATCTGTAACAACAACTTTTATCTTACTATTTTCTGCTACTCTTGTGGCTGAGCCCCCGTCGTCACCACCTTTATTGATATCATCTGCGTCCACGCTCCCGCCCCCGCCACTCAATGTCGCGATAGCAATTGCCACGACTACTAGAGCAAGTAGGGCAAGTATAGACAACCTTTTTTCGACATATTCAAGTTACTCCTCCTGATGCCTATGAATTTATTATCACTACCTCCTAATAACACTATTTTTTAGTCCATGAGTAAAATATTAATCCGATAGTATAGAGATAATGTTAGAATGTTTTAATAAAACTTTTATTTTTTAAATAATAAAATTTTATAAATCATGTATGATGAAGATCCGATCGCAGTTTTAGTTTAATATAATAGTATTCTAAAAAATTAAATTTATGATCAACGTCGGAGTGCGATCTACTCTTGATATTGTCATCCACCCATTCAATATAGCGAACATTTTTGCATAAAAGGTCGCACCTAGTAGTAATGGATCTGTCATTAACGCCATAATAGATTGATGAGAAGATCAACCAAAAACGAGAATGTGATTATTAATCAGCCTAGAGCTCGTTCATTCTGGAGAGCATTTTTCATGTCCCCATAAGAATTAAATCTTAGAAAAGTCAGGTGGGAGCAAGAGTTAGTTAGAAGGGAGAAGGATCATTTTACCAAAGACTGTATTATTCTACACAATCTTTTAGACTTCCATACATGCATTCAGTATTTGTGGTTTGACTCATTCCATACCTATTTCATTTGTTTTAATATCATTGCGTATTAAACGTCAAGAGATTTACCCTTCAGACAGATTAATCACTACGGTATCAGGTATTGATTCATTAAAATCTTCTACTGTATTAGGATGGCATGTGAAGTAGATGACCTGACATGCTTTTGTGAGCTCAGCTATAGCCCTACATGCATTCTTCCGACGTTCTGGATCAAAATTGACGAGTATATCATCGAATATTATGGGTACAGGCGTATGCGAATTAACGTAGTCTTTGATATATCCAAATCGAAGTGCTAAATATAGCTGTTCAGCCGTCCCTCGAGATAATTCATCGACTTTTCTCTGAGCGCCCATGACTTCTTCTACGTAAATGTCCGATCCATCATATGGCCTTATGATCTTGCCATATTTCTCCCCAGTGATTTGTGTGAAAAAATACTGAGCCTCTTGAAGTATCTTAGGCTGACGTTCTCGTTCAAAGATCTCTATTGATGAATTTAATAGACTTAGCGCCGCAGTATATACTGCCCATTGACGAGCTGAGTAGGCAATTTCATCCCTCAAGGTAATTTCACGAGATAATAAATGACTCAGCTTGTCATCACTTTCAATTCCAGATTGACGTGATTCTAAGTTCCCAATCTCCCTGTGTGACTCATTAATTGCTTCATTAATCTCCTTAAGCTTATTCTTTTTTTCCTCAAGACGAAGTTGTGATTTGATAGGATCATAGACTTGAAGTGCTTCCAAGAAATCGAGATACCTCTCTTCACCACTTATCCTCATAATTGATGATTCTTCTTTTCGAATACTTTCCTCTAGATCCTTCTTCTTTCTCCACAATTTTTCATATTCACGATACTCTTCGATAGATTCCACTTCACGGTCTTTTAAAATAATGTCGAGATTTTTTGTTAGAGCGTTTAATTTATCCGAACTCTCTTTCAATTTGCTCTTGTGACTTATCAGTTGGTTGTGAAGGACATCGTACTCTTTCTTTCGTTTCTTTTCTTCACCATATATGCTTATTAATTTTTCTGCTTTGACGTCATAAGGGCCAGTGAGGGATTCACTACAGGCATCAATGATGTGATCAATTTCTTCTTCGAATGAGCGAGTGGCTTTGAATAAGCCTTCTATTTTTTCATTCATTATTCTAATTTGTCGAGATAAATCAACAGCTCGCTCAATACGGGCGAATAAGTCGGGTATTTGATCAGGGGCGATGGTTCTAGGAAGGTTCCGATCCCGGAGCCAGCATTCCCACTCAGAATAGACATTTTCATACTTATAGTGGAGATTATTTAGAGTTTCTTTCACATCGCTTAATTCATCATTCGCTCTTGTACAATAACTATTAGCCTCGCTAATTCTTGAATCGATCCTAGATGCCTCTTTTGCTTTCTCGACTTTTTCTTTAAGCACACGTATATCTTCCTCAACAACATCAGATGAGGGTATGCTGTCTAATCCAAGAGATCTGGCTAAAGATAAAGCGTCTTTATTCACTTCATAATAATTGGCCTCAATTTCCTTCCTCTGGGCAGATAATGTCTTCGCATCTACTCCTTGTTGAGAAATATGATACGCATATCCTCCCCTAGTAGCACCTCTCCGAGACATTAGTATGCCACCTATGGAGATGAATAATATTAGAGCAATTATTCCAGCTATCTGAAGTGCTGAATTAAGTGCGCCCCATGCGAGAATCAGAATGGCAGAGAGCCCTATCAAAAAGCTTGGCCATGATGGTATTGACTTATCAGGCTGCATCGCTGCCCTGACGTCGATGGCTCTTCCTTCTTCCAGTAAGATAGATTGCAGACGTTCTTCAGACTTCTGCATACTTTGAATCATACTTTGCATCTCATAATATTTTCTGAGACCTTTCTGTGCTACTTCTAAAGATAGAGTATGGCTTAAATTCTCTCTTTCAGCTCTCAAATCGGATAGTATACGCTCCCTTTCTGTTACTTTATCCTTACTTTTTTCTAGCTCGGCTTGCTGATCCTTAACTTTCTCTGAGATACTAGCTAGACGATTTCGAATCTCATCGACATGATTACGAGCAAAATCAGAAGTGTCAAATTCATTGACACGTTCTTCATCCCAGTCTTTTCCAAGAGAACTTAGAGTTGAGTCTAGCTTGTTTTGTATATCTGAAATTCTTAAATTAGTATCATTAGCTTCCTCTAACTGTAGCCTATATTTCTCCAGATTCCTCTCTAGAATATGTATATTATCAGCCTGCTCCAATATCTCCGCCCTAATTGCAAAATGATTGAGCTCTTCCTCCAGGTGCCTACAAACACCAGATGAATTCCTACATTCATCTTTATGATGTTGCAGATCAGCCTCTATCCGATTAATATCCTCAATAGCATTTTCAGAGAAGGGTTCGATCTGAGGTATGTTTTGAAATTCCTTACGATACTCAACTAAGTCGCGGTGCATTTCCCAAGCTTGTTCAAGAGCCTTCAGGTAGGAAATTTCTTCATTAATCCCTCTCTGCTTATCTCCTAGGGATTTGACTCGTTCGTTTTCCTTGAATATCTTTCTATTTACCTCATCATACTCCATCTGCCTATCCATAAGAGCACGTGTCTCATTTTCCACCTCTTTCAATTCAGATAATAATACATTGATCTTTCTCTCTCTTCCTCTCCTGGTGTAAATATTTCCTGCAAAATTTTCCAGACGCAATTTAACATCACGGATGGGGAAGTTTCCTGCACCTGCAGCAGCTAAGCGATCTCGTATCTCATCTTTTTGAAGTGTAGATAGTGCTTGTAATTCATCAAGACCTACAGCGCACACGTTCTCATAAAATACCTTATCGCAAGGACCCAGTAATTCCTGAAGAGTGCATCCTGTTTTAGAATCATGATCATTGCGGACTATGGATGGCTTACTTCGTACTCTAGAATCTCGAGTTATAGTATAATACTGGCCATCTGCTCCAGTAATTTCTAATCGCCCACCGAGCTCTCCGCCATTGAGCGGAGGATAATGATTCAATCTACTCCTTCTATCTGGAAAGCCATAGATCATCCTACGTATAAAATGAAGTAATGTAGATTTGCCCGCTTCATTTGATCCTACGATCACTGTGAGTCTTTCGCCAAATTCCACAGGCGGCTTCCAATTGTGAAATTTCCCGAAACCATCGATAAATAGGGATCTTATTTTCACTCTAAATCCTCCCTAGATAGTTGGGACAAGAGTAAGGATTCAGCTTCACGAATGATAATATCTAATTCGTCATCACATAATTCATCAATGTATGGCCGATACGCCATGCCTCGATATAGGATAGATATGTCTCCCTTAAGTCGCTCACGTATTGTTTCATCAATCGTGGCTAAATCACATTGTTTACAGATTTCACCTAAAATATCATCGCGAGAAAGTACTGCCTCTCGATCTATAACAGGTAATGTTTGGCAAATTATTTGATCAAGGTAGAATGGGTATGGTTCAGTCAGCGGATCTTCGATGAATCTATCTCTAAGTGCAACTACTCCTTCTTCTACCATTAATTCACGATGGAGTGGCGTACTGCCTGTCAGAGTTATGCGACCAATAACAGGAGTTCCCTCTTTTTCGATTAAAGCAGAGAGTTCTCTTCGGAGATCTTCTTCGAGTCCTCCCAAGTCTTCAGAGTCGCCGACGTTAATTGAAATTTCTTTCCAAACATATCTGCTAGTCGAAATAACTCTTACATCCGTATTACCATATTCATCTACAGAAATAAAGCGGCATCCACGCTTATCAGTCTCCCCTATATTTCGCCCCTGAGGATTACCCGCATATGCAATATGAGGATGTTCAGGATTGAGTACATCGGGACAGTGAATATGGCCAAGTGCCCAATAGTCATAATGGCATTGCTTGAGATCCTGAACACTGCAAGGAGCATATGGCTCGTGTCCTTGAGAACCTCCAACGCTGCAATGGAGTAGGCCAATTGTATATGGCCACTCTGGATCGCGCTGAGGAAAACGTTCAGCAAGATTGTCGCGGATATGCGCCGTTTCGAAGCTCATCCCTACTATAGTTGCAATGGGAGTGCCATCTGAATCATGATGGATCACATAATGAGGATGTTTAGATGAGAATATGGCAGTATTCTTTGGCATGGGTATCGAATCCGACCATGCGACGTCGGGATCATGATTACCACGAACAACATACGCAGCTATGCCACTCTCATCAAGACGCCTTAGTCCATCTCTGAATTGTAATTGCGCTCGTATGTTCCGATCAGCGCTATCATAAACGTCTCCCGCTATTAGTATGAAATCTACTGATTCACAAATGCAGAGATCAATTATATCTCTCCAGACATCATATGTCGAATTTACTAGCTTAGTAGAAGCTCCCTGATCCATCCCTTTGGGAATCGCAATTCTACTTCCGAGGTGCAAATCGGCAGTATGCACGAATCGAAATGGCCTGAATATACGGTTAGGAGATAGGAGCATGCGCTTATTATCGACCTAAGTTATTATTATAATCATCTCTTAGAGAATATCTAGAGAATATAACTTAATTATGCAAAGTTACACCACGATGATTAATAACGTCCTCTGAAAAGATTATACGCGACTACTCACCAGGTATCACTAAAAATAATTACGAAGGCATTAACAGGATTATTTTAAAGAAATAGATCGGAACTGGCATAATATAAAATAAGTTGGAACAGATAGTTATTCTAATGACAAAAAAGATAATCGGGGAAATTAAAGTCGGAGTTGCTATGAGTCGTAATGTAGTGACTATTAGGCCTGATGCTACTCTAAAAGAAGCCCACGAATTATTTCAAAAATATGACTATAACGCATTCCCAGTAGTGAAAGATGGATCGATAATTGGGATTATAACTAAATTCGACATATTGCGCGCCTTTAGTGTTGGAACTAGATTCCGAGTAAGTAGTTTCTGGGACACTTTATCTGAAAATGTTTCAGATGTCATGCGTACGGCGATTGTTTCTGTTACACCAGATGATGAATTGCAGACAGTAGTAGACTACATGGTTGAGTTTGAACTTAGAAGCCTACCTGTTGTCGAAGGTGATAAAGTCGTTGGAATGATTTCAAGAGATGATCTGATGCAGCATTTGTATTTAGAGGATTGAAAATTCTACTTAAGTGGGGGATAAATAGCAGATTCATTGCTAAATCAGTAGTATTAATTTTCATTAGTAGAAGTCAGAGACAATAATTCATATACTATTCTTAACTGCCAGATCTGGAGATCGCATGTTAACATCTATGCGCTTTGAACCCAGAGAGAAAGGAGGAGAAAGTGGTCGCCTGGTAATATATCAGAGGCTATCATTCACCTGCCGCGTCCCAATTGGATACATAGAATATGAAAATGCCAAAGAAAAGGAAGCTCTTAGAAAGATATGGATATCAAGCCGATCTGATGTAGAAGAGATAGGACCTGAGGTAACTACAGGAATCTTCCATGAGATCTATTTCAAGAGATGATATTATGAAGTTAAAGTTGAAGTTCATCGATGATGAGGGAGAAGAGAGTGGCATCTGCAATATATACAAACTAATGGATGATGATTTAAAGAAAATTGGGGAGATAAAGTATAGTGATCAGAGTGATAAACGTTGGATCATTGATGTTGTAAAATTCCAAACCAATGTCAGTATCATAGATTGATACTCTTCTTTTATAACTGAGGACGTTGGAGGAGATTTTTTTTCCTCTTTCTTCTCATATCAGATGATTTCTAAACACGCTGGAAAAATCACATTGTTAATTATTAATGTTATAATTTAATAATATATATTTGCCGCACCGGCTGCGGTGCGGCAAAATATAATGTGTTTAAATCTAGTCTCCCCAGACTGCATTCAGATCGACATGGCGCCTGACGAGCTCTGCAACCATCTCTATCTTAGAAGTGTCAAGCGGATCTATACGAGTGATCAATTTATCCACCATATCTGCAGTCACCTGAGTACCATGCCCTACGAGTAGAACAGGGATCTTTTGCTCCTCGGCCTTTACCAATATGGTCTGATCCGGGTATAGTCCTCCTGTCAAGATTAGACAGGAAGTGTCTGTAGAGAGCGCAGACATTAGCATAGCTGAGCGATCTCCTCCAGCAATCAATGCTTTCCGAGTAAGTCGGCGCATCTCTTTCTGTGCGGATTCGGCAGTCATACCTCCGACCATAATTTTTTCCACGCTGCGGTTGAGGCCTTCTTCTCCAGCTAGAACCTCAGCGTTAAGGCCTTCTACGAATTCCTTTACTCTGGGGAAGTTGAGCTCATGAGTCGTGGGTATACATCCTAAGATGTTTACTCCAGCGCTCTCCATCATCTTGACCACACGAGGATCGTCAGTTCTGTTTAGTATTACTCCTTTGAGATTTTGACCATTTAATTTTGCTAGACGCTCATGGATCATGATCTTATCAAGTGCATCTGGAGTTCCTGTAGATACCAGTATGACTTCTGCTCCTAATTCAGTTGCAATAGACATACCATCGAGATTATGTCTAGCTCCAGTGCTGAATAATTGAGCACCTTCTACGAGCATGCAGTCATAATCATCCTTTACTCTTTCGAAGCCTTCCAACACACTCTCCATACTGACTGGATTGAAGATATCATACTTCATTGGAGATAGTAGCTCTTCACTCACGTCAAGATCCAATGCATGTTTCATCATGTGAGCGTCGCGATCGACTACTCGACGTTCCACACACATGACTTCTTCACGGAAGGGCTTATAGTATCCCAACCGGCCTTCAAAGTTCTTGGCTAGGCCTAGGGCTATAGTACTCTTACCAGAATACTCAAGCATCGAGCTCAAAAATATTGTTTTCATCAATTCTCCCTCCTCAATATTACAAGGGCATCGACCGCATATGTGCCCTTGCCCTCATCTCCCACCATCACTGGATTGATTTCCAGTTCTGATATCTCAGGGAAGTCGAGTGCAATTTGCGCAATCTTGAAAATCACGTCCTTCAGTGAGTTTATATCTGCCGCCATCCCTCCGCGTGCACCAGTGAGAATAGCATATGAACGGATAGATTTTATCATAGCATCTACACCGCTTTCGGTTAGAGGGGCGATACTTTGAGTGACATCTTTCATAATTTCCACAAATACTCCTCCTAATCCAAACGTTATAACTGGGCCAAACTGATCATCTCTAGTCATGCCAATTAGGACTTCTTTTCCCTTGACCATTTGACATATCGTTACACCATTGATTTGTGCTCCAGGGATACGAGATGCGACCTTAGACATCATTAATTCAAACTCGGATTTGACATCATCCTTGGATGCTACTCCCACTCTAACGCCTCCGACATCAGACTTATGAGCAATATCAGGAGAATCTATTTTCATGACTACTGGAAGACCTATCCTAACAGCTGCTGCGGCAGCTTCATCGGCAGTAGTGCAAGTAACCTCTTCCGGGATTGCTATACCGTATGCGCTGAGAATCTCCTTTCCCTCACTCTCACTAAGGTTTGTGCGACCAGATGATTTCACAGTGTCGATTAGTTTTCTGACTTTTTCCTTATCTCCTTCTATTATAACGGGAGAGTCGTCCTCGGTACCATTTCTCATATTTCTATATCGTACCATGGCACCAAGGGCTCGTATGGCTCTATCTGGAGAATCGTAGCAGGGTATATTTGCTTCCTGCAACATTCTTATTCCCTCATTAGTTTTAGTGCCTCCTACAAATGCTCCCACTACAGGCTTATCCACATTACCTGCAAAAGATGCTAGATTCTCAGCTACTGCAGATATATCTACGGTATCTAACGGAGCAAGGAGTACTGCCACACAAGATACATTGGGATCTTCCATAACGGCTTTAATAGCAAATTCATAACGATCTGCTGATGCGTCTCCTAAAACGTCAACTGGATTATAGCAATTAGCAGCCTCAGGAAGATGATCTTTCAGCTTATCGATCGTTTCTTTCTCAAATGAAGCTAGCGCAAGTCCATGATCAGAGCAGGCATCGGCAGCCATAACACCATGCCCTCCTGCATTAGTTACGATAGCGAGACCATCGCCCTTAGGTAATGGCATATATGAGAATACCTGGAGTAAATCAAAGAGTTCATCAGTTGTTTTGACTCTAATAGCACTGGCTTGGCGGAATGCAGCATCGTATACTTGATCACTGCCAGAGAGTGCCCCTGTGTGAGATGAGGCAGCCTTGGAACCAGAACTAGTTCGTCCAGATTTCAATATGATGAGTGGTTTTTTCTTACTTGTCTCGCGGGCCTGGTGCATTAGTTCTCTACCACGATCGGCTCCTTCAATATACATGCCAATGACATTTGTATTAGGGTCATCTTTCAGGTATTCTAGGAGATCAGCTTCATCAACATCAACTTTGTTACCTACAGAAATGAATGTAGAGAAGCCGACACCAGTTGCGGTAGACCAATCAAGTAGAGAGCTACATACTGCTCCTGATTGGGACGCAATGGCAACTGAACCAGACACCGGCTGTATGTTGGTGAACGTTCCATTCATACAATGAGTTGTATTCATCATGCCCATACAGTTTGGGCCCAGTACTCTCATCCCATACTTCTTTGCAATCACTCCCACCTTGTTTTCAAGGATAGCGCCTTCTTTCCCAAGCTCTTTGAAGCCCGCAGTGATCACCACAACAGAGCTGACACCTTTTATCCCAGCCTCCTCCATGACTGAGGGCACTAATGTGTTGGGTACACAGACGATTGCTTGATCCACCTTACCTGGTATAGCTGTCAAAGAGGTATACACAGGCAATCCCAAGATCTCTTCGGCCCTAGGATTAATCGGATATAGTTTTCCACGAAACTTCGACTGAATGAGGTTATTCAGAACGATATGACCAATCTTTCGAGAGTCAGTAGAGGCTCCGACTACTGCAATAGATTCTGGTTCGAATAGCGACTTCATTTGAATCAACCAGTAATTGTAGATTTGAGACGGAAAAGCAGGTGTTCGATTTAATGCTATGTGCTTAGATACGACAATTGACGAGTGCGAGAAACGCTAACATATTTACGATTTATGAAAGAAAGTACGAACGTTCGTCTACATATAATCATTATAAAAATAACTACCAGTCTCATATCACGACATTCGTACTCTAACGCATACTGAAAATTTGCGAAAATGACATCTCTTGATCTACTGATATAATAGGTGATCTTGTAATGAAAACTAATTTATTTGTAGAAAATAAGAGTAAATTTATGTAAAGCATGAGATATTCTATCAGATGGAAAAAGATAGCCCGTAGGAACGGGCATGTGTATATCTATATATTTTTGACTTAGTGCTAGATACTTGCTGTGATATATCTATCTAGTTACTGAATCCTTTCTACGCAGAACTCATTGAAGACGTCTTTCCAAAACAATATGCCTACACACTTACCGCCCTTATCTACTACTGGCAATCTAGCTACATCGTGATCTCTCATCAATCGGACTGCTTCAGATAATGGAGTATCTTTATTTACGGTAACTACAGGAGTGGTCATGACTTCGCTTATGGTCATTGTTATGAATCGATTGCGATTAGTCATGAAACGGCGGAGTAGATCCCTCTCAGTGAATATTCCTACAACACGGTGATCCTTGTCATCTTCCACGACCACGCTCCCAATATCGTTCTCGATCATTAGCTCAATGGCACTAGAGACAGAGTCCCCTGGAACCACTATCTCTTTTTTCTTAATCATATAGTCCTTGACTTCAGGCATAGTATCTTTCGTCTGTATGCAATGGTTTTATATTAAATTTCATTGGAACCATTGTTATGCAATGATTTCATGATTTATTGTAATTATTTTCGATCTGGAGCTCTATGATATATCGCTGAATCAGCCGAAAAATGCAGATATCGAAATACTATAATTTCTTAAGAGCCTCAAGACTTTTTAAATTCTACTTGATAATATTCGGTAAATTCCCAGCGATTAACAACGTGAAATTTATCAAATATTGTAATCACTTCTTCGATATCTAGTCTCTCTCTAACAGGAGGTCCCATAGATGTTGGCCTCTTTGGGAAATCTATCAGCGACACGTGGCCACCTGGCTTAAGTATTCTTCTTATGTCGTCTACTACGTAGTCTATATCATCAATTTCATGTAGAACGTTCGTCAGAACGATACGATCGAACGATGAATCGACTAGTGGGATATGAGATGCTTCAGCAACTACGGTTTCAATATTATTTTTACCGCCCGCATCATCTAATAGCGTTTTGAGCATATCTCTTTGAGCATCTAATGCTATTACTTTAGATACACGGAGAGAAAGAGGTATGGCGATGTAGCCTGTACCACTTCCAAGATCCATACATATCTCATTAAAATGTGGCGACATATGATCAATAATCCTTTCAGCCGGTTGGATTACTCTACGTCTTTCATCCTTAAGTCTATCTCTCTCCGCACTTGGGAATCTATGAGCCATTCTTTCCCTCCAGTATCATTTTCCCTATAATCAGATTTCCTTCATCCCGAGATATATCTTTCTTAAGATCGGATATGCAAAGGCTTTGATTATGAAGAGGCGAGTCCAACACAAGGGTTTCATATTCTCCACCTTCTCCAGACAGATTAAATCTGTATTTGTTGGATAGTGTTGCCATATTCTCCAATGTATGGCCATTAATCTCCCTGCCTAGCCATGAATCATCCATCCCTTCACAAGACACTCGTACCAATAATGAGCGTATTCCTGACATAACTATGTCTTCCATCAGAATACTCTGATCTTTTCGCCACAGTGGGCTAAACGTCTTGAGGCCAAGCTCCTCACATACCTGATTAATCCTGTCCCACTGATAGTCAGATGCTATAGCACCCATTACCACTCCATCTATATCTAGACCTCTGAGGGCTTTATAAAGGGCCTTCAGATCACTTTTTTCTTCACCAGTACTTGCCTCAGTTACTAACGGAAGCCCCATAGCATTGGCCATAGTGGGAAGAAATTCTAAATTTGGTGTGTGAAATACCCAGGAATGATCGTCAGATGGCACTATGCTGACTAAGGTAGTAAGTTGGTGTCCCATTTGTACCATCGTGTATGCAGCGTGCACACTATCTTTACCTCCGGAGAAAAGTACAGCCAAGCGCATAATCTGATATTCTAGTACATGACTTAAGAGTTGAGTATAATACTTCAAAACGCATTTACTAACTTGATAAGAATTCTTGAATTCATACAATATATTAGTTCTGGCTCATAAAAAATGGAATCGTATAGTACATTATAGCATATTATATTCAAAATCATATTCAGAGTTAAAATTGCATAAGATGAAAATATAATATTAATCTTAGATTGTTATTAAAATATCCCTTTACTCGCCAATTTTAATTATTGGCGTGTCAGTAGCGGGACTATGTATTGTCCACGCTGCGATCGAACTATAAACAAAGAGAGATTAAAGGACCTCGACCAAGAGCTTAAGAGAAAGTTCAATAAAGATTCATTAGAGCATGGAAAATGTCCAGTGTGTGATACTCTTTTGATCAAGACGGAACAGGAGGAATAATAATGCGCCTTGATGAGTTAAGTTCGGTAGAATTTGAAAAATATATGAAAAATAAACCAGTAGTAATTTTCCCCATTGGTGCTACTGAAGCCCATGGTGCACACCTGCCACTATGTACTGATTCAGTACAGCCTGAAAGAATAGCAGATGATGTGGCAGAACGCATAGGCGGATTGGTCGCTCCACCCCTCAGGTATGCATTTCATAGCTCTACTCGCAATATGCCTGGGACATTGACACTAAATCTAGACACTACTAAGATGGTAGTTCAAGACATCCTTGAATCGTTAATCCAGAACGGCGCAGATAAGTTGGTCGTGCTTAGCGGTCATGCTGGATCATCACATCTTGTAGCATTAAAACAAGCCTGTGCGGCAGTTGTGAAAAAATACCCTGAAATAAAGATAATGGTACTCAGTGATTACGATCTAGTTAGAGACTATCCTATTGATCAAGCTGGGGACGGGCATGGCGGAAAGATAGAGACCTCCAGATTGATGCATATAGCTCCCACGCTAAGTAGAAGGGCTGAGGCCAAAGGACACTATGTCAGTCATGGATACATGGTTATTCCTAATCCCGAAACTTCCATGCCTAGCGGATACGTGGGTGCAGCTCATGAAGCCGATGCTGAGTTGGGGAAAAAATTGAATGATTTCATCACAGAACGACTGGTCGAGGAGATTAAGCAATCTTTTGGAGAGATATGATGGACGAAATGAAGAAACGAGCCGCACATAAAGCGGTGGAATATGTAAAGGATGGTATGGTGCTAGGGCTCGGCACTGGCTCTACTACTAAATATGCTATAGAAGAGATAGGTCGATTAGTATCAGAAGGTTATGAACTGATAGGAGTACCTACTTCATTAGAGACCGAACGCCAAGCAAGATCTCTAAACATTCCTATTTCCACTCTAGAAAAGGTAAAGCGCTTGGATCTTACTATTGATGGAGCAGATGAAGTCGATCCTCAATTTCAACTAATAAAGGGTCTAGGAGGCGCACTGTTGCGTGAAAAAATTATTGCATATCATTCAGATCTGGAAATAATTATTGTAGATCATTCGAAGATTGTAGATAAGTTAGGAATAAAAACGCCTCTACCTGTAGAGGTCGTTCCTTTTTCACATGGTCGAACTAAAGAAGCTATTGAAGAGTTGGGATGTAAGGCTACCTTGCGTGGGGAGAGTGGTCCCTTCATAACTGATAATGGTAATTATATATATGATTGTAAATTTGATGGCATCGACAATGCAAAGATGCTAGAATTAAAACTTGACTCTATACCTGGAGTGGTAGAGAATGGACTGTTTCTAGAGATGTCCTCACATATAGTGATAGGGACTAAAGATGGTGTTGAAATTAGAGAGAGAACAGATCAAGACTGTTGAGCAGCTTGCTTAAGCATCTTGATATTGTTCTCAATCTCATCAATTTTCTTTCTTTCTTCTTTCTCTATCGTCTCGATGATCTTCTCGAATGGGATGGCTAATCTATATGAATGGACTGGCCTGCCCTTTCCTTCTTTCTTTATGTCCCGCTTGGCGACCCACTTACGGCGTCGAAGATCTTGCATTGCAATAGATACTTCAGGCTGCCTTAATGCAGTAGATACTTCTATCTCTACTGAAGTAGTTTCATCTTTCTTTCGTAAGAATATTAGTGTCTTTGCCACGTTCTTAGGCATATCAGTACTCATGAGGAGCCTCACCAGAGTCTCATCTTTCTTGGTAAATCCTCTTTCATTCATAATTTATCTTAATCAATTATTAATCAAGTCATATATATGCTTATCGATTCGAGATAAAATATACATATATTCAGAGTAGCCAGTAATCATTTTTAAATTTATATGATAAATATCCATTAAAACTTACAAACATGGCTTTTAATGAGGAATTATTTTACATTTACTCATGTTCTAAAGACATATTTTATCTGAATTTACATACTAATTTTCCAGATACTCTGAAATGGTAATGAATAAGTATCAGTAGCGAATAGTGTAACACAGTTCATAACATATTGATGATGAGTATGAACTTTGTTATCTGGCTCATCATTAAGTAAGAGTAGGAGTCAGTAATAGTTTAAATATTAAATGCGTATTAGGACATTCCACTCCATTAGGTGTTAGTATGAAGATGCCTCACAATATCAAGACTTACTGTCCAACATGCCAGGTTCACACTCTACATGAAGTAGAGAGAGTAAGGAAAAGAAAAGCCAGTGAGCTCAAGTGGGGGCAAAGGAGATTCAGGCGTGTAACTTCTGGTTATGGAGGATTTCCTAGGCCGAAGCCTGAGGGCAGAGAAAAGCCTACTAAGCGAATCCCTTTGCGCTACCGATGTAGAACCTGTAAGAAAGCACATCAGAAACCCTGTTTTAGGGCAAAGAAATTCGAACTTG
Organism: Methanobacteriota archaeon; assembly: GCA_012518185.1. Taxonomy (GTDB): domain Archaea; phylum Thermoplasmatota; class Thermoplasmata; order Methanomassiliicoccales; family Methanomassiliicoccaceae; genus DTU008. The sequence goes on from JAAYTA010000035.1 coordinate 15,568, forward strand.
AGGAGTGATTTTCATGGCTGAACCAAAAACTGGTAAATTTATTAAAGTAAAATGCTCTGATTGTAGTAATGAGCAAATAGTATTCAAAAATCCTGCTATGAATGTGACATGCAATGTCTGCGGATCTACTCTCGTAAGATCCAAGGGCGGTACAGGTGACATTCGTGGTGAACTGATCGAGGTTGTTGATTAAATATGGTTCGATCCAGCGAGTTCCCTGAAGAAGCTGAACTTGTAGTCTGCACTGTCCAGAACGTCAGGAACTTCGGGGCCTTCGTCACCCTTGACGAATACGGTGGAAAGGAGGGCTTCATCCATATCCGAGATGTAGCGACGGGCTGGGTAAAGTACATAAGAGATTATGTGCGCGAAGGGCAGAAGATCGTGTGCAAGGTGTTAGGTGTCGATTCATCCAAAGGGCATATCGACCTATCTCTGAAATCCGTCAATGAGCATCAAAGACGGGAAAAAATCCAGGAATGGAAGAATGAGAACAAGGCCGAGAAGCTTATGGAGATATTGGCAGAGCGATTAGGTAAGGAACTCATCGCCTTGTACGAAGAATTTGGTTACGATCTTATGAGTACTTATGGTACTCTATTCGGAGCATTTGAACAGGTGGCTGCTCATCCAGAAACTCTAGAAGAAGAAGAGTTTTCAGGAGAGTGGATGGATGCATTCATCGAGGTAGCAAAAGAGAACGTTACTCCGCCACATGTACAAATTGATGGGTACCTAGAATTAATATGTCCAGAACCCGATGGAGTCGATAAGATTCGGGAAGCCTTATTGAAAGGTGAGGCCTCAAGTAATAGGGCTAAGATACAATACATAGGTGCTCCAAGATATCGTGTCGTCATCACGGCACCTGATTACAAAACTGCTGAAGAGGATTTGAAAGACGTTACCGCAGCAGTTATTGAGAAAATGGAAGAGTGCGAAGGAAGTGCAGTATTCCATAGAGAAGGTAGGTAAACTCACGCCTACTTCTCTCAATCCGAGCATTGCGTCAGATCTTACGGAAGGATTAAGAGATGCGAACGTCGTTAAGAAAATGTCCTAGATGCATTAGGTATACACTTAAAGAACAATGTATGTCATGCAATATAAGGACCGATGTACCTATCCCGCCCCGGTATTCTCCGGAGGATAGATATGGAAAATATAGGAGAAGGTTGAGAAAGGAGAGCGAGAGACATGGATAAAATAATGATCGTATATACCGAGGAGCCGGTGCTGGATAATCCCATCCTTGTCGAGGGGCTCCCCGGAGTGGGCAACGTAGGTAAATTAGCTGCAGAACACCTTCTCGATCAGATTGATGCTGTTAAATTCGCTGATATATATTCGGTGCATTTCCCACCTCAGGTAGTGGTGGATGATGAGGGTGTCGCTAAACTTGTCAATAATGAACTATATTACTCAAAATCTGATGGAGATCGTCCTGATCTGATCATAATGGTGGGAGATTACCAGGGCCTCACACCTGAAGGACAATACTACATATCTGATGCAATATTGGGCATTGCTGCTAAATTCAATGTATCGCTAATATTCACTCTTGGCGGATATGGTATCGGTAAGATGGTAGAGGCTCCGCGGGTGCTTGGTGCTGCCACCTCCATGGAGTTAGTAGAAGATATGAAAGAAAAAGGAGTTATCTTCTCTAAGGGTGAGCCTGGATCAGGCATTGTAGGAGCTAGTGGGTTACTGCTAGGTCTGGGGAAGATAAAGGGCCAGAACGCTGTATGCCTGATGGGAGAAACTTCTGGATACTTCGTCGATCCTAAAGGTGCCGAAGCTGTGCTTCGAATCTTAGCTAATATATTGAAAGTCCAAATAGATTTCTCAGAGCTTGAGACAAAGGCAGAACAGATAGATCTCATCACTTCCAAGCTGAAGGAAGCTGAGACTCCAGTGGAGCCTCAGAGAGAGGATCTAGGATATATTGGCTGATCGTTTTACAAACCCTTTCATTTTTAAATATTTCTAATATATCATATTTACTAGCATTAATTGTACATTGATTGTGAAAATGCGAGGAGGTTGAACGGGTCTTGAAGTGCACCCCATCCCATTCTAACAGCCCTATTTCTTCAAATATTCTTCTCGAAATATCTCCATGGTAGCGAGGGCTTTTTCAGCCTCCTCTATTTTCTTAACTTTATCCATTACAATGTCGACCCGCTCATAGATGAGATCCCTAACAGCTGCTCTGATGGCCTCAGAGCGAGACGGGAAGTCATCAAGCTCGACTAAGAAGTCCAGTGCCCGAATATATCGTCTAGGAATACGTATTGTAACCTTTTCTAACTCTGGCCCTTCCATTCTCGCACCATAGTGACAAGAGAGGTCGTTCCGACCCTTTTTGTCGGACAACATCATGTTCCCATGAATATATAATAACTAGTAAAAGAGTATTAAGGGTGCTAAATAGAATTTTTAGAGTGGTGCAGATCATTAATGTAGGGCATGCAATAGGTAAGGTCTAAATACACTATCCACATTACAAGGGTCGCCCCCACCTTAGCTCAGTCTGGCTAGAGCGGCTGACTGTAGTGGGTTACCGGTCATTCCGGTTCTCAGCCGCCGATATCAGCAGGCCCCCGGTTCAAATCCGGGAGGTGGGACCATTATATTTTAAAATACAATATTTAGCTATATCAGTGTGTGATTGATATGCATCAATGGATGATTAGCTTAGCAATTTTCGAACTGCTTCCTCACTATCGGCTAATATTTTCTCCTCATCAACAGTTGTCATGCGACGATCTTTAACTACAATTTTTCCATCACATAATACTGTCTTAACATCGGCTCCACAAGCTGAATAAATTATATTGGAGACAATATTCTCAATTCGCATAGGCCTAAGGTTAGGAGATTTGCCATTCATTATGACTACATCGGCCCGTTTACCTGCCTCAATCGAGCCTAATTGATCATCCATTCGAATAGCTTTGGCACCACCAATTGTAGCCATATCTAGAGTCTGCTGAGCAGGGAGGATGGTAGGATCCCATCTATTAGATTTTTGCAGAAGAGACAGTAATCTCATCTCCCTGAACATATCTAAGCAATTGTTAGTGGTTGATCCATCAGTGCCTATAGATACAGTGACATTGTGTTGGAGCATTTCTGGTATAGGAGCCACTCCTCCAGTGGCAAGCTTCATATTAGATGCTGGACAAGTCGATACTTTAACTCCATTTTGAGCAAGCTGCTTGATTTCATTGATAGTTAGCCAAGCAGAATGTGCAGCTAAACAGTGATCATTTAAGAAATCAATGCTAGCTAAATAATCAGCAGGTCTTCTGCCTTCCTTCTTCTTGCAATCCGCTACTTCTTTTCTAGTCTCAGATAAATGAAATGTCATTAACAGATCATTCTCCAACGCATATTCTTTCGCGCCAAGGAACGTTTCAGTTGAGCATACATAAACTCCCTGTAATCCTAAAGCGGGCATAATACGCGCATGCTTCTTGTAATCACGATGGAATCTCTTAGCATTGTCTAAAGGAGTTCCTGATTGCGTAGTATATTGAGTATCTAAAATGGCCCATCCAAGGACACCTCGTATACCTGTCTCCTCCACAGATCTAGCAATCACATCTTGAGAATAATACAAGTCAACAAAAGTAGTAGTTCCAGTTAGAAGCATTTCCATGCAGCCTTGCCGTGCTCCGGCTAAGATGTCTACTTTAGTGCGCTTTGCATCAATGTCAAAGCTCTTATCTAGAAACTTATCAAATGTTAAGTCATCTATCTGCCCTTTTAACAAGGACATGGATACATGCGAATGCGTATTAATTAAGCCGGGAATAATGACGTCACCAGTAGCATCTATCTCTATATCTCCAGATTCTCTGACATTTCCTACATGGATAATGCGTCCATTATCTATCAGTATATCTCCCTTAATAATGTCACGTGATTTATTCTGAGTAACTACATAGGCATTTCTGATGACGATACTCATATTCTTCGCCAATGCTTATGATCCGTATATAATTCTACCATCGCGAAAATTTTGAAAAGTTACACTTAATTGATCATGTTATGTAATTGGAAATATATCAAATATCGAATTGGATGAGTGATATGTGCAGTAAATGTAGAGTAGTGGCCAGATTATTAGGTTGAAGCGATGAGTGATATTACATTTCTAGGGACAGGAGGTGGTCGCTATGCTACTATATACCAAATGCGAGCCACCGGCGGAATATATATCAAAGATCTAGGGCGCTTACATCTTGATCCCGGTCCATCAGCTCTTTACGGTATGAAGGCATTATCTATTGATCCCGCTCTTACAGATTGCATATTAGTATCACATTGCCACCCTGATCATTATGCCGATGCAGAGATGTTGGTGGAGGGCATGACACGAGGAGGTTATCGTCGAAATGGTAAGTTGATAAGTACATGCTCAGTTCTGAGAGGAAATGACAAGTTTTCACAAGCCATCTCTAATTATCACCAATCATTACCTGAGGAAGTTATCAGCGTAATCCCAGGAGATAAACTGAATGCATCTGGAATGACAATAAAAGTTACACCTACCATACATTCTGATCCAGACGGTGTGGGATTTAGATTCGAAACTAGATCAGGATCAATATCTTATGTAAGCGATAGTGAATTCGATGAGTCTCTAGTTCATTCACACAGGGATGCTAGAGTGCTCATTATCAACTTGACATGTAGTACTCAAACTAAGATACCAAGGCATATGCATACTGAGGATGCTGCCAGACTCATAGCTGATATAGATCCAGAAGTTGCAGTTCTAACGCATTTTGGAGTTGGAGTGCTTGAGGAAGGAGTAGAAAAACAGGTACGAATTATAGAGAATGAATCAAAAGTTCATACAATAGCAGCTAATGATTTCATGACCATAAGTGTCGATGAAGATATTACTTTACAGCGCGCTGAATAGTACCTACTTATCTATCAGTATGTGATGTATTCTACTATTAGACAAAGGTATTATATTTTTCCCGATGTCTCAAAAGATTGATGATAGTATGTCAGTTGGCTGGTTTCCTAGGAAGTGGTAAGACTACTTTGTTAATCCGCCTAGGCACCTTCCTTGGCAATGCTGGAAGAAGAGTTGCCATAATTGTTAATGAAATTGGGGAGATCGGAGTAGATGGAGCAGTGATTGAATCAGATGGAATGAAAAGTATTGAGTTGACTGAGGGGTGCATATGTTGTACACTATCAGGAAGTCTCCAAAATACACTTAGGCAGATTGCCAGAGAGTTTGCTCCCGATATTATTATGATAGAGCCGACTGGACTCGCCCTCCCTACTAAGATCAAACAGATTGTGCGTACGTCGATGATTGGAGAGGATCGGACATTTACTATCTGTCTTATCGATGCTTTTCGTGCGAGAAAACTCTTTGATGAAGCTGGTACATTTTTAACCCGACAGATGGAGGGATCAGATATAATTGTGGTCAATAAGGTAGATCTAGTATCTCATGATGACAAGGAATATGTAAAGAATCTTGTTAGGTACATTTCTCCATCCACACCCTTAGTATTCATTTCTGCACGTGATGGACAAGGAATCGATGAAGTGGTTAGTCTATTGGAGGAAGCTCTGTGAATGACGATACTAAGGAAGAAGCGCATGCTGGTTCCTTTGGATTGAGACTCGCATTCAAGTCAACAGGTATTGAACGTAAAGAGCTCAATAATCTGATGACTGGAACTATTCTTTCATTGGGAAAAGATATTGATGATTATGGGAAAACTTTAATTGGACATATAAAGGCCTTCATTTCAGTACCAGGCGGATCTTTGCGAATAAATATGGTTGATTTGAAGATTGGTCCAGAGACAGACGATCGTTTACCCGAGGGGAATATATCTGAGGGAGAAATTAGACTCATGGTTGCTGCAATTGGCATAAGCGATAAGGAATTGAAGAGATTGTCTCAAAAAAGCTTGGAACCCATGAGCCGCATGTTAAGATTAGAAGTTCAAACACATGAGCACTGATGTGGTACAATGTATGGGATTGCAATAGATGTGGGAACGAGTGGCATGAGGATGCATGCGGTTGATCTTAATAATAAGCAGATAATCTCAACTGCTATCACTGTCCGCCATCCGGTTCCAGGAGCAAATGTAATGGACCATCTCACCTTTTGCATTGAAGTTGAGCAAGATCTAGCAAATAGGCTCTTGATAGATACTGCAAATAAGCTTACTAAATTATTAGATATTGATACATCAAAAGTAGAGAGAGTAGCAGTATGTGGGAACCCCATACAGTTATCTATATTCCAGAATATTGAAACTCGTGATCTAGCTTTTGCGGGTGAGACGGCACGTAGAGTGAGAGGTGTTGAAGTACAGAAAAGGGATGCTAGAGTCATAGATGCTATTGACTTAGGTCTAAATCTTCCTGAAAAGTGTCAATTGTACGTGCCACCTGCCATTAAACATGAGATAGGGGCAGATGCACTGGCCATGATGTATAAGACGGGCCTATTAGATATGAAAGAGAATGCATTAGTCACTGATTATGGCACAAATGCTGAAATGGCTCTTAAAGTAGGTGATAATATAATCACTGGCTCCGCTTCCGCAGGTCCAGCGATTGAGGGGCAGCATATTAAATCAGGAATGCTTGCATCTCCGGGCGCTATAAGTGACATCAATGGAAAGGATGAGTGGAGATGCACTGTACTTAATGATGATATTTTACCAATGCCTGGTGACACTGTTAGTCCTGATACTGGGACAATCATAGATGAGGGAGATATGCATGGTCGAGCATTAGGTATCACAGGCACAGGAGTTATCGCAGCTATAGCTGAAGGTTTGGACTCTGGACTTATTAAGATGCCTAGAGTTACTACATTCGATAAGAAACTTCATCTCCAAGATGGTGTCGTTCTTGAAGAGCATGATGTAGTAGAAGCAGCCAAGACATTCGGTGCAATGAGAGCTGGACATTTCACATTATTAGAGCATGCTGGATTAATGTTTGAAGAACTCGATATAATGTATATGAGTGGGGCATCCGGTACTTACGTGGATGCTCTGAAAGCTCGACGAGTGGGATTATTGCCCCCTACTTGCGATCAGATATATCAATTCGGTAACACCTCATTGGCGATGGCGCTAGATCTAATAAGGGATCCAGAATTACTGGATGAATTGCAAGTACTAGCTCAGAATATTAGAGCAAGTCATGTTATGTTTGCCTCGGATGAAGTCTTCGAGAAAGTGTTTATTCAAGAGCTAGCCTTTTGGACCGAGGGCATGCCTATGGAGGCATATAATATGATGTTGGAAGTCTCAGACCTGCAGCCTTTGCCACCTATTACTAAAGAGGCAAAAGTAACGCGAACTGTCATGAGAGATATACCAGATCTAGGTTATAAAGGTCTTAAAGTCCTTAGAGATATTGGATTATATATCAGAGGAAGTTTCGAAGGATGCACTGGATGTGAAAAATGCGTCCAAGAATGTCCTGAAAATGCAATTAGGATCAGGCAGGGAGGAGTTCATGGCTTTGAATTAGAAGTCGCATCAGATCTGTGTAGCGGCACTGCCTGCATGCGCTGCCAGAGAGCTTGTCCACAAAAATGTTTCAAATTTCATGAGCTACAAAAGGGATTATTGAAAAGTTAATGCATTAATCTTATATTGATGAGATGGTCAGATATAATATTCCATAATAGTAATGTTTTGATTGTCAAGAGATGGCATGAGCTTGAATACCCTGAACAAATATCTTATTTAATAACATTTATGTTATATTCCAGAGAGCGCCATATAGTCGAAATAACACTATAGAAGACGCTTAAAGGCATAATAATGAGTTTATAATTTGCGATTGCTGACTTATTTTGGTGTCCAGGGAGAGTGGCTCTACTTTCCTCCTGAGAGTTTTTCGAATCCCCACCACACCTTCCCTGGACGCCCACTGTATCATGCCTATAGATCACTCTAATGGAAAGTGTTATCGGCTGATTGCCATATGCTTGATTATGGATATAGAGGAAGAGGTATTGAGGAAGATCAGTCCAAGCATAGAGCAAAGAGAATATGTTAATAGCGCAGTCAGAGATATCATAAGTGCGGTTCGTGAGGAATTTAAGAAAACATCGCTCAATCTCGATGTTATGTTAGTGGGCTCTGTGGCAAAGGACACATACATTGGAAGTCCTGACCTCGATGTATTCATATTATTTCCTACTACAGTAGGAAGGAGAGAATTGCAAGACATTGGTCTCCATATTGGAAGGAGTATTCTGTCAGATGGCAGGGAGCATTATGCTGAACATCCTTACGTTCGTGGGACATGGCGGAATCTGGACGTTGACCTTGTTCCTTGCTATGCTGTTAGAGATGTTTCGAAAATTCAAACATCCGTAGATCGCACTCCTTTCCACACAAAATACATTAATTCGCATCTAAAGAATGGGCAGCATGAGCAGGTCCGCCTGTTAAAACAATTTATGAAAGGTATTGGTATATATGGTGCTGAGGCCAGCATCCAGGGGTTCTCTGGCTATCTTGTAGAACTCTTAATTCTAAAATACGGCGGAATGAGGAACGTATTAGAGGCATCAGCTACTTGGAAAAAAGGGGAGACTATATCATTAGGAGAAAGGGGCAGGCATTTTGAAGATCCTTTCATATTCTATGATCCAGTCGATAAAGATCGTAATGTCTCCTCTGCTCTATCATTGAACAATTTTGCATTATTCATATACGCTGCTAGAGAATATCTTGCAAACCCCTCATTGAGATTCTTCTTCCCTAATGAGCGAAGATCATTTGAACTTTCAGATATCAGAAATATGTTAGATGAGCGCGGAACCGAGCTACTAGTAGTTCAGATAGATCGTCCGGATTTGATAGATGATGATTTATTTCCTCAGGCGAGGCGGACTTTGAAGGGATTGACAGATCTATTAGAAGATGCAGGCTTCGCTATATATGATAAAATATTTTATATATCTAATAATATATATTTAGTAGTCGAATTAGAGTATACAACTCTACCTAATTCAATTCGACATTATGGTCCACCTGCTTGGATTGATAATGCACAATCATTTCTCGACAAGTGGAGTAACAAAGGACTAAGTGAGCCATTCCTAGAAGATGGTCGATGGTCGGTAATGATCAAGCGAGACTTTTCTGAAGCTAGCATATTAGTTAGGGAGCGTTTCCAACAAACTTCATTAGGAAGCGCTTTCCGTAACCTAAAGGGGCTTGTAATTACGAGTGGGAAGAGAGCCCTTATAGAGGAGAACCGAGCAGCTATATCGGCCCTCTTAGACAAACGAAAGAATTGGGAAATATGAATTCATGCAAAGAAGGGCTTATTCATTAGCATGATCCATACGCCAAGAGATAAGAAGATAAATATGGCAATGTTGCCTACAAGTGCTTTATTATCTACATCTGATTCTTTTATTCCAAGAAGTGGATATATCTTTTTCAATGAGGCGGCAACAGCAAACAATATAATAACGCCCATTGCCCTAAGATCTCCGAGTATTGTCCCGATACCAAAGACCAATATACCGAATAGAATGGCAATACCGGCTGTAACTATCAAAGATTTGGTGCTTCTAAGGTCCTTCATGAGGAATTCTACCTCATCAAATTCAGGAGGCACCCACTCATAAGTTTCCACCTTCTTTCCTTTCCTTCGCTTCTTGGCCATTGAGAGACCCTAACTACAATTGCATTATAAATCTTTGCGAAATCCATCTTAACTATATTTTATGCTCATTTAGCTAAATATTATTGATACCTGTATGATTGATATTTATGTAGAATATTATTATTTTTTTAAGATTATCACTGATAATAAGGCATCTCGACTCGTATAAGTAAGTAGTTTCAGCCACCCGAGGGGTGCCTTTTATACCCTGAAGCGATTGGCCATATGGAAGGTGCAAAAATGCCCGCAACCAGCCTAGAAGAGTTGCCTGGTGTTGGACCCGCAACTGCAGAGAAGCTGCGTGATGCCGGCTATTCTGACCTGATGGCCATCGCAGTAGAGTCACCAAAGGTGCTCGCCGAGTTGGCAGAGATTGGGGAGAACACGGCTATCAAGATAATTGCAGCAGCCAAGCAAGCTGCAGATGTCGGTGGGTTCGAGACCGGAGACATAATCCTCGAACGACGCAAGAACATCCGTAAATTAACTACTAGTTCTAAAGCACTTGATGAACTCATGGGAGGAGGCATGGAAAGCCAATCCATCATAGAACTCTATGGGGAATTCGGGAGTGGAAAAACACAGATCTGCTTCCAGTTAGCAGTAAATGCGACTCGTCCCTTAGAAGATGGAGGACTAGATGGAGAAGTGTTTGTAATCGATACAGAGAATACATTCAGGCCAGAAAGAATTGTGCAGATGTCTTTAGCTCATGATCTTGACCCAGAGGAAGTATTGAAGAAAATCCATGTAGCTAGAGCATTTAATTCTCACCATCAAATGCTATTAGTAGAGAAGGCTCAGGAACTAGCTTCTGACATAAATGTCCGCCTGCTCATAGTTGACTCTCTAACTGCTCATTTCCGCGCTGAGTATGTTGGACGTGGAGCTCTTGCAGAAAGACAGCAGAGCTTGAACAAGCACATGCACGATCTGCTACGATTTGGCGATTTGAACAATGCCGTAGTCGCAGTCACAAATCAAGTATCAGCGAAACCTGATGCTTTCTTCGGAGATCCTACTCGACCAATTGGAGGACATATAGTTGGTCATGCTGCCACATATCGCGTTTACCTCAGAAAGAGTAAAGGAGGAAAACGCATAGCCAGGCTTGTGGACTCTCCAAGTCTCCCGGAAGCTGAGGCGGTAATAAGTGTCAGTGAGGACGGAATTAGAGACTGATGTGGCCACTCCTTACAAAGAGAGTGTCCATCAAACACCTTATCTTTTCGAACTATCAGGAGAGCATCCTCTCCTTCCATCAGCTGAAGTTATGGGATGCTGCTATGCAGAGTGTGAGTCTCATTCTATTCTGAGCTCTGGTCCAGGATATATCATAATTGACATGCCTGAGGGAGCTGTTCAACCAATCGGGAGCCGCATCGCATTAACACACCGTATCGGAGAATATTTGCTATCATGCGAACCTACTGAAGCCATTAAAGCAGTTGCTGACTTGAAATTGCCAGATGGTACGTTCGCAGTAAGAGTCGGACGGAAGGGTTCTAATTTTCCTGAAATAGATTGTAATCAATTTGCATCAGATATTGGCCATGTACTTGCCAAAGATCGTAAGGTTGATTTATTTGAGCCAGAAACAGAACTGAGAGTGATGTTGTCCGATCGCATTCATTTTTATATTATTCGACATGAGGTAGATCGAAGCGGATTCGAGGAGCGTAAGGTGGCCAAACGACCATTCTTTTCACCAATATCGTTGCATCCGAGATACGCAAGGGCACTGGTTAATCTTACAGGCGTTAAAAGGGGTGAGAGATTACTAGATCCTTTTTGCGGTACTGGAGGCATACTCATTGAGGCAGGAATGATAGGAGTAAGGCCGGTAGGATCCGATATATCTGAAACAATGATTGAGGGCTGCAAAGAAAATATGGATTACTTTGGTCTAAAATGGGATGAATTAGTTGAGACTGATATTGATTCCATAGATGATGTGTTTGATAATATTTCTGTTGTCGCCACAGATCCACCATATGGACGCTCTGCAAGTACTAGGAAAGAGCCCATCGATGAATTATATTCAAGAGCAATATCTGCAATATATCGAGTTTTGAGATCTGGAGGACGAGCTGGGATAGTTCTTCCTAGACCATGCATTTCAGGATTTAGTGGAATGAAGCTTAGAGAATCTATTCAGCAGAGAGTACATCGATCTCTTACTCGCCATTATTGTTTGCTGGATCGATTATAACATATAGAGTTTCCTCAATTGAATGATCATTGTAAGATGCTATTAGTAACACTTCCTTTGTCACTCCTTTTCCATCGCCTCCAATATCTCTTGGGATTAATGTCACTGTCACTTTGACCGATGAGTCTCGCTTTAGATTTAAAGTGGCTTCAGCACCTAAAGGATCATTGTCATCTATTTTGATTGAGCTTCCCCAATATGGGGGAATGTTCTTCAATGCTAATTCGATCTTACTATCACTATTGCCTGTATTTTCCAAAATCACGTAGAATTTTGCTCCCTCATCCAATATGGCGTTAACTCTAGATTCTTCTACATTCATCTCAAAGGAATGATCTGATTCAGCAAATATGAATGGAGTAGGCACAAATGTCAGCAAAAATACTACTAGCGTTGCTGCTCCCATCATCTTAGCTCTCGGACCTGGACTACTGATATCATTAAGTGGCTTTGGATGCCTGAGGCCAAGTAATATCACTAATAATGCAAATATTAGCCAACCAGTGTATAATACAAAGGATAATATTATCAGCAATCCAGCAGTACCATAACTAAGATATTTTGCTTTATCTCCTAATAATCCTTGAGCAATATGCCCACCATCCAGTTGGCCTGCCGGCAGTAAATTTATAGCTGTTACAAAAAATCCTACCCAAGCAGCAAATGCAGTAGGATGTATCGCAACGTTTTCGATTGCTGGGAATAGCATTCCTAATAAGATGTATAGTGGTTGAAATACAATGTATATGGCTCCTGCCTCATCAATAGGTCCCGATATAGGCTGGCCTTGAGATGTGAGATAGAGTCCTATTAGAGCTATAGGTAGCGTGGCTATTAATCCTCCAAGCGGTCCAGATGCACCAATCTCGACCAACGCCTTACGATTGGGCATAGGCTCCCTTAGCGATATGAATGCCCCCATTGTACCTAAGGGCGGTATAAATGGAATGAAATAAGGAAGGGAAGCTTCAACTCCATTCTTCTTAGATGCATAATAATGAGATAATTCGTGAGTCCCTAGAATGAATAGTAATGGTATAGCAAAGGCTGCTGCTCCGAATAAGAAGTTTTCTAAAGTTAGAATTCCATCGGAGCCAGAATAATCTGACCATAATAACATACCAGCTAAGGTAGTTGTTAAGAATGTTATAGCTATCAAAGCGCGATTGATTTGAATGTTGCTCTTGCGCAGGGGAGGTTTCCTGACGATTGAAATCGAATGTTCTCCACCTTCATATCGTATGAAGGGGATGTAATTGTTGTCTTTTAAATCGAGGCGCAGATTTTCGAAGTTTTCCTCCATTGTGTCTGCATCGACGCTGACCATCATAGTCACCGCTCGATACGAAACGTTGACATCATAAATGGGAAAATATTTTGCCACTGCAGATCGAAGCTGCTCAACTTCCTCTGCAGGGTCATGAGATAGAATCATACGATACACAATCTCAGCCATTGGTATAAATCCTCCGATTCTACCCGACTGAAAATAGAAAGTTATGTAGAAATAGATGAAAGAGTGCTGGATTCAATATAACGAATGTTTTGTTAAATAGGGCTTGAATAAGCTATTGATTTAGCTCTGAGCAATCCATCCTCAAGCCGCTCAAGCGTACCAGTTCTACTCTGGTGCTCTAAATTGAGATAATCTGCAAACTCCTTAGAAGAATGCTCACAAAGTGCTTGATCTCCCACTCCCGTATCAATCAGTAAGCATCTGGAATAGCCATCGAAGAGTCTATCCATATACCAATCAAAGTCGATGCCTAACTCCTCATAATTAGGCATCCTTCTGCATAGTTCTTCTTTGAACCATCTTAGTCCCTTATACTGTGCGAAATAGGGTGTCGCATAAAAAGTACCCGTGCAATTTTTTCGTTCTTCTTCGTACCCGTCAGTAGTAAGAAGTACGCCAATACAATCATCTTCCTTTAGAGTGGCTGTAGGTACGCGAAGTTCATTGATCACTCCCTCTAGACTTTGGCATATACCATAAGCTAAGAATACGGAATCCACATCTCCCTCTAATGCATTAACTTTATCAATAACTGTGGAACGAAGTTCTTTTGGATGCTCATGTAAATGAAACTCTAGATATTCCTTGTATATTATATCTGGATCTTCCGCCATCAAGAATTCTAATTCTTCTTTGAATGCCTCACAGGCTATAACTCCTAGACGCATAGATCTCGAATGGAACTAGATCAATAAGATAATTGTGTAATTATATCGAAAGGCATTACTAGAACAATTATAATTGCCCACCGTGAACAAATATCTCCAGTTGTTCAGACTAGGCAATTGTATTATGGGTGTAATAGGGCTTATTTTAGCCACGTTTATTGCAGCAGGTACTGATGTTCAGAACTACATAAATGAATTGTTCCTATCCAGCGGAGTAGTATTCTTGTTCATAATAGGTGGAAATGCTCTAAATGACTATCTCGACAGAGAAATTGATCGTACTGCTCATCCAGAGCGACCTATACCATCAGGGAGGATGCTTCCTGGAACAGTAGCGCGCATCTCAATCGCATCATTTATGGGCTCACTGGCCATAGCTACATTTCTACCACTAAAGGCCTTCTCAATAGTTCTAATAGCATTGATCATTATGCTAGCATACGAAGGCATCACCAAAAATATGGGATTAATGGGAAATCTTTCTATTGCATTTCTAACTGCATTATTATTTTTAATGGGTGGAGCTGTTGTTCAGCAATTAGATGCAGTCATCATTATCTCCATTATGGCGTTTTTGGCCACTCTAGGAAGGGAAATTGTCAAAGATATTCAGGATATGGATGCTGACGTAGGACGACGTACACTCCCACAGCGGATAGGATCCAAGAATGCAGGCATCATAGCAAGCATCTCATTCCTCCTAGCAGTAACATTAAGCTTTGAACCATACCTTACTGGAAGATTCGGATTAGTATATCTCATAGCAGTTTTGGTGGCTGATGGAATATTTATATACTGCTCAGGGATTCATTTCCAAAACCCCAAAAGGGGGCAACGATGGGCCAAGATCGGAATGATCGTAGCTCTAATTGCATTCCTGATGGGAGGAACATTATGACAGTTCAAGCGACCCTGCTAGAGAAGATGAAGGCTAATACACTTCATATGACTCTTCTCGATCCAAATAAACAATCGCCCGATATGGCTGCTAAGATCACAGGTGAAGCATGTGAATTAGGTACCGATGCAATCATGGTCGGAGGCTCAACTGGCGTCACTCAAGAAAACCTTGACGCTACCATATCTGCTATCAAAACTCAGGTCGATATTCCAGTGATATATTTCCCTTCTGGAGCTCATGCCATTTCTCCCTATGCTGATGCAATTTATTTCATGAGCATGCTGAATTCTCGCACTGTTGAGCTAACTACTAGACAGCAGATGAAAGGGGCACCAATTGTTCGGAAATTAGGTATAGAGCCACTATCGATGGGATATATAATCGTAGCACCAGGTATGAAGGTTGGGGAAGTCGGAGAAGCGGATTGTATTCCTCGAGATCGCGGAGATATTGCTGCCGATTATGCTTTAGCTGCTCAATTTATGGGTATGCAATATGTATACTTGGAAGCTGGAAGTGGTGCGCCTCAGCATGTGCCAGAAGATATGATCAGAACGGTGCGCTCAACTATCGATATTCCCTTGTTAGTAGGGGGAGGGATTCGAGATGCGCAAGCAGCATCTAGAGTCAAGGATGCGGGTGCAAATATTGTAATCACAGGCACTGTAGTGGAGAATGGTAACTACTACGATAGACTGGCTTCGATCATTAAGGTCATTAAGAATTAATGAATTATATCTCCAATCATGTATATAATATATTGATGTAATAATATATCAACATATTTCAGTATTTCAGATATTATACTCTGACCTCATCATAATTCTCCCGGTTATCAACTATAGTCTTTGACTTAGGAGAGAACTCTACTGAGCCATTAGGTACTAGCTCTACTTCCGGGGGGAAGATTAGATCATTCTTTAACGCTTCCTGTAGCTCATTAATATCATTTAGAACATCTAGCACCTCTGTCTTAATTGACTCAGGATCGCCTTCGTATTCTATAATAAATAATAACCTATCACGGAAATCTTCACGATTCAGTTGTAACGTATAGCTTATGACGCCAGAGATGGGTAGGATGGCTTCATCAAACAATAGCGGATATATCTTCTGCCCATAGCCAATCTTAGTCTGGGCATCAAGTCGACCTTGTACCTTACCAATTTTTCCTAATGTTTTGAAACCGCATCCGCATGGAGGTTCCATAGTAAATGATAGATCATAACTACGATAGCGAAGCAGAGGTGAGCCTTTCATAGACAGTGACGTGAATACGAGTTCTCCTGGTTGCCCATCAGGCACATGCTCTTCAGTCTCTGGATCTATACATTCTACTAGGAAATCGGCGTCATTTAGATGTAATCCATCATATTGATCGCATTCTATACTAGTGGCTAAACCCATCTCAGTCATACCGTACTGAGCAAGTACTGGGCAGCCCCAGGAAGATATCATCTCCTGACGCATTGCTTCAGAAAGTGGCTCGGCTGAACATATTATAGCCTTCATGCCGAACGAACTAAGATCATATCGATCTTTAGCCAGGATGGTGACACGATATAAGAAGGATGTCAGCCCGATCATCATATTAGTCTCATGGGCCTTCATTGTCTGAATCTGCTCATCTACATCAGCGGTAGACGATATCACCGATCGCATACCTGCAACCTTACATGCTCCATCTAACATTAGGCCCGGATCCCATGCCGCAACTGCTGGAAACATTATTTGTAAAGTATCTTTCTCTGTTAATCCTACCGTCTTGAGAGCAGCGGAGATTGAATCTATTATATTGAGTACATCATCCTGAGTATAAGACAATCTCTTCCTCATTCCTGTTGTCCCAGAAGTTGAAAAGATTCTCATAACCTTACTCTGGGAAACACATATGAACGTCATTGGTTCAGCAGCTAAGTCAGCTGGCTCAGTTAGGGGTACTTTCTGTAAATCATCCCATGTTTGAATGTCTTCAGGCCTGATACCAGCGGCCTCAAACTTCTTCTTGTAATAATAGGAATTTTCCATTACATATTTCATCTGTTGTCGGAATCTATGTAATTGGAACTCTCGCATATCTGAGCGACTGATAGTCCCTAACCTCTTACGACCAATAGATTCCCGCAGCTCGGGAGAGCGTTTGAATTCGGTTCGGATCTTATTCTCAGCCCATACTTCTAAAGCATCTCCTGAGCCGGAGGCAATCTTTTGGGAAGAGAGTTTGCGTCGAGCTAATGTGAGCTTGACGCGCTGCAGTATCGACATTGTGGCTGTAAATTACTAGTTGGACTTTAAGCTTTACCCTGGATAGTGTTGCCTACTACTCTAGATAGCTCCTCTATTGTATATGGTCGTAGTAATGCTCCCTTAAAGCCCCATGCTTCAGGCTCAGCCACAGCTGGGTTAGATCTATATCCACTACTTATGATCATAGGGAGATCAGGATTCTCCGACGCTAGGCGAGATATCATAATACTTCCTTCACTCTCTGATGATGATTTTCCTGCGTCGATAATTGCCAATGCAAACGGTTTGCCTTCTACCGATGCATGATGACATACTGCAAGCGCTTCATCTTTATCTCGAGCTATATCTACATCATATCCTAAATGTCGAAGCATGTGCGTAGTTGTTTCTAGAAGAGCCTCATTATCATCTATTAAGAGGATTCGTCCGTTTCCTGGAAGCAATCCAGGAGAGGTAGCTATATGTGTATTTTCTATAGGGCCAGTAGATATTCCCTCCAGTTCAGATATTAATAGTGCTGCCTCCCTGGATGCATGCTCAATCTGAGATAATTGACTATACATGCGACCTTCTGGGATGACATATTCCTTAGCCAATGATACGCTGCCCGATATAACAGTTAAAATATCATTGAGGCGATAGGCGATGTCAGATTTATTAATCGACGCGGCAGAGGATTCATATGATTGATCGATTGATAGAGGCTCTTCAATCTGATCAAATGCTATAGCTAGGTAATACGGCGAGCTATCCTCTGGATAATTAATCCGTGATAAAGTTAGGGATATGGTGTTAATCTCGCCATTCTCCTGCACATATCTTTTCACCATAGATGCTGAATTACATCCCTCCCTGAGTTGCTGATATAGACTATCGCTGCTATCGAGATCATTTTGATGTGTGCATTCTCTGTAATGGACTCCATCTAGTTCGCCAACCTCTCTTCCTACCATAGAATGGAACTTAGCATTGGCTTCTACTAGCTCTCCATCTGCACTGATGCGAGCTACGCCTATCTGCTCTTGAAGTAAGAGCGCACGCAGTTGTGCTCGACGTTCATTTAATTCTCGCTGAATGCGTATAAAAGATTCATGTACGGAAGTCTGTTCATCCCTAGAATTGATCAATTCTGCATTCATAGTACCCAGCTGAATCTTCAAAGATGTAATTTCTTGATCTTTAGAGTCTATTCCACTGAGTAAACGTGATTTTTCATTGCTCATCGTATCGATGCGCTTTTTAAGCATGCCTATCTCCATATCTCGAGAGGCAAGAGCAGCTCTACTATCCTCATCTCTAGATCGTATGGTATCGAGTTCCTCTTCATTAGAAAGAAGATTTGATTCTGCATCAGAGAGGCGAGAATTTAAGATTTCCATTTCATTAGACAATTTATCAATATATTCTGTTAACTCCTCCTCTCTGCGACTGAGTCCTATCAATTCTTCATCCTTAGTAGTGAGAGCAATATCTTTTTTATCTAGCTGCTCGCGAAGGTTCTCCACTTCAGTTGAAAGATCATCTAAAGCATTCTCCAAAGATTCTTTCTTCGCAGTTAAAGTCATGAGCACTTCATCTTTACTAGAGGCCGCAGAATCCATCTCAGCTAGACGATTCTGAAGATCATCTATCTCAGCGAGAAGTTGCTGTATATGATCCGATGCAGTAGATGCTTTGGCCTTACTTTCTCTTAAATCTGACTCTAAATCAGATTTGATCTTCCTGAGAGAAACATTATCCCTATGAGTGTTCTCCACTGTCGAGCTCATAGATCTGAGGTTGTTTCTAAGATTTCCGATTTCTGATTCTAATGTTGATTTTGCTTCTCTAATATTAGTTATCTCATCAGATTTGGTAGATATTTCCTCGCGTAGAGTTGCCAGTTCCACTTCATTCTTAGCATCCGCTGCACGTTGCTGGTCGCGATGTGTAGTTATAATAAAATCTATATTGGATTCTAAATTGTCAAGGTTATACTTTAGAAGTTTTTTCCTAGCGATCTGTATTTCTAACTCTTTCTTATCGGATATCGAAACTTCACGAATGTGTTGAAGTTGATTCGTTAGAGATGTTAATTCAAGAGACAAGGATTCTATCTTTTCAGCCATCTGGCTAGATTTTAACTGCTCTTCCATTATGGTTGCATTTAGAGTAGATTGTTCTGCCTCCTTTTCCATAAGAGCTGTGGATAATGTTGCAATTTTTTTCTCATTCTCATCTATAGTTTTATAGAGAGATGTGATTTTATCATCTCTGTCGCCTAAGGATTCTTTAAGCATCTCAAGCTCATTCTCTGTATCTTGGGCTCTTAATTTACTAATATCCAATTCATCAGTAAGTTCTTGAATATGATTGAGATGTTCGCGAGCAATCATCTCAGATTCCTTTCTTTCAGTGATATCTTTACTCATCCCACGATAGCCTATGAGATGACCATCTTGATCTATTATGGGTGTGGCATTCATCTCAAGAAAGATCACGTTGCCATCTCGAGAGTGATATTTCTTCTCTAATGCAGTTATTGGCGCTTGCTCAGACATAGCATTTGAGAGGAGTAATGAGACTTTTGAAGCGTATTCCTCATCAATAAACTCTTCCAGATGATGGCCGAGTATGTCTTCAACATTTAGACCTAAGAAATCTTGTACTCGTGATGAGCTAGATATATAATTCCCATTAGCGTCTAGCTCCCATATCCATTCTGAAGAATTTTCTAAGAGTGTATGTAAGCGAGACTGGCTTTCCTCAAAGGAAGCTTCTGCTGCCGAGCGATCCTGGCATACTTGATCAATCTTCTCAAGTAGATCATTAAACTTCTGCTTTAGTGTTGAATATTTAGATTTGGAAAGTGAGATGGCATTTATAGTATCCATCATATTTTCTAACTCAATTGTGAATTCATCATCGCTCTCTAATCGTTCTGTTGCTATGAAGAATGGATTGTTATTTATGACTCCATCGGATATCAATCTAGAATGAGTCTTTATAGCATGCATTAGTGCCTTGGAAGGGAATGATTCACGATGGTATTGACATATTATTTTTGACCTCAATCCTAAATTCAGAGAGCTTAATTTAGATTCATATTCTAACCATCTTTCTACGCCAGTGATATTTTCCTGCGTCCAGCGCATTTCACTTACCACTCTCATAGCTTTAAATCCATACGATATTGCAAGATCAGCGACGTTCTCAATGACCTGGACCGTCCATTCTGGATCGAATCGTCCCAGTTTAAAGTAGATTTCCTGCTTACTAGTTAGGATTAGTCCTCCTGTACTCATTGCCTGATCTACATCTATTTGTTGAGCCTCAAGCGCTTGAACTACTTCTTGGTCGTCTTCTGAGTCTGAAATGTAGAGGCATAGTTCTCCTCTATCTAAGCCATTCTTCAAAATTGAGACTGTGGATGATACTCTGTCTTCAGTAGAATCATAAATTAGCATGATGTGATCTATAGAATTCTCTTGTCCACTAGCTTTCTCAATCGGTTCATTTCTGAATGAATTTGTCATGATGTGCATCCTCCACCCGGCTCTAGTGCTGGGCATCCCATTGAGTATTTATACTCCCCACCTGCACCGCAGTCTTAAATGATAAACTTCTCCATTCGAATACCATATATGTTATTAAATAATTAATTAGTATGGAAATTCATGAACTTAATTCGCATTATATTGGGATTTTGATTAATACTGCATAGTTTAATGAACCTTATAATAGATTCAATTAACGATGCTTCCTGAAATTCGTTCACGCACTACTGAGATTGTTAAGAGATTGGGGCCAACTGTTGTACCAATAGGAGTTAAATTATTGTCTTCTGCTAGAGAGTTGAATGAAATCCCTGGAGTTCGCACACTTACATCCACTATGCCCTGTCACATGGCAATGATGGCACGTCATGAACAAAGTGAACCAATTATTGGAGCGCCTTCTCAAGCGACTAAATGCTTATGGGGTGCTGCATGCCTGGGACTTATTAAGACTCCCAAGAGATTAAGCGAGGGCGATCTCAATTTAATGGTCGTTAAAGATGAGGAGGCGGCCAGAAAGCTGCACGAAGGAATGTGCATGCTTGGTGACGATCGTAAATATGCTGGAGTTATATTCGCTCCGTTAGATCACATTCCTGTAACGCCCGATGTTATTATCATGTATCTTAATCCTGCTCAGACTCTGCGTCTAATTATTGCATTCGCCTATCATCAGGGCGAGGCTATTAATTGCACTATAACTGGGCAAGCATCATTATGCTCAGCTATTGCAAGAGCAGTGAAAGACGGTAGCGTAACGTTTGATATTCCTTGTATGGGAGATCGTGTTTATGGCATGGTTAATGAAAATGAACTTATCATGGCATTTCCCATTAATCGATTAGATGAATTGGTTCAAGGACTACAAGCAACCGATAAGATAGCTCCCTATCCCTTCAGCCCTTTTACTCGTTGGACGTTGGTTGCTCCTCCCCCA
>JAAYTA010000007.1 GCA_012518185.1 Methanobacteriota archaeon
CTAATAAGTGTAGATCTCGAGCTAGTTTTCGACGGAGTTCTCCACCTGCCTTTAATGCAGCAATTTCAGAACCTGCGAGGAATAGTAATAAATCTCCATCTCGAGCATTTAATCTTTCTATTAACCTAGTAGTTACGTCAGAAGGGAAATACTTTACAATATTAGATACGAGCTCCCCATCGATCATACGCATCCATGTCAGCCCACCCATACCCTGTGCTTTGGCCCACTCGATGAGTCTATCTACTTCGCTTCGACCAACCAGAGTATCGTCCGCCGATGTAGCATGAGTATACTCTGCTTTTACATTCATGCATACAACTCGACCTCCTTTAGAAAGTACTCTATGGAATATTTCATAGTTGGAATGCTCTACGATATCAGTAACATCGTTGAGTTCCAGATCATAACGGATATCTGGAGCATCTGTCCCATATTTATGCATAGCATCGTAGAATGTTACTCTAGGGAAGGGGATGGACAAATCCATTCCATATACCTCTTTCCAGATATTTGCAAGTGCCTTTTCTAAAACATCTTGGATATCTCTTTCTTCCACGAATGCCATCTCCACGTCGAGTTGAGTAAATTCGGGCTGCCTATCTGATCGTGAGTCTTCATCTCGGAAACATCTAGCAATCTGATAATAGCGATCGAATCCCCCCACCATAAGCATCTGCTTATACAGCTGGGGAGATTGGGGGAGCGCATAGAAACTACCAGGAGATGTGCGGGATGGGACAATGAAATCTCTCGCGCCTTCAGGGGTGCTCCTAGTGAGCATAGGCGTCTCTATCTCAACAAAGTCGGCACTATCTAGATAATTCCTAGCGGCAGCAATCACTCGATGACGGAAGCGAATATTATTGGCCATTTCTGTGCGTCGAAGATCTAAGTATCGATAGCGCAATCGTAACTCTTCTCCTGGAAGCATAGAATCTTTCTGCTCCGCTACTTCAAAAGGAAGGGGACGAGATCGATTCAGTAATTCAACATTCTCGATGAATACTTCTACTTGACCTGTAGGATTCCTAGGATCCTCTGTACCTTCAACCCTATTTCGCACAGTGCCATGGACTGATATTACTGATTCTCGGCCAAATGTCTTGAATAAATTTTCCAAATTCTCGACAGCCTTACTGTCCTCCATGGCCTCAGGATCGAATACCACTTGAGTTACACCGTAGGCATCCGCGAGGTCAATGAACAGCACTCCACCATGGTCGCGAGAGAATCTTACCCAGCCTGCCAGGGTAACTTTTTGTCCCAGATTGCTAGGGCGTAGTTCTCCGCATGTGTGCGTCCTAATCATATTCTATTCTCCTATCATTCAGAGTTCTTGCGTGCTAATGGATATCGCTATGTAAACCATTCGGTCTCATATGAGATCTAGAGATCGGGATTACTTGAGGTTACCTATGTTGAGCTCAGGTATGAAGTGATAAGGATCTTTTATAAGGTTCAGGATAACATGCGTATTAGTCTTTTTCACCCCGTGTATCATTAGCATGCGCTTGATGATATCGGAAAATTCATGACGATCTCTACATGCTACCCAAGCTATAGAATCACATTCGCCCGTGACATCAAAGATACAGATCACATTATCCATAGCCTTTATCTTACCCTGGATGTCCAACAAATCTCCTTCGATATATATGTGGACTAGGGCCATAAACTCATATCCGAGTTTAAGATAATCGACGTTGGCGCGATACCCTAGAATGATTCCTTTCTCTTCTAAATTTTTTATCCTCTGGATCAGAGTGGTTGGGTGAACACCTAATCTCTTTGCTATCTGTCGATAAGAGCCTTGACTGGAGATGCATAATTCTTCTACTATACGCTTATCGAGATCGTCTAACATGGCTTTATCCTGATTATCTGAGAATCGCTATCTAGATTACGCTCTTGCTAATAGACAACATCGAACTTACAAATATTCGATATAGAATTATGATTATAAAGCTTATATAAAACTACTGTTGAGTTTTTGCAGCAATTTTAAGGCGCTCTATGAGCTCATCTCGTAAATTACGATCGCCAGATATCTGATCACTTGCCTTCGATGGTATACGAGAGCATCTCCCTTGGGCTGAGCGTTCAGAAAGATACTGTTCGAGAACTGCGTCTATAAAGTCCCTGTTATCCTCGGTTACCTCAACTCCTGCCTCTTCAAGAATGTTATTAAACCAGTTCCAGCAAGCCATAAACAAGTCTTGTAATGACTCCTACATATGACTTACTCAATATTATCGAGTTTGGAAGTTACTGCATGAATCAAGTCGTGGAAAGGTTATATCAGATGGATTCCTGTTCTGACACATGACTATTTGCATATACTACTCCAATCCATATATTAGCGAATTTGATGCTAATGTCGTTTCAATAAAGGATGATTGGATAATTTTAGATCAAACAGCATTCTATCCTGGCGGTGGAGGACAGGAGGCCGATGTAGGGACAATCGAGGGAATCCCCGTAATAGAGATGAAACAATCTGGCAATACTATCTCACACCGTGTACCCAATCATACATTCGCAATCGGTCAAAATGTTCAGGGAATTATCGACTGGAAACGACGATATGAGCTTATGATGGGACATACAGGAGAGCATTTGTTATTTTCTCACCTCAGTAAAATCTGCCCGGATATAAAATTAGTCAAGATATCTATTGGTCAAGATCGTAAAAGTTTGACCATTAAAGGCGCACTAGATTGGGATGCATTAGCTGTAGCTCAAGAAAGAGTACTTGACTCTATAGAGGCCAATTTCCCAATATCTATATTTAATGTCTCAAAGGATGATGTGTCATTAGATGATGCAAGGATTAAGATAGATCGCATCCATGGTAATGATGTACGCCTAGTCGATATTGGAGATATTGATAGAGCAGCCTGCTCAGGCATACATGTCCGAGATACTAGTGAATTGGGGATGCTTTTGATAACTAGGCTTGTCTCCGCTCGCCCAGATGCAGATTTTGAAATAGAGTTTGAGATAGGCGATGTGGCAAAACGGACCGCACTTAATTTATCAATAACAGCCTTGCAATCTGCAGAAGCTCTGGGAGCACGAGTACAGGACCTAAATAGGGCTCTGGGTAATGTTCTCAATGAGAGGGATGTGCAAGCTCAACAATTACGCATGTATGAGGAAAAAGCATTGGATAATCTTACACCATCGCGCATAGGTAATGTCAATCTATATTCTGGATTGTTTGGAGCTATGGATAAAAGAACGCTGCTTAATGCTGCTGCCCGATTTACCAAAAATCATGCGGCCTGTGTTCTTGGATCTGCAGGGGAGAGATTCATGTTAGTGATCGCCTGTTCCCCTGATGTAGACATAGATTGCGCAGCTCTAATAAATAGGGTCCTTGAACCCGAAGGTGGGAGAGGAGGAGGGAAAAGACATTTTGCGACAGGAGGTGCACCATCTCCGGAGCGGGGAGAAGATATTATGGTGCGAGCCATTGTTAAATTAAGAACTGTTCTAGACGATACTGCATCGGGAGGAGCGGATACACTAAGTGATATTAAATGAAAGTTATTATCACTGCTGGGGACCTAGTGATGAGTAATCATCATTAGGATTATCCCAAAAGAATTTTATATCTATATCTAATAAATTATACATTATGTATAATTATACCTATCTATTAAAATGTAATTTCAACCATAGTAGCAATGTGTAAAATTAAATGATAATATAGTACATTATTCGGTAAATTCCCGGAAAACCTTTAACTACCTATCATCTATCACAAAGTAGTTACTATGATGCCGGGCATGAGAGGTGTGAATCCCCGCCAGATGAAGCAAGCAATGAGGCGTCTGGGTATTACTACCGAAGAGCTCAAGGGAGTAGAAGAAGTTATTATTCGCACCAGAACTAAAGAATATGTGCTCACCGATGCAGCAGTCACGCTCATGGATATGCAAGGGCAGAAAACTTTCCAAATAATTGGAGACCCTATCATAAGAGATCGTCAGAAAATATCTGATGAGTCTTCTGAGATACCGGTGCCCGAAGAAGATATTCAATTAGTCATGGAACAAACAGGCTGCGATCGTGAGCGAGCAATCGAGGCACTAAGAAAGTCTGAGGGTCAGCCTGCTGAGGCGATTCTGAGTATTATGTCAGCATGAGGTACTTATGTGCTTAGCCATCCCAGGTAAGATCGTAAATATAGAAGGTAATCAAGCCGAGGTTGATTTTGGAGGAGTAATTCGTAATGTGAATATCTCCCTAGTAGAATCTACTCCCGGCGATTGGGTAGTAGTCCATGCGGGCTTTGCTATAGAGAAGATGGATGAAGAAGAGGCACAAGAAACTCTAAAACTATGGCAGGAGTTATTGGAATTCGAATC
>JAAYTA010000036.1 GCA_012518185.1 Methanobacteriota archaeon
TAGGTAGCATATTTTACACCAGTATTCAGGCAGCTCCCGCCTTCTTAGGCTCTGCTCATGCAGGACGTAACTTACCATGCTTAATTCCCTGCGGCATCGACCAGGATCCTCATTTCAGAGTTGCTCGTGATATAGCTCCCTCACTAGGGTATTATAAGCCCGCACTCTTGCATAATAAGATGTTTCCAGGCCTTGGAGGCGGAGATAAAATGTCTTCTTCACAACCAAGTAATACTATATTTACTACAGACTCTCCCAAAGTAGTTCGTAAGAAAATTAATACTGCATTTACGGGAGGAGCAGTAACTGTGGAGGAGCAGAGGAAGAGTGGTGGTAAGCCAGAGGTCTGCTCAGTTTTCAAATATAAGTTTTACTTATTCGAGGCCGATGATCAAAAGCTAGATGAGCTTTATGATAAGTGTAAAAAAGGTGAGATCCTCTGCGGAGAGTGTAAGAAGAGCCTTGGAAATGCAGTAGTTGCTTTCTTAGAAAAGCATCAAGAAGCTAGGGAAAAAGCCAAGGATCATATCGATGATTTCATCTTGAGGGATTAATTTGAAGATAACTCCTATAGGGCGTGTTGTAAAAAATGAAGATGGGAGAAATCAGATCGAAGTATTCTCAGAATATCAAGATGGTCTCTATCGGATCGATGAAATTGATGAGATATTAGTACTATACATATTTGATCAGATCGAGGAGGTACGTTTACGCGTGCATCCAAGGGGCGATCCTCATGTTCCTAAAGTAGGAGTGTTCGCTTCACGTAGTCCTCTAAGGCCAAATCGAATAGCTACTTCGATAGTAAAACTCATTAAAGTAAAAGACAACATTTTGATCATAGGTGATATCGATGCATTTGATGGCAGCCCTGTGATTGATATAAAGCCCGTAAAACGGTTCAATGAGGATAATCTTCGCTAAATACTCCATCATCAGCATTAACACATTCAGCGAAAGAATAATTACTAACCGTTCATTCACATGTTCATATGAACTCCGCTGAGATACTTGCTGGACTTAGCGCCAATGAATCCAGACTATTACTTTCGCTGGACTGTCTGAATGGTAAAGCCACTCCTGAGCAAGTATTCGAGGAGGGCGATTTCGCCCAACTTGTAGAAGTAATGAATGCGGGTTCCTGGCTTCAGGCAAAAGGTGCAGTTATAATATCAGAGATATCGCGGAAGATATACTCTATCAAAGATGAATCAATAATTGAGCGTGGCCTTCCGGAAAGAAAGGCCATTAACATATTATCTAGCAAAGGTGGAGTGGCAGATATGAATGACCTTGCCGCTCAGATGCCTAAAGATGAAATTTCTATTGCTTTAGGATGGCTACGTAGGAAAGGCCTTGCTACAATTTCAAAGAAGGATGGCAAGACAATACTGCACCTGACTGATAGTGGTATTGCTTCTGTAGATAAACAGACGCCTGATGAATTATTGCTGGAGCAACTTTTAAGGGGAGAAATGTCTGAAGATCTAGTCGATAAGAATATCATTGCTGCATTACGTTCTAGACAGGATCTTGTAGACGAAAAAGTGATTGTAACTAGGACGATAGAATTAACAGATCTTGGCAGAGAGATCATATCTATGGGACTGGAGGTCAAAGATGAAGTTGCTCAACTTACTCCTGAACTCATTCAGACTGGCAAATGGAAGGATGTAGAATTTAGAAGATATGATGTTAGAACTTTCGCTCCGGCGATATATCCGGGAAAGAAACATCCTCTAACTAGGATTGCAGATGAGATCCGCTCTATATTCGTAGATATGGGTTTCACTGAGATAGATGAGGAATATGTACAGCCTGCATTCTGGAATATGGATGCATTATTTACGCCACAAGATCATCCCGCACGTGAGCTCCAAGATACATTTTACTTAAAGCATCCCTGCCGAATTGATCTAGAAGATGAAGAGATTATAGAGCGAGTTTGTGCAATGCACGAGACTGGTGGCGATACCGAATCTAGAGGATGGGGATATGAATGGTGTCGTGAGGAATCTGAGAAAGCCCTCCTTAGGACACACACCACTGTCAACACTATCAGATATCTCTGGAATAATCCCAATCCTCCAGTAAAAGTTTTCTCTCTCAGTAAGGTATTTCGCAAAGAGGCTATTGATGCAACACATCTTCCAGAATTCACTCAAGTCGAAGGAATAGTAATGGAAGAAGGAGCATCATTCGATATGCTATGCGGCATCATCAAAGAATTCTATCATCGCATGGGATTTAAGAACGTTAGATTCCGTCCAGGATATTTTCCTTATGTAGAGCCAGGATTAGAGGTTGAGGTAGAATTTAAGGGCAGCTGGTTAGAACTTGGAGGGGCGGGAGTATTTCGCCCAGAAGTCACTGCTCCATTTGGAGTAGATTATCCGGTGCTTGCATGGGGCATGGGCTTTGAAAGACTTGCGATGCTGCGATGGGGCCTCAAGGATCTTAGGGATCTATATGTCAGCGATGTAGACATGCTTAGAACGTCACCGATTCTCTAAAAACATTATTAGAGTTTATGTGCACTTTACGAAGGCAGATCTACTGAGTATCCTAGACAATTCTCTACAGTCCTAACTGTCTAGATAGTTAAAAATCGATATAGTCAATTAGATATCATTACATCTTCAGTGAATGAATATTAAAGTTAAACATAATCGAGCATACTATTGGGTAATAAGCAGAGGACTTGTTTGAAATATGTAAAATAGAATAATTCATCATTATAAAATCTTTAAACGTTCTGAGATTGGGCATAAATAATATGGCCACTGTCCGCTCTCCATCTGCGGAGATAGGTAATGAAATTAGTTATATGTAGTTATAAAGATAAAGCTAGTATCAATATTGCCGATGCACTTTGTTCACTTGTTGAGTGGAATGAAGAAGGAGAATTCAGAGGATATCCCATCAAATGGTGGGATGATTTCTGCATGTTATCGATCGATGAACTTCATATCTATGCTGAAAGAATCGATTTAGAGATAGAAAAATCGATGGAAATGAATATAGATGAAATCATATTTCTATCTCGCCATAAGTCTGCCTCTGGAAAACCATCTCTCACGGCACATCCTATAGGAAATTGGAATAGAGCAGAGTATGGAGGGGAAGATCGAACTCTAACTCCTGCAGCTCCTGATCTTATGACCTCTGTACTTAGGCAAGTTAACAAGGAGGCAGAAGGGCTAGCGCATGATGTATCTTTTGAAGTCACTCATCATGGACCATTGCTCTCTAAACCTACTATGTTTCTCGAAATAGGTAGCGATGAGCAGTCTTGGGAAGATAAGAATTTAGCCAATACGCTTGCCAAGAGTTTATTGAGCCTTAACATTGAGAAAAATATGAAAATCATAGGCATCGGTGGTGGACATTATGCTCCCAGATTTACGGACATCGCATTATCTAGGCAAGTTTCCTTTGGACATATGCTCCCAACTTATGCTATGGATTTTAGCGATACAGACTCTATTCGACATAATATATCTCTAGCTATGAATGCTAGTGATACTAAGATAGCCTATATTCATAAAAAATCAATTAAGAGGTCAGAAGCCACCATAGTGTCCTCGTTAGTTCAGGATCTAGGAGGTACAGTTGTAAGTAGTTCTGACCTTGAAAGAATTCCATAGTTTATAAAGTATCAACGCTTGCTGCGATTGCCATCCTTGCTGGAGCAGGGAGTGCCCCCGGGAGTATTCTCTTCGAATGGTTCATCAGTGCCTTCCAGTTCATTGAATATCTGAGTTAGACCTCTTTTAGCCGTAGACCATGTGGGCACTCCTCCGCACACTACTGCAACATGCATAGCCTCGACGATCTCTTCCTTAGTTGCGCCATAATTGGCAGCAGTCCTAGCTTGAGCATATACACAATCTTCGCACATTCTCACAGCTACACAAGCCATAGCAATTAAGCGCTTGGTCTTACGATCAAGTGCTCCATCTGTGACCATTATACGATCTAGTTCCTTGATTGCTACAGCGAGATCAGGATTGTGTTTTCTTATATGATCGAGAGTTCTGGGAACATAATCTCCCATTTTACAACCCAACTCACTAACAGCTTCATCCCCGCTTACTCTATCTTTTAGATACTCAATATCTTTGCACCCTTTCTCCTTATCATTATTAGCCATGTTCGATCACCTCGATACGTTCATGAATCTTACATGAAGAAGATAATGTTATGCCCATCACTAACTGATAACAGTTCCCTTAATGGGCAGGTTTCGTATTGCTCTAGACATCTCTTCAAGATCTCTTCCTGCAACAATCATTAGTGGGATTTGGCAGCGCTTTACAATAGATGCTCCCATAGGATCGAATACTCCTGATACTCCAGCACCATGTTTACTCCCTAGTATATCTTCAAGTTGCTGAAATGATAATTTATCATACCTTTCTGCTGTTTTATTTTTATTTGGATCGGCAGAATAGACAGCATCTACTGATGTAGCATTAATTATCCTAGATGCTCCTACGGCTTCAGCCAGTGCGGCGGATACGCCATCAGTAGTGTGGCCTGGAGTGGTACCGCCCATGATAATAATTTTACCTCTACCAACTCGCTCAACTGCCTCAGCTACCGTATGAGGAATATATTGGTCTGCTAGATCGCCTAGAGCTAACTGCAGTAATCGAGCATTTAATCGAGTAGAACTTATACCCAATTCATCAAGCTGCTCCTCAGAGGCATTTAACTCTCGTCCCACATTTATGTACGTGCGAGCTGTCTTTCCTCCTCCACATACTATAAGCAATTCAAATTCTCTCGAGAGGTCTTTCACGAGGGAAGCAAAATGCATTAAAAATTCTCCATCCTGTTTTCCTGGGATGATGATAGAGCCTCCTAGAGAAATGACCACCCGCTCCATGCTGCCAGCAAAGGGTTCACACTTGATAATTCTTACTCTTTAAAACATTTTGACATCTGCACATTCAATTTAGGACTTTCCACACGTGCTCTTATAGTAACAAATAAACCATCTCCATGACCTTCATGCACAGGATCTGGAGCAGTCATTAATTCTGGTTCACTGAAAATAGTTTGACAAGTTATTATATCCACCATTTCTATGCTGGCCAGTAGATCTATGATCTCATTAGCAGAATAAAATCTGGCTCCTTGATAAAAGGGACTATTTTTCACTTTTTTGAGATATTCACTCCCCACATGACTTTCTAGATCTATAGTACCAATAACAACACTGCCATATTTTCTCACGACTCTCTTAGCTTCTAATAATGCTACCAATGGATCATTTACAAAACAGAGTGTTGTCATAATCAATGCCGCATCGAATGAATTATTATCAATTGGTAAACTTTCTGCAACTCCTCTTATAGCCTGGATACCTCTCTTACGTGCAATGGATAACATAGGCATCGATGGATCAATGCCTGTATGGATGCCTAATGGTTCAGCGAATCTGCCTGTACCTACGCCTATTTCAACATTATTTCCCTCATGAATAAATCTCTTTAACGCATTCAATTCGGATTGATATGCAGACGCGTTCTTATCGAACCACCTATCGTAATTTTTAGCCCTAAAGTCGAAAATACTATTCATAACTCTAAATCGAATATAATCAAGCAGCTCAGGTATAATTCATTCTCCCGGTGTCAAAGACGTCAATTATGCGATGATTACTAAACTATCGCCATCTATAATTATCCGGCAGGCGCACTTAGCCTCTCCTATCTTTTCATATACACTCATTTTAGATCTAACAGCTATGTTTGCAACTGTTAAACTCATCTTTAAGAGAAATTAATGATAATCCGGCTGATGCTGACTGATCTCCTATATCGAATAACCAGGCTTGATTGCAATAGATGTGCAGTTCTACTCCACGATATATTCAGATATCTCTCAAAAATGCACCAGATCTAGATAACGATAGCAAGCTTTATTAGACTCCTTTATTTAGAGATGAGTGTAGAATCAGGGTTGTAATGATTATGGCTCAGAATGAAGCCTCTAATGATAGTTCGATAGAAAAGCGCCGGTATGATTTCAAGCGAGCGCTAGAAGAGATTCGAGACCTCAAAGGTCGTGGCACCGAATTGGTATCGGTGTACATACCTCCTGACAGGCAAATCCATGAGGTCGCCAATTACCTTAGGGATGAGTTATCTCAGTCACAAAACATTAAAAGCAAGCGGACAAATAAGGCCGTCAGTAGTGCATTAGAATCTATTCTTGCCAGGCTTAAATATTTCAAGACACCTCCAGAGAATGGACTAATCTTCTTCGTGGGCGATGTTGCTACAGTAGGTGATCAAACTAGGCAGGTACAATATACACTGGAGCCACCAGAAGAGATTCCCTCTTTCGTGTATCGATGTGACTCAGAGTTCTATATTGAGAAATTATGGGACATGCTCGATGAGAAAAAATCTTTCGGACTAATAGTTATAGATAGGTCCGAGGCGACTGTAGGGATACTACGGGGTAAAAGAATAATCCCTGTGAAAAACTTCCCTTCCTTAGTTCCGTCAAAGCATAGTCGGGGTGGACAATCTTCAGCACGTTTTGAGAGATTAATAGAGATAGCAGCCCATGAATTCTTCAAAAAAGTAGGCGAAGCGGCTTCAGAGACATTCTTGAGCGAAGATGATCTAAAAGGTATCTTGGTTGGGGGACCTGGAGCCACTAAAGAATTCTTCGTCAAAGAAGGTTATCTACATCACGAGCTACAAAAGAAGATACTCGATACATTCGATACTGGCTATACGGATGAATATGGACTAAGAGAGTTAGTGGAAAAGGCTAAAAATTCGCTACAGGAACTTGACTTAATGAGGGAGAAAGAACTCATCCAGCGCCTATTAGAGGAGATCCGTAAGACTGATGGTGGTCTTTCTACCTATGGTGAGCAGCAGGTGAGAGAAGCCCTCCAGATTGGAGCAGTAGATACTGTGCTGCTCTCTGAAGGCCTAAGGAAAAAACGAGTCAGGTTTAATTGCTCATGCGGAACCAGTGGCGAAGTAACGGTCAACAGCGAAGAGGATGTTAGTTGTCCTGAATGTCCTCAGTCTGCTCCAAGTATAATTGAGAGCAAAGATCTCATCGATGATTTCTATGATGAGGCTGAGAAAGTAGGTTCAACAGTTGAGCTATTATCTATTGACTCGGAAGAAGGAGAGATGTTATTCAAGGCCTTTGGTGGCATTGCTGCAATATTGAGATTCACTACGGGGGCGATGTAATAGACCCAATGACTAAATTTCGCTCTGAAGTAGAGGATGCTGCCAAAAAGGCATTCCAATCTATGGGTGTAGAATATTCATTCGAAATCGAAACGCCTTCTTATGATATAGCTGATCTAGCTATACCATGCTTCTCTCTGGCCAAGACACTCCGAAAATCACCGACATCTATTGCTGAAGAGGCAGTCACTAATCTTCCGAAGATGGAATTAATATCGGAAGCTTGGGCTAAGAATGGCTATCTGAATTTTAAACTAGATGCTGCCAAGTTGGCTACAATAACTCTTAGAACTGTGTTGAATGAAGCATCAGATTATGGTTGTGGCCAGAAGAAGTCAGTAAAAGTTCTTCTAGAGCATACCTCTGTTAATCCTACGGGGCCTATACACGTTGGCAGGGCTCGAAATCCCATCATTGGTGATACTCTAGCCAGATGCATGAAAGCTTGTGGCTATGATGTCACTACTGAATATTTAGTCAACGATGTCGGCAAGCAGGTGGTATTGCTAGCATGGGGACTTAAAAATATAGATCCATCTGAAGTGGATATTGCTGATCGTGATAAGGCAGATCATCAGCTAGTTCCCTTTTATCGTAAAGCTAATCAGATGATGGAAGAAGATCAAGAAGTTGCTAGACAGATATCTGAGTTACTAGTTCGATTTGAAGCTGGAGATGCTGAAGTCATAGACTCTGTACGTAAAACTGCCAGTATGATGCTAGATGGCATTGTAGAAAGCTTGGATATGATAAACGTACATATCGACAACTTCACTTGGGAATCGGACTTTATAAAAGATGGTTCAGCTCGACAGGTCGTTGACGAACTTAGTAAGTGTGCAGTATGTCGTGAGGAAGAAGGTGCAATGTATCTGGACCTCGAAGGTTGTGGTATTCATGGACGCGGTACGAAGTTCTTTTTCACTCGGGCCGATGGAACCACACTATATACTACTCGAGATATCGCATATCATCTAGATAAGTTCGAACGCGCCGACCGCATTATCAATATTTTAGGTGAAGATCAAAAACTAGGCCAAGCTCAGCTAGCCAATGCTTTAATGTTTCTAGGAAAAGACCGAGCACCAGAATGCATATTCTATTCTTTTGTTTCATTACCAGAAGGGCGAATGTCCACTCGTAAGGGTGTAGTAGTATACTTAGATGATTTAATTGAAGAAGCAGAAGAACGAGCTATGGAAGAAGTACGAAAGCGGCGTGATGACCTATCCGAGGAGAAGATGAAGGAAATTGCGCGTGATCTAGGCCGTGGTGCTGTTCGTTATAATATTGTTCGCGTTCAGCCTGAGAAACAACTCACGTTTAAGTGGGATGAGGCACTAAACTTTGAGGGAAATTCGGCACCGTTTGTACAATATGCTCATGCCAGAGCATGTAGTATTCTGCGCAGAGCAGGCGATTTCGATCATTTGACCGATCTCTCGGTACTTAAGAATGATTATGAG
This sequence comes from Methanobacteriota archaeon, assembly GCA_012518185.1. Taxonomy (GTDB): domain Archaea; phylum Thermoplasmatota; class Thermoplasmata; order Methanomassiliicoccales; family Methanomassiliicoccaceae; genus DTU008. Next base: position 8,699 of record JAAYTA010000036.1, read on the forward strand.
GTAAGATTGATAAAAGAGCTAGCAAAATTCCCATCGATCATTGAGGATGCAGGAGAGAAAGCGCGCATACATCTTTTACCAGTATATTGTCATGATGTGGCTTCAGCATTCAATCAATTCTATACATATATGCCAGTGATCAAAGGTGGAGATATGAAAGATGCCCGTCTCATATTAGTTGATGCGACTAGAATTGTATTAGCTAATGCACTTAATACACTTGGACTTATAGCTCCGGAGGAGATGTAATGGAAATAATTCCTCTTACTGATGAAGATCGTGTATCTGTACGCATGCTTGAATTAGCATGTATTCGTGAGTATGTAGAAACTATTATGGAGCAAAATTGGGAAGACTTTGATCAGGAAGTCAGGCAAAAACTTGGGGCATCTGCTAGTGGCTCATTCTCCCACTATCGAGATGCTGGACTATCTTTTGTGGCCAAGGAGAGTAATAAGGTTGTCGGATTCATATTCGCCCAAATAATTCCTTGGATTAGCGGCATAGAGAAGGCAGTATGGGTGGAGAATATGGGAGTAGATCCTGAATTTCGTCGCATGGGAATAGGGTATCTACTCATGCGCCGATTGGCCGAAGAGGGAAAGAAGAAAGGAGCTAACGTAATACACTCATCTATATCTCCAGATAATATTTCTTCACTACTCTTACATAAAAAGCTAAACTTCTTAGCAGAGGATCGCAAAATTGCATATCTAGATTTAAGTGATATATGAAAAATCATCTCATGAATGTGTATTGTTCATTACAGTATTTTGTTTTCATAAGGTGAGTAATCAGTTGTAACTCATCTTCTTTGAATTCTTCTCTAGTTAGTGAGATTCTGAAATTTTCCTGAAAACTATCTACTATTGTTCTATTAACGTCATTTATAGATGGTGCCTTACCAAGTTCTAATGACATAGTAGTCATAGATGCTGTAGATCTCTTGGGAGTCAGTAGCACTCTGTTCATAAGCTCTAAGTTAGTATCTACAAGGATCGTCCCATGCTGAGCTATACAGCCCAATCGTCTTATTTGCGCACTACCTGAAATCTTCCGACCATTGACTAAAATATCATTTGGTGGGCTATATTTGGCATCTATTCCAAACGCCAATAATGCATCTACTAATGCGTTACTTATTCGTTCAAATACTTCTATTATAGTGCCAGGAAGTTCCTGCTCACTAGTGATTAAACTATATGTGATCTGTCCCCGATCAGAATAGATTGCACTGCCTCCCGACATGCGTCGAACCAATATTATGCCCTCATCGCTAATAATGGCAGGATCGATACACTTTTCAACTTTCTGAAAATATCCGAGAGATACGGTTGGCTTTTCGCGACGATATAAATGAAGAGTGTTAGGTGCGGACTCATCCACTCTCTTCATGAGGATCGCCTCATCTGCTGCAGTGGTATAAGCCGCATCTTTTAAATCAGAATTAACTAAGCGCCACATGAGGTCTCAAGTAATAATCTCCTCTAGACGATCTTCATCTATGGCTCGTCGGACTTCCATAGCTAACCTGCGCCCAGTAGAAACATTAGTTCTCCATAGGGAATTCCCATATGCATGGCCAACGTTCATGTGCACATTAGTCCCTCCACCGATGCGGGGTGCTACATCGTAAATGTAGAAGTTCAGATCTTTGTCAACGCAGGTTTGTAAGCAGAATGGACCTATGATTCCTGGAGAGAAATGCTCCTTTGCAGCCGTTACGAATTTCTCGGCTAATTTGAATGCACTTTCTAGCAAGGATTCTCGAATGGTTGCAGAATTGTGACCACATACTGTATACTCAGGGATCTGCTGATCTTCATTAAGGGTCATCTGCTGTGGAGCTGGGAGCCTAACGTGTCCATCTAGCGAGCTTTCGAATCTCCAATCTACGCCCAGTAACTCCACCTTCTCTCCCTCCTCTTCCAGTGGAGAGTAGAAGAAGTCTAGATTAAATACTGGGCCTATGATATATTCCTCCATTCGGGCTCCGTCTAAACACTCTTGATCGATGACACCTTGCTCTATCAATGCTTCTGCCTTCTCTTCGTACTCTTTATAGGATGAGCAGGTGAAGAATCCACGTTCTAACTCTTTCTTGGCATGATGTAATTTAACTATACTTAGTGAATCAATATCTTCAGGATTCACAATTTTACGAGGAATCGGTAAGTTGGCCTTTTCCAATAACCAATAATAGTCTTTCGGACCACCTCGGTCCTCGCTACGTAGTAGATTGCGAGAGCCGATAAGAGGAACCATGAAATCATTCTCTACGGCATCCATAGATACATAAGACGTGAAAGAGCGATTAGGAATAAAGAGCACGTTCTGTGAACGAAGACTTCCCATACATTCCTGACTCATCACATCCTTAAATCGGGGGAGGATCATGACTTCATCTACCATTCCTCTGCGAAGATTACCTGAGGTGTCTCGATATGCCTTAAAGTATCGAGAGTAGGCTGAGTCTCTACCTTTCTGACATACTGCCAACGTGCGGAATCCCTCTTCTACTGCACCATCGCATGCATCTAATGCAGAGTGAGAGCCTATGACGCCTATTTTTACATCATCTAAGTCGTATTGCTCAAGTAATTCGATTATGATCGTCCTATCTATCATACACACTCACTAACAACCCAAATAGGCTAAGGGGTAAAAGGTTATCGTCTTCTTTTAATCATAGTGCCGTAAAACTCACGCGTTTTAGTCATAAATTTACGTCAACCTAATCCCATGATTAAGATAGTACCTATGAGGGCGAATGATCCTATCATATCTACTGCTGAAGAAGTAATAGGAATTGAGTGGTCATCCGGATCAAGATTCAGCCGATATGTTACGATTGCTACATAATATGCAATAAGATTGAGAACCGTCACAGTCATCAATCCAGCGACTAATGTCAAGATAATCATATCCCATAACGGGGGGGAATTTAGTCTCATGAACCAAGCAACTGCGTAACTCGATACACCAACTAATATGAATACATAAAATGTAAATATATAGATTATTGCAAAATTTTCCCTTGCAACTGCGCCTGGAATGCCAACTGGCTCCATCTGGCCCATGTGTAGTAGTGTTGAGAATCTAGAGGTAAGTATTCCGCCCAGGGCGTTTGCATCTTCTAGGAAAGGAGGTATCAATACTAATAATGCTGGTAATGCAACCAAACTCTCTAATTTGTGATCTATAGTGAGGCCAGCTATTAGATCCAGTATTACACACAGTGTGAGCA
>JAAYTA010000037.1 GCA_012518185.1 Methanobacteriota archaeon
ATGGGCGGAATGCCCGGCATGATGTAAACTCACTAAATGTGAGAAAACCCCTTTAATCTCTTTCCTTTTTTATTAAACTGATAAATGCACAGATAATATGTCAAAAATAGTTAGAGAAATTCTATATTATTTACATTAATATAGATTACAAGTGATAAAATATTGAATGATAATAAAAAAGAGAGTAAAGTGATTAGCTTTACTATTTACTCTAGTTCAATTTTACCTTTTCTGCCTTTGGAGATGTCAAGGCCAAAATCGGTATGTTTGGTATAGCAATCAGTAAGCTTCAGCTGAGTACCAATTTCAATATTCATATCTTCGGGGAGACTTACATCATCATCCCATAGAGTGAGGCGGCAAGTTCCAGTCTCATCCTCTACGTTGATGTTTCTAACTCTTCCCTCTCCCCCAGTTCTTTTCTGGAATGTCTTGGTCTCGTTGATACGAACAACCTTGACTACTACGGATACTTCCTCTCTATCCCCTATATCGGCGATCTTCTTGGGAGCCATATTATTACCTCTTTCTTCTCTGGCAATTCGGTGGAGAACTTGATCGTCGAGAAGGCTGCCAAACTTCTGACGAAGCTCTGCCACTCTATCTTCAAAGTTCTCATCCATGCGATATTCAGCCATGGTCGCCAACTTCTTAAACGCTACTAGAAGATTAAAGATATATAATTATTGTTGATATAGTAACTAACTAATGATTTTAAGCAATCACCTAAAACACCCTTCTGACAAGGCTCTTATCGATCTAAATTAATCCCCTTCATGGGATGCAAACGAATACTTCAATCTGCACATTTAAAAATATTATGTCGGAGGGATATCTTGCGCGCCGCTATTTATGCGCGTGTTTCTACTGAAGATCAAGCTCGTGAAGGATTCAGTATTCAGGATCAGCTCAAGCGCTTGAATGCATATTGTAAGGCCAAGGGATGGACTGTCAGTGGAGAATTCATCGATGATGGTTTTTCAGGAAGAAATGTCGATCGGCCTGAATACCAAAGGATGATGGAAGAGCGAGATAATTGGGATGTTTTACTCGTATTGAAGATGGATCGTATTCATCGAAATTCTCAAAATTTTGCAACCATGATGGATCGCCTCAATGCATGGAAGAAACAGTTTAACTCAATGCAGGAGAAATTTGACACTACTACTGCTATGGGCCGCTTCGTCATGGATACTATCCAAAGAATTGCTCAACTAGAGAGTGAGCAGATAGGAGAAAGAGTGAAAGTTGGAATGACGCAGAAGGCTAAGAAAGCATCTGGATACTTAGGATCTGGCATACCATATGGTTATGATATTGTTAATGGACAGTTAATTACTATAGAAGATGAAGCAGAGGTAATTGAATATGTTTATCGCGCATATTATTGCGGTCGATCTTTAGCTGATATAGCAAAAGCTCTCAATGATCAGGAATTATCCACCAAGAAGGGTAGAGTATGGATGAAACAAACCATTAGCAACATCCTTCGAAATCCATTGTATGCGGGATTCGTTGTCTGGGATGATATAGTATTTCAAATCGGACATGAGGCATTAGTTACTCCAAAATTATTCAACACAATTCAAGAAATGATGGAACTTAGAAGACGCGATCCTCAATGCGCTCCGCCCCATCGTCGGCTGGAGGTATCGAATGTATAGGGTTGCTATCTACACTCGAGTTTCTACCGATGATCAAGCTGAGGAAGGCTACTCATTAGATGCTCAAATGGAGCGATTAGAGGCGTATTGTGAGGCCCAAGGTTGGGAGGTTGCTAATAGATACATAGACGATGGATATAGTGGTAGATCGGCCCGTAGGCCTGCCTACCAGCGAATGATGGAAGAAAGAGACAGCTGGGATGCTATATTGGTAATGAAGATGGATCGTATCCATCGCAACTCCAAAAACTTCATGATAATGATGGAAAATCTGGAGAAATGGGGCAAGGAATTTACCTCCATGCAAGAAGAGCTGGATACATCATCAGCTATGGGTCGATTTGTCGTAGATATCATTCAACGGATCGCTCAATTAGAGAGTGAACAGATCGGAGAAAGGACATATTCAGGAATGGCTCAAAAGGCTGAAATGGGAGGTATGCTTGGATCCTATCCGCCCTATGGATACCGTTCCGAGGGGGGCGACTTCATAATCGTCGACGACGAAGCCAAAATAGTGAGGGAACTTTTCAACAAGTATTGTGAGGGTGAAAGCATGTCCGCTATTGCAAATTCTCTTAACGATCGCAGTATAAGAACTCGCAGAGGTCGCAAATGGTCACTTTACTCGGTGCGATATGTATTACAAAATCCAACTTATGCTGGATATCGAAGATGGGATGGAGTTATAGTTAGAGGAAAACACTCTCCCATAATCGATGTTAAATTATTCAATGAAGCTCAGGTAGTTGCAGCTGAGAGGACCAGGAATCCTCGCTTCAAAAACATAAAGATATTATTAGCCTGACCTCTATCTATGTCAATCCACTAGATGACTAGGTATGCATATGCCAAATAGATGGGTACTTCCTGATCGGAGCGCCGCCATCAAATGGTGCCAAAAACAAAACGAACATGAGATAGCCTGTATCATAGATATTTTGGGGAGATACAATCGAGAGGAGGCCAAAGCGAAGGCCGCCCAGGTGGATTATCTTTCCCTTCTTGACGATATTTCCCGCCTTGGATTAAATGCATCCATTTCGGTTAAGCCGTCTACATTGGGAGGCACTCTAAATAGAGATCTAACTGTGAAGTTAACACAAGAAATATGTGAAAAAGCTGCTCAACTCGGAATAACATTTGAGTTAGATATGGAAGGGCAGCGAATGAATGATCTTACATTGTTCATGGCAGAGAATTGCGCTAGTTCTGGCCTGCCAGTAACTGTCGCTCTACAAGCATATTTGTATCGAACTAGTAAAGATATAGATACGATGATGGATGCTGGGGTCAAGATCCGTCTGGTTAAGGGTGCTTATACTGGTAATCTATCGGATTTCATTATGATTCAAGAGGCATTTAAGGATGCAGCAGAACAGGCAATTGGATGGGATATGCCATTTTGCATCGGCACTCATGATCCTGATTTATTGGAATGGATCAAGAATCGAATACCAGATCGCGACTTCCTCGAATATGCATTTCTCAAAGGACTAGCTGATGAAACTAAGGAAACGATGGCTTTTGAGGGGTGGAAAGTGTCAGAATATGTCCCCTATGGGAAGAGTAAAGAAGGCTATGAAACCCGTCGCAGAACATATCTGGCAACTTTGAATGAGCTTGGACGATCACCAGTTCCTTGAAAGCTCTCAATCGCCCCCTTCATTTCCTGTGCAGAATCCTAGAATGGAGAATCAATCCTTAGGAAATATCATACATTTCAATTATCTATATTTAGGCATGCTGCGTTAAGAGAATATTCTCTCTTTTGAAATACTGATATTTATATCAATATTATTCTAAACTATTTTACTAATTTATTATACTCCTCATTTATCTTGACGGATTAACTTTTTCACTCGCTTTCCTGAAAAGTTATTACTGCAAGTATCACAAACTACTCTCTTAAAGAATAGTAATTTTCTCACATAAGATGCACAATACGGGCAGAGTGTCATGCCACAAATTTCACACTGGAGAGCATGACGTCTTCTCTTAAATATAGATGATTTAGTGCATGTGACGAGGCCGCATTCATTACAAAGTGATCTACCACTCTTAGCATGCGATCGACCTAGTGGACAAGTTGCAGTAGTATCGCTCATTATGCAGATAGGCAGAGCTCCATCGGAGGCAAATATTACTTTTTGATCCCTTCCAGCAAGAAGATAATCAGTTTGATACACTGGTATGTATTCCTGAGAAATATCGCCTATGAATATATCATTCCTTGTCGGAGCACATATTTTTGAGTAGCTCTGATTGTTGCGTCCTTGATATTTTACAGTAGTAGTATG
>JAAYTA010000038.1 GCA_012518185.1 Methanobacteriota archaeon
CCCTCTGATATTTATGTCACCGGAGAAGCGGCCATCTCAGAAGATATGAGAGCTAGCTCAGATGCTGATATGGCATTAATCGAGCCGATCACCATCATAATCATATTCGTTCTAATGGGCATACTTTTCCGCTCAGTCATCGCTCAGTTCCTGCCTCTAGGTGCGATAGGAGTTGCCATGGGCATCAGCCAGGCACTGATGTTTGCTATTGGTGTATTAGTAGCGCCTGTTAATGTCATGGTGACAACGTTACTCTTCTCCATACTAATGGCAGTTGGTACTGACTATGCAATCTTCATAGTTAGCCGATACCGAGAGGAGAGAATAAGAGGGAAGGATCGCAAGGAAGCAGTGCATGCCTCAGTTACCTGGGCAGGTGAATCTGTAGCCACTAGTGGCATCGTCGTTATTATAGCATTTTTCGCCATGGCAATATCGTCTTTCCCAATGGTAAAGATATTAGGATTGGTACTAGGTCTAGGAATACTAGTTGCTATGTTGATAGCGATCACATTAGTTCCATCTGTGCTTTTATTATTAGGCAACAGGATTTTCTGGCCTAATACTGGAAAGAGATGGGAAAAATACGCTGCTCGTGCCATGGAAGCTAGATCTGATGATAAGCCAGGCTATTTCCACCGAGCTGCTAAATTCTCAGTCAAACATGCCAAGACTATACTGATAGTTGCCATACTAGTATCCATACCAACGACTTACTTATTCGTGACTGCCGACACTAGCTTCGACTTCATAGGCAGCATGGGAGAGCCAGAGAGCATACAGGGCATGAATGCTATGGCCGATGACTTTGGAGCGGGCACAATCATGCCTACCCAGATAATCATCACTGGAGATCAGGTTGATGATGCCTACCTAGCACAGGTAAATGAGCTGAGGGAAGTCATAGTCAATCATGACATGGTTCAATCTGTTTCAGAAATAGATGTCGGGGAAGATGGTAAGACACTGCTCTTAACTGTGATCCTCAAAGATCAACCAATGTCTGCTGATTCAGTCAATTTCATCCCAGAATTGAGGGAACACATTGCTGAGGCCAAGGCAGAGTTACCCTTATTGGAGTCCTCTGAGATACTTGTCGGTGGAACTACAGCGACTAATTATGACCTGAGTCTGACAACAAATCAACAATTCAGAGCCATAGAAGCTACAGTAATTGTAGGTATTTTTATAATTCTACTTCTCGTGCTCGGCTCAGTGCTACTACCTGCCTTCGCTGTAGTCTCTATAGCTATGAGTATTACGTGGGCTTTTGCTCTAACATGGCTAGTGTTTGGAGTGTGGCTAGGTGTTCCAATACTCTGGATGGTTCCATTAGTCCTATTCGTAATCTTAATGGGTATAGGAATGGATTATAATGTGTTCATTCTAACTCGTATCAGGGAAGAAGTTCACAAGGGCAAGGATATAAAGGATGCAGTAGTAGATGCAGTCGATTGGACTGGAGGAATTATTACTGCGTTAGCTCTGATTATGGCAGGTGCTTTCGGTACCATAATGATATCCAGCAATACTATGTTGCAACAGTTTGGCTTCGCTTTATTACTAGCAGTATTGTTCGATGCCATGATAGTAAGGACATATATTGTCCCGGCAGCAGTAGTAGTTATGGGAAAGTGGGCATGGTGGGCACCAGGCCGACTGCAAAGGACTAGACTGAAGAGCGAGAGAGATGAGCAATAATCTCTTCCAAACTTTTTTTCTTCTTTTTATTAATAATAAGTAATTAATGTCACATGTTGTAGCGAAATATCCAATCTGCTCTGATATAATGTATAATTTGATGAATATGATTGACACATTGTGTCTCCATCCCACATCCATATAGGATCTTATTAAGCGAAACAGATGTTCTCAAAATCATTATTTGTGTAAAGCACAATTTTATTAAAATGTAATCTAGCTTTAATGATACTTTATATAAATAAAAATCCGTCTCATGATGAGACGTGAATTCGTTAATTACTCTTATCCGAGTGCAGAGGAAGGTGTAGTTTTGGCTCCAGGTATGAACATAATAGATGCTTGCTTAATCCATGCTTTCCTAACATCTGAAAGTTCCATTCCCTCTAGCAACTTTGCAAGATGCTCTACGAAAGTTGCTACTAGCTCCTGATTCACTCTCTCCACTCCTTCAACGCTTTCAATGATAGAATTACTAACCATGTCCATAAGGAATGCTTTGACTGCGAAATTTAACGTCACAGATTGTCGCTTAACCACTTCAAGAAGAACTTTATCTTCAGTAGCTCGATATACAACTCCTAGATAGGTCTGAGGCCCGAAATGTTTGATATTCAGCATCATACCATCGAATAAGACGCCTATGTATTCTTCCAGTGTTCCATCGATTGGTGTTCGAAATAACCTCTCCATATCTTTTTGTCCGAGCCTGTAAGCATGATGAAGAATATCTACTGGATCTTCAAATCGGTCTTTTATTAACGAGGTATCGAGCCCCGACCGATTAGCAATATCCTCTGCGGTAACTTTCATACCCTTCTCTGCGAATAAGGGGAGAGCAGCAGAGATCATTCTTGCTTCTAGGTTTTTATCATTGGCAGGAGACATGAAATCAGGTAAGCGGTAAAGCCTCTTTAATCCTAGTGTTCATAAGAACATCAATTGTCATAAATAGCTTCAATTTTCTCATTAAGATAGTCGATGAATGGATCGACTTCTAGCGACTTTCCAGTCACTACTTCTATTAGATCAGCTGGATCGTACATATTTCCTTTCGAATGTATATTGTTTGCTAACCAAGATCGTACTGGTTCATAATCACCTCTGGATATCGAATTTCTCCATTCGGGTATATCTTGCTCCATTTTTCTTAAGAACATTCCGCCATAAAGATTACCCAATGCATATGATGGAAAATATCCGATAGATCCTCCTGCCCAATGCGTATCTTGCATGACGCCCTCACTATCATTTTGGACGTCAACTCCAAGGTATTCTTGATATTTTTCATTCCATGCTTGAGGCAGCTCGCTTACGGATAACTTATCTGCCATTATTTCCTTCTCTAATTCGAATCGGATGATAATATGAAGTCCATATGTGACCTCATCGGCTTCAATCCTGATCTTAGATGGCGCCACTGCATTTACTGCTAAGATGAATTCATTCTCGCTTACGTCATCGAGTATTCCTGTCATAGATTTTAGATGAGGCAGTATGTAGCTTAGAAACTCTGGACTGCGGCCAATAATATTTTCAACGAATCTACTTTGAGATTCATGGATTCCATAACTACATGGATTTCCTATCGGCTGGTAAATCCAATCGTGCGGAAGGGATTGCTCATAAAGTGCATGACCTCCTTCATGGAGCACGCTGAAGAGGCTTGACATAAATCGTTCCTCATGGTAATGTGTAGTGATACGGACATCATTATAATGTCCAACAGTGAAGGGATGCTCAGTCTCATCCAATCTTCCAGATGCATCTGGACCTCTGAATTTATAATCAATAAAAGACATTGCCATCTTACTAATATCGCGTTGTTTTTCAACCGAAAGACGACGGCTAAGTATTGTGCGATCTGGCTGATTATCTGAAGAAGTAACACGTTCAATGATACTGGTCAATCCTTCACGCATCCCATTGAATACTGAGGAGATCTTATCGCTTGACATGCCTGGCTCATATAGATCTAATAAGGCATCGTAATTACTACTGACATTTTTTACATCTTTCAATATGGTCGCTGATTCTTTGCGGAGCTCGAACATTTTTTCAAGCTCTGAACGATATATTGAAAAATCTCTCGCCGCCCTGGCTTTTTTCCATTGATCTACAGTTATGGCAGACTGTTTAGTGAGCGCCTCTACTAATCTCTCAGGCAGTGCGACTTCTTCATCATAGGTCCTCTTCATGAGAAAGACATTACGCTTCTCAACTTCTCCCATCGAAGCTAGTGTTCGTTCTTTGGTTAGGGTACTGAGCAACTTTCCCGTCTTCTTATCAATCAATATCTGATGCGCTAATACGTTTAAGAGGGCCAATTCTTCAGCCCTTTGTTCTATGCCTCGCGCTGGCATTTTGGTTTCAAGATCCCAATGAAGTATGCCTCCTGCAGAACGTAATACAGCAAGGCGTTTGGCTAGCGATAATAAGTCCTGATATGAATCATCAATACTACTCATAGTACTCGTATTGAAATGATATACTATAATCTATAACTCTATCTAGATGATCTATATCGGTTGTAAATTTCAATCTCTAGCTAATGACGTTGCCTGCTCGGATGAAGCATTAGAAATTTCTACAGAATGTCTGGCCAAAAATGCTCTGATATATGAGGAACAATTCTCAGGAGGTATGATATGGCCAGCATTTGGAATTATTACAATTTCATTATCGAGTATTCTTCCAGCTAGATCTATTCCCATGTGATGAGGCACCATTATATCCTCTTCGCCATGGATAACTAGGGTAGGACATCTTATGAGATGTACATAATGTGAACTATCGAAGTCATCCAACGCTCTTTTCTGGCGTATAAATCCTTGGAACATTTTGACTTCATCACCTTCTCTAAGTCGCTTAGGTATTAGCCTCCTCCCTGCATAGTGAGATTGAGTTAGGCACCATGTATTCATCATCTGCATGAAGTTATGGATACTAGCTCCTTCTGCAACTGAGTTGAGCATGGCATCGATAGCATAGCTAGAGCGATCGGGGCGTCTGGTATATGTCGACATAAGTATTAGAGAAATCACTTCATTAGGATGTCGTATGGCAAGTTCTTGTGCCACATTACCTCCCATAGACCATCCCAAGACATGATATCTAGAAAATCCTAGGCCGCTCATAAGGTCAGAGACATCATCAGCCATATCGCCCATGTTAAATTGCATATCAGGCGCCTCTGTAAGGCCCGAGCCTCGATTATCCATTAGTACGATGTGATAGCGGTCCTCTAGCATTGGGACCATTCTTCTCCAGTTATATAGATCTCCACAAAGTCCTGGTATGAAGACGATAGGTTCACCTTCGCCGAACGTATGGTAATGGATGCGGACTTTACCAGCATTCAGATAAGGCATATACTCCTCGAAGGCAAAGTATCACTAATACGTTTCGGTAGTCGCATCATTCATGCGTCTGGCCACATCTGAGCAGCCATCTCTCGGAGTTTGTATTTCATAACTTTACCGCTAGCAGTGAGTGGATATTCGTCCACAAACGCTACATATTTAGGTATTTTATACCATGCAATTTTCCCGCGGCAATAATCTTGTACATCCTCAGTCATCATATTTACGCCTGGTTCAAGTATGATAAATGCTCCAGGCTGCTCCCCATATTTTTTGGAGGGTACACCTATCACTTGGACATCACTAATGCCTTCGATGCGATGGATGAAATCTTCCACTTCTTTAGGATAAATATTTTCTCCGCCCCGAATTATCATGTCTTTCAATCGTCCGGTGATTTTGTAATATCCATCTTTATCTACCATGCCTATGTCTCCGGAATGCAGCCAGCCATCTTCATCGATCACTTCTGCAGTCTCCTCCGGCATGTTGTAATATCCCTTCATGACATTATATCCGCGGCAGCATATTTCGCCATGCTCGCCTGGCCCCAAATGCTTTCCAGTGTTAGGATCGATTATAGCAACCTCAACTCCAGGCAATGCTTTGCCTACAGTGGAACACTTTCTCTCTAGAGATGGCTCATCATAGCGAGTTTGAGTCATGCCGGGTGAAGTTTCAGTAAGGCCAAAGACAATAGTCACTTCCCTCATATTCATACGCTCTACGCATTCCTCCATAGTCTTTACAGGGCAGGGCGATCCAGCCATAATTCCAGTTCGCAATGTAGAGAAGTCGAATTTATCGAATAATGGGTGATTGAGTATATTGATAAACATGGTAGGTACGCCATACAATGCGGTAGCTCTCTCAAATTCAACAGACATCATGACATTGACTGGATCATACTTCTCTAAAATGACCATCGTCGATGCATGATTGACACATGCCATTACAGCTAATACGCAACCAAAACAATGGAATAATGGGACTGGGAAACACACACGATCATCTGGACTTAGATTTTCATTTACTCCTATCCAGTATCCATTGTTTCCAATATTACAATGAGTTAGCATAACGCCTTTAGGGAATCCAGTTGTACCAGAAGTATATTGCATCATTACTACATCATGAGGCAATATGGAATTCTGCCGTGCTACGTATTCTTGATGAGTAGTCTGTGCAGCCATAGACATGACTTCATTCATAGAGTACATGCCACGATGCTTTTCTGGACCTAAGAATATAACTCTTCTAAGGTGGGGGAATTTCTCAGGATGGAGGCGATCGCGAGGTTGAGATCTCAGTTCAGGTACGAGTTCATAGAGAATATTAACATAATCTGTATCCCTATAACCATCAATTATGAATATACTTTCTGACTCTGATTGCTTTAATATATATTCTATTTCAGATATCTTGTAATTAGTATTGACAGTAACAAGGATGGCCCCTATCCGTGCCACTGCAAATTGCAATGTAACCCAATGCGGCACATTAGTTGCCCATATAGCTACTTTTTCGCCTTTCTTTACACCAATGGCCATTAGGCCTTTAGCAACCCTATCGACAGTGTCTGAAAATTCCTGCCAAGTCTCTCTATAGTCGCGATCAGCGTATACTACTGCTTCATTATTAGGGGCTTTTTTCACTGCCTCATCTAAAAGCTGCCCTAACGTAGCTTCTCGTACAATTTCTCTCCTCATATTATGATCCCTCATGCTGGCATGTATACGACAGCGTAGATCGAGGCAGTAGAATCATTGGCAGCTCCAACATGGTGGGGAACCACTGAGTTGTAGTAAACGCTATCGCCCTCTTTTAGATGATATTTGTTTTGCCCGTATCTTAGGACTATCTCCCCTGATACGACGATTATAAATTCTTCCCCCTCATGAGAAGAAAGCTCCACATCTTCTGATGGCTCTATCTTTATGAAAAAAGGATCCATGTGGCGATCTGTTTTTCCCTTTCCTAGTAAATAATAATGATATCCATTAGGATTCATTCCCCGATGAGGTAATGTATCTTCATGGCGCTCATCCATGCGCACAATAACAGGATCTTCTCTAAACTGATCATCGGTGAAAGTCCCTAGGCGCTGACCTAATGATCTAGATAATTTAACCAAGACATTGATAGAGGGATAAGTATTACCCTCTTCGATATTGGAAACTAGAGCTGAGTCTACTCCAGCATTTTTTGCTAATTCTTCAATGGAGAGTCCAAGTTTTTCGCGATATAGCTTTACACGAGTGCCGAGTTTTTCCGAAATATTCATTCCATCCCTCTACTATCAAATGAGACACATCTTATCTTCCCATCTCGACCTTATCTTCCCAAACCGTTTGGCGAGCTGCTTTGAATACCTCTATGTTTTTCTCAACTAGATGCGGTTTTGCAGCGAAGCTATCTGCCAGGGCAGATAGCAAATGATCATCATCAATGGGTAGTAAATCATGAGCAGATAGCGCTCCCAGAAATGCAGTATTAACTGCCTTAGGTACGCCTGCATTCTTGGCAACCTCTATTGCTGGAAAGGGCAACATACGTACGCCTGTGGGTGGCTTAAATTCCACTGGAATAGAAGGATCATAGATCACAGCCCCACCAGATCTAACATTTGGCGCGAATCTCTCTAGTGAAGGTTGATTCATTGCCACTAATATATCTGGAGCGTCGACAGTAGGGCTGCCTATTTCTTGACCGCTCATGACGACTGAGCAGGAAGCTGCTCCACCACGCTGCTCTGGCCCGTATGAAGGAAACCATGATACGAACCGTCCAGCACGTCCGGCTGCTTCTGCTATTACCAATCCAAGAGAGAGCACCCCCTGTCCTCCAAAACCAGAAAACTTCATACCTATGGTTGGAAACGATGCATCAACCACGGATTCAACTACTGTACTGCTTCCTAAAAGATCCCTAAGTGTAGTAGTTGCTTTACGCGGTTGTATTATTTCTGCCTCGGAGGATCGATCTCGATAACAGCCCAACGGAAATGTCTTTTCCATGACATCAGTACAGTATCTCGCTGATTCGATAGAGTCCATACGCCAATTAGTCGGGCAAGGTGATAGGACCTCCACGAATGCAAATCCTTTTCCATCTCTTTGAATCTCAATAGCTCTCCGCACTGCCTTTTTAGCCTGCATGATGCGTTTAGTATCTGCCACTGAAACTCTTGCTATGTATGTAGGTGCTTCCAGCTGTGCAAATACTTCACATACTCTGAGAGGATATCCATCTCTGCTAACATCACGACCGTATGGTGTAGTGGTTGTCTTCTGGCCAGCTACAGTGGTAGGAGCCATTTGTCCACCAGTCATAGCATATAACGAATTATTGATGAAGAAGCATGCGAAACCATCGCCTCGATTGGCAGCCTGGAATGCATTATTAAATCCTATTGCTCCTAAGTCTCCATCGCCCTGATATGCTATGACTACTTTGCCAGGAATCGATCTGGATATGCCTGTAGCCACTGCAGATGCACGCCCGTGAGGTGCGGCAACATTACCGCAATCAAAATAATAATAGCAGAATGCAGCACATCCTACTGGAGATATAAACACAGTATCGTCCTGCAATTCCATGTCAGCGATAGCCTCCGCTATTAGTTTCTGTACGATCCCATGCCCGCACCCTGCACAATATGTAGTAGTGCGACTTCCATCTTTACGATCAAATGACTCGTAGAATCCTGTAGCTTTTTTGTTCATGCCTTCACCCCCACGATATTTCTTGCAGCAGTGATGACATCATCTACTCGCACTAGATTTCCTCCCATACGATTGATTAATTCTACTTTAGTGTCCTTTGCACGCTCCAAATGTAATAATATATCATTACGATATTGCCCGTTAGACATCTCAACCACTAGCACATTACGACCCATGGCAGCAGAGTTGAGCTGCTGGATCGGAAATGGAGATAGCGTGATGGGGCGGAACAATCCTGCTCTAATACCTTCTTCTCTAAGAGCGTCAACAGCCGAGCGAGCGATCCTAGCACTAGATCCGTATCCTGTCAAGATAATTTCTGCATCTTTGATTCGATAAGTCATTGCAGAAGCTTCTTTCTGCATATTTTCATACTTATCCTGCAGCATTTGATTGTGCTGCTCATGTCGATCTGGATCTAAATAAATTGAAGTTATTAGATTGTTTCTAGTGCATGAATCTCCACGAACCGCCCATGAATCAGTACAAGGGCTTTCCATCACCTTATCTGGTATGTGCAGCGACTCCATCATCTGTCCTAGAACGGCATCGGCCAACACAATAGCAGGGTTACGATATTGGAAGGCTAACTCAAAAGCTCTTATTGTAAGATCGCACATTTCTTGCACTGATGCAGGGGCTAGGACTATGTTACGATAATTGCCGTGTCCACCACCCTTCACTGCCTGATTATAATCAGCTTGTTCTGGACCAATATTTCCCAGTCCGGGGCCAGTACGCATTACATTTACGATCACTGCTGGTAGCTGAGATCCAGCAAGGTATGATAATCCTTCTTGCATTAAACTGATGCCAGGGCCTGAAGATGCTGTCATAACCAATTTGCCGGTGGAGGCAGCACCATATATCATATTTATTGCCCCTGTTTCACACTCTGCCTGCAGGAATTCTTTTCCCAATACTGGAAAATATTCAGCAGCAGCATGGGCAATCTCACTGGCAGGCGTTATGGGATAGCCATAATATGCCTCACAGCCCGCTGATAATGCTCCGATTATCACCGCTTCATTGCCTCTAATAAACTTCCTCATATGCTATCTCCCCTTTGATCTAAAATCGCAATAGCATATGGCTCTGGGCAGTTGTAGAAGCAGATTGCACAGCCAGTGCAACCTTCTCCGATGTATTCTACAGGAATGAATCCTTTGCGATTAGGCTGGGCAGCAAAGTGTAGAAGATTGTGTGGGCAGGCGACTATGCATCGCCCGCATCCTTTGCATTCATCAGCATCGATCTGTGGGAAAGTTAACGAGGAATCCGACGACATGTTCCTTTCGCCAAAAAGAGAGTATGTACTTAAACTTAGGGCAATGCATCTCGAATAGCTACGTCATATATCCTGCCTATTCATACATAATCGTGAAGATATAACGAAATCATCAATAAACAAGTCATAATGAGAAGAAGTTAAAAGACATTAGATCATTAATAACCCACTGATATCATGGAAAAAATCAAATTAGGACCTAAATTACCTAGATTTGTATTACCGATCGTAGCGATGGGCGCTAATGTGGGAGGAAAACCTAATTATTGTGCAGTAGCTTGGGTGACAGTAATAGGTAATGATCCACCAATGTTAGGATTGGTATTAGGCAAGGGAAGAAAAACTATGGAGGGGGCGAGAGAGAATGGCACATTCAGCATTAATTTGCCAGGAACTACATCAGCTATGGCATTAGATTATTGCGGCCTAGTATCTGGACATGAACGTGATAAATCGGAAATATTTACTTCATTTTATGGAACCTTAGGCAGTGCCCCTATGGCTGAAGAATGCCCACTTAGTGCAGAATGCAGTCTGCATAAGATCGTTGATTTTGGTAATACTGAGATGATAGTAGGTGAGGTAAAAGAATCATACGTAGATGAGAATTGTATAGTGGATGGAAATCCCGATATCAAGAAACTCGATCCACTAATTTATGCAATGCTCGGCGGCCCTTATTATTCTGTAGGAAATAAGATAGCGGATGCTTACAAGATTGGCAAAGACTTCCGAAAGAAGTAATATCTATTACATCAGATAATCTACTCTATTCATACAGTAGAACCTCCTCAAATAGAGATTACGCCAATGCATACTATTGATGAGAGTATTGGGATATCTATCTAGCACGTTGATATCCAATTTCAGTGGGAACATGCATATAGTAATGGAGCGGCACCAACTCTATCATACAATCTACTTCCAACTTAGTAAATTCAGCAAAGACTAGTAATTACGAATTAAATACTCGCTAATCATAACCTCGCTGAGATCAGAGATAATACTACGATCAGAGCATTTATTTAATCATAATAGTCCAACTTCCAACATCTCGATTACTTAGCCCAACATCAACTGATTAATCTCACCACATAGCAAAATTTAATCAAGTAGTAGACATGAGGCAAATCATGTCGTGGCCCATACTCATCGTCGCAGCAGTCTTCGAGATCGGCTGGGCAGTAGGACTCAAATTATCTGATGGATTCTCGAAGTTAGTGCCCACTATATTTACAATTATTTCATTTATATTGAGCTTCTATTTTTTGTTTGAAGCAGTTAAGGAGCTTCCGATAGGTACTGCCTATGCTGTATGGACAGGCATAGGGGCGGCAGGAACTGTAATTATAGGACTTTTGTTCCTGGGAGAGCCAAGAGACATAGGACGGCTACTTTGCATGGTTCTGATAGTAGCTGGAGTTATAGGTCTCAAGATAACCTCTTGATATTGCACTTCAATAAACTTAATTAATTATGACTATGCAATCAATAGTGGGATGATGGGCGGCTGTGTGGAGATACTAGAGTATGGCGTTCCTTCATAGGCAATAATCATGGTAGATCTAAAAAATATCACAATGAAATCATCCATACTCTCCCAATCGTTCCATATGATTGACGGAGAACAATATTGTGCTATTAAAGAAAATAAAGTCGGAAGGACTTGCTCATCTGTCGTATATTATCGGTTCGAAAGGGAGCGCAGTGGTAATAGATCCTAGAAGGGACTGTGAAATTTATTTAAACATTGCTAAGGAGAATAAATTAACTATCACTCATATTTTAGAGACGCATAGAAATGAAGACTACGTCACCGGATCGATGGAGCTCCACTCCTTAACTAATGCAAGGATCCTACATGGCACATTTGACTTTAGATATGGAGAAATTATTGTCGATGGTCAAGAGATAGATATAGGATCAATAACTATTCGAGCGATCTCTACGCCGGGGCATACTCTGGAAAGTATGTGCTACGCTGTTATAGACCGAGAGATGGGATCAGAAGTTGTGGCAGTATTCACTGGGGATACCTTATTTGTTGGCGGAGTTGGCCGCACTGACTTATATGGAAATAATAAGCTAGATGAGATGTCTGCGATGCAGTATGACTCACTTTTCAATAACTTAATGCCGCTTGGAGATGGAGTGATTATTTTACCTGCACATGGAGCAGGCTCTGCATGTGGCAGCAATATTGCTGACAGAGAAGATAGTACTATAGGTATTGAGAGGCGGCAGAACCTTTTTCTCCAAGTAAGCGGAAAAGATGAATTTATCACATTGAAGCGAGATGAGGTATTAGAGAAGCCACATTACTTCGAAAAAATGGAAGATATCAACTTAAATGGGCAACCCATCCTAGGACATCTGCCTATCACACCACCAATCCCCGTGCATGATGTCCAAAGTCATCGACATCATTTAACTATTGTCGATATACGTTCTCCATCATCTTATGCTGCTGCTCATGTTACTGGTTCTTTAAGTATCCCTTTAGAAATCTTATCTCATTATGGCGGATGGATTATTCCTTATGATTGCCCAATACTATTGGTAGTAGATAGTCCAGATCAATTAGATTCAGCAGTTCGTGCCCTTATCAGAACAGGATACGATGATATATATGGATACATGGATGGAGGAATTGAAGAATGGTTTAAGGCCACTCTCCCCTCATCTTCATTTCCTATAATATCTGCATCTTCTCTTGATATAGAGAACAAAGATTTATTCTTCTTAGATATTCGAATGGATAAGGAATGGAAGAGTTTTCGCACTGAAATGGCGCATCATATATTCGTCGGCCATATTGTGAATCGCATCAATGAAATTCCAGTGGATCTAAATATCGTAATATTATGTAGTACAGGAACTCGTGGCAGCCTGGCAGCAAGTATCCTCGAAAAATATGGGAGAAAACCTATAAATTTATTAGGGGGAATGACAGCATGGTCAAATGCCGGCTTTCCAACAATCTCCAATAATCTCTAGTATTATATAGGAATAATTCATGCCTACAGTATAAAATCTTCGATATGTGATAATATATTGCAATTATATTGCGACAATTGTTAAGGAATAGTTATAATGTTTCATATTAGTAGTCGATAAAAGATCGTTTTGCAACAATGTTACCACAATTGAGTCATAACTCTTAAATATTTACAAACCTCTCATATTTCTGGAGATCATATGGGCTACGAAGAGCTATTTCCACCATACAATATGGAGTGGCATGGACATGCCAACAAGCGCTTTGCGAACCCCTTCGTCGGCGAAAAATACGACAGGATAGATGTAGACCCAGTCATGCTAGCGCATGCTGCGGTTGCTTGTGGATACACTATCAGAGATTTCTATGAAAAGCCTGAGCTTGGTACACACTGCTTAGCATACATATACCAGCTCTATGACCTATTACCAGTAACTCACTGGTTCTATGCGTCACCATGGCTCGCCGATATGGGAGTTAAGATGGTACAGAAGGACACTCTACCTCCAGTTCCAGACAGTGAACCTGTCCAGACACTTGAGGATGTTGATAACCTTGAAGTTCCTTCTGAAGAAGACTTGAGGAAGGGAGTGACTTATCCTCAGTATCAGAGACTCTATGAATATGTTCAGAAGCACATACCTCAGACATTTGTGCCTATCTCTTACGGTTTTGACCCCGTTGGAGAGGCTGCCGCTCTATGCGGTGTTGAGAACTTCATCATGTGGACATTCACTGAACCTGATGCTGCCCACACGTTACTGGACAAATTCACACAGACTGCTACCAATGGAGCTATTTGCACTGCCAAGGACTATGGTAGCGCAATGGTCGTAATTGCCTCGGTTTTGGCAAACAATGACATATTCTCCGATGAAGCCGTCCGCGAGTTCTCTGTCAAGTACATGAGACAATATATCGATCAAGGCTTCAGGGGAGGAGCCGGTCCGCAGATATTCTATCACTGCTGTGGAAATCAGGAGACAGCTTATAAGGAGTTCCACAACTTAATATGGTCTCCATTCACGGTATTCCACATTGGCTATAAAGGAAAAGATGTGTTCCCCTCCGATCTTCTCGTCGAGGAGTTTGGAAACAAGGCTACCTGTATGGGAACAGTTGATACCAAATTGTTAATCAACCCCAACCCCAAGGCAGTCTATGATCAGTCGGCCAAACAACTAATAGGCGGAAGGGACGCTCCAAGGGGATACATCCTTGGTGCTGCTTGTGAATGCCCGCCATATACTCTGCCCGCCAACATCCTCGCGATGACTCAGGCAGCGACGGACTTTGGAACGTATGGAAAATGGTGAGGTGAGAAAAATGGATGCAAAGTTCTCCGACAATGTAAAGGAAATCATGGGCAAGAGGGGACTAAAAGAGGCCGACATCGTCGATGTTATAAACACTGCCGAGTCCTCTAACAGAAAACTCGTCAAGAATGGAATCAACCTTGCCAAGAAGCGCATCGGTGAGGTCACCATGTACGCTCTGTACAATGATGATGGTGAGGTACAATCAACCTACTCTCATCGAATGGTGCTCGGCGATCCTATAAAGACCACCGATGAACCAGATCTAACTGAGTGGGTTTGCAAAGAATGCAATGAAACGGCTGAAGTCGGCTCTGCTGATATGACTTACTTAGGTGTGACAAGGACAGGACCTGCTGTCATATGCCCTAAGTGTAATGATGTCTGGATTGAGGAATATCTCGCCGTTCAGACTATTGCAGCCGCTGAAGGCCTCTTCGAGCAGAAGAAGGCTTAAGCATCTCAAACAATTTATGGCCGTCTTACGGCCATTCCCTTTTTATTATCTCTCGAAAGCATAAACTACTGGTAATGCTTTGCTCTCTCTAATTGGTCGATTTTATGAG
>JAAYTA010000008.1 GCA_012518185.1 Methanobacteriota archaeon
CAAGCTTACGGCAGATATCCTGTAGTATCGGCTTAGTAAATAGACGCAGAGTCCCTTTAGGAGATCTGTCTGTCTCTACTAATAATATCTCAATTAATTCAGCTTTAGTTCCAGATACACGTACTCCTAGATTACGATTCACGTTCTGGATGTCTTCTTTTAAGACATGGTATTTCAATAATGTTGTGAGGCTCACGACCACGGCATAGCTTCCCTAACACAAAAGTATATTGCTACATTTTCCAGACTAGTTTTTAGCATCAGTAATATCCATGCTTATACCTGTAAGTTTCACAGCATTACCATTCTTATCCATCATCTTACTAACCCGAACCAGAAGGTGGCGAACCTCACCATCCCGTCGAATTATGCGGTGTTCAATTTGTAGATAGCTATCTCCAGGAATTTTTTCATGGCCAGAAGCAGTGAATTGAATTACTTTATCCATATCATCTGGGTGCACAAATTCTCTAAAATAATCTTCTCCAGTCCATAAATAGCCGCCTTCTCTTTTTGCATCAGTGCCATATAATTCATAGAAGATATCATCAAAACGAAGTATTCCTAGAGATATGTCAAGTTCCCATTTAGCAATCTTGGCAAGGTCCATAGTCATGCGATCATGTTGTTTCGTCATCTTTACATACTCTTCCGCTCTGAATTTCGCTACTGATTGTCCAATCACATGATGCAGTTCAAAAAATTGTTCCTTGACATCAACTCCTTTGCGTAAGTAGAAAGTGGCCCCAGCATTACAAGCTTCAATCACTACTTCTTCACGTTCTCGGCCTGTGAATAATATAAATGGTATCTCAGTATTTCTTTTTCTGACTCTTTTGAGTAAATCTAGGCCATCCATATATGGCATACTATAATCGGAGATAATGGCATCATAATGTCTATCTAACATCATGTTAAGTGCTGTCGATCCTGAATTTGCGATATCTACTTGTAAGTCTCCATAATCTTCTAGAAATGCCCTTGTAAGTTCTAAGAACAGATCATCGTCGTCGACATGCAGCACATGAATCATCTTATCAGATTCTCTACATATAAAATATTAATATAGATATTACCTGACATCATAATATTGATCGAGCCATCGCTTGCATATTTGCTAGCGGAGTTCTAGGTGCAATCCCACATCCAGGAGCTAATATATCAGTCCCTGCATCAATGATAGTCCGACATGATCGCTCAACATCTTCGGGAGTATGAAATAACAGCGTAGTAGTTGGAGAAACATTACCAACTGCTGCACATTTCCCAGTCGTTTGTCCTTTCACCCAATTCATATCCATTACTTGATCTACACTTATCCCATCAGCACCAGTAGATATCATCATTTCAAAATTTGCCATTGTATCGCCACATATATGGAGTATAACCGGCAGATCCATTGAGTGAGCAACGTTTATAATCTTGCGTTGAAATGGTAATGCAAGTTCTTCATACATCTCTGGAGATAATATGGTGCCAGACGCAGTGGCATCTATGAGTGAAATTACATCTACGCCTGCCTTAGACTGTGCCTCAACATATAGTATGGCCCACTCTGTGCATTTGGATAGTAATTTTTTCATCATGTCTGGATCCAGGACAGTATCCATGATAGCATTTTCTTCCCCACGTATCTGCCCAGCTAACATGAATGGTGCTATAATGCCGCCAAAAATTGGTATAGTTAAGCTCATGCTGTCTAGAATTTGAAGTGCTTCCAGTGCAATTGGAACTCGACCGTCTGTGTAAGGATTCGGTATTTCCAGTTTATCAACATCATCTGCCGAATATATTACTGGCTCTAGAACCGATGGCAGGCGATCGATGGCTTCATTTCCAATGCCTGCTCCAAAAGCAGTCGGATCGAGTGCTACATCGAATGGAACTTTTACGCTCTCTAGTCCAGCAACTCGGTTGGCTGCTAAGGCTAGTGTAGCCATCTGACTGGCATCTTGATTAGCTTCGGGCCAATAACATCCCGTTATTTCCATAAGGTCTACCGTCGCAGCCTGTAGGTGAGATACTACAGGTACACGATCTACCTCTTCCAACATGAGTGAGGCGATGAGGCGTTCGCGTCCGTTCATGAGATATAATTGGTAGCTACAAGCACTTAAGGCTCACGCATGTTAATTATTGCTCAGGCATCTCATCATAGGCGCTAAGTGTAGTTAGATCAAGCAAATGTAGGTACTGGCTCTTCCAATACTTTTTTCCCACTTCTTTGATAATGATATTCCCCTACCATGGATACATTTCCGTCAATGTGATCCACTTGACGTATAGTGAATGAGTCATCAGATGTTAATGATACCGTAATCTCTCTTTCTGTGGATCTGCCATCAATACGACCATTCCATCTCATCATTAATGTGTCACCACTATCGTATCGTCCAATGCGGGATTGTACAATTCCCAATGATGTGACAGTAAACAAACAGATGGTATCTTCTTCTGGATCGTATGCAACAAGATTATTCTCTTCGTATGAACCTATCCCCTCCATATTTCCTTTTAGTACGAATTGGACTCCTCTACCAAGCGCAATTGAGCGCCCTATAGCTGTTCCCCGGCCTTTGGCAATACTGCCATCTTCCATATTGAAAGTCATATTGGCTCGCCATTCGCCGATCAGACGATTTATACTGTTCTCTGCGTTTACCATTATCGTTCCCGATATCTTCTTGTCAGGACATCTAATTATATTTTGGCCGGGAAGACGTGCTTACTAAATGCCATGTCAAAAATTTATTTAGATAAAGTGGAAAATACTGATAAGAGGTTCAGATTATTTCATGAGTCATGCTTTCCGACTGATATAGGGACTATCTTTTACTAAGAATCGCCATGGCCAGTTAGCTCCATTGCCTGCATAATCTATGCCTATGCGGTCCGAAGTGACTATATCCACATCTTCTCCCGCCGTGAAAAAAAGTGGAGCACTAGTCACATCAGTTCCATACATGTCCTTAGTTATGCAAAATGCAGTGCATAGCTTGGATGGACCATTTGCAAGCTTACGTATGTTATTTCTGTCTAATGATATGTTCCTCTCCCTGGCCATAATCTTCATACCAAGTCGAGGCTCCACTGCTCGGATGAAGACGCCTTGTGGATCACCATCCTGGCCAGTGACTACATTAAAGCATAGATGTATGCCATAAATAAGATAGATATACGCATGGCCAGCGGGTCCCCACATAACCTCATTCCGGGCTGTGCGTTTACCCTTAAAGGCATGAGATGCAGGATCATTTATTCCGCCATATGATTCTGTCTCCACTATTATTCCAGAAAGTACTCCTTCTGAAGTATAGTGTACCAACATGCACCCTAGCAAGTCCGGTGCTACTTGCAATGAGGGCCTGGCAAAGAAGCTTCGTCCTAACGGCATCATATTGATTTGATAAACATTCAGCACTTGAAGATTGGGAATAAAAAGAAGAAATCAAAGAATCGTTATCAACTATGAGGGTGGAGAGCGGGGTCGATTGAGGGGGTGTCATCCAATGCAACATCGGAAGAGGGAGTCTCCCCGACCCACCCAATATTACTTTGTCACTATACACATATAATACTTGTTAGAATTATCTAATTTGATAATCTATTATAAGATTACTAGTAAATC
>JAAYTA010000009.1 GCA_012518185.1 Methanobacteriota archaeon
TATCATTGGTCATATATGGCCACGGAGCGTGTACGGGACATATACGTGGAAGATATTATGACCAGAGTGCCAGTCGTTGGTTCTCCTAACCTTACAGCAAGAGATATAGGCATTCTTATGAAATCCTGGAAAGTAGGCAGTGTCATAATAATTGAGGATAACCGCCCAGTAGGTATAGTCACCGAGCGCGATTTTGTAGAAAAAATTGTGGCTGAGAATATCGTGCCTACTACAGTTAGGGCAGGCGATATTATGAGTTGTCCAGTTGTGACAATAGGTCCAAAGGATAGTGTAGCTGATGCAGGAAGAAAAATGGGGAGACTTCGGATGAGGCGGTTGCCCGTAGTAGTCGGGGATCAGTTGGTAGGAATGATAACTGAGAACGACATTACTCGATTATCGCCTTCGCTCATCGAATTGACCAGAGAGTGGAGAAGTCTATCAGCTCCAGTAGATTTTGAAAGAGGACCTGTGTCTATGGCAGGATATTGCGAGAATTGCGAGAATTATTCATATGATCTTAGACAGACTGGAGGAGCGAGTGGTCGAGGTAGCTTATTATGTTCAGAATGTCGTGAATTATTTGTGAGAGACCCAACGCAATGATTAATCTAATTCAATCTTCTTGAGGCCGGGCTCTATCTCATCTTTATCTTTTTCCACCGGCTTCTGGAGATCCTCGACGAGACCTAACTTTGCATCTAAAATTGCCCTTACAAGTAAGATTGACTCACGTTTCGCACTTAAGTAATGTTTCTTCACATCAGGAGATATTAAGTCACGAGGCAGCATAGCATCAATAGCTAATACTATTTCAGTGCCTGCACGTATTAAATGGTCTCTAGTTTCTTTGCTGAATAATGCTTCAGACATCTTCATCGCATCAGCTTTTATCTTCCGGGCCCTGAGGTCTTCAAATTCTTCTTCACAGATACTGGAAATATCAGCTTGCTCTCGTTCTGTCATCTCCTTCCTCCTCCCTGAATTTTATCAATAGTCTGTTGTCTCTAAACTCTGCTTTGAATGGTTCCTTATTAGCTAATGTCACAGGCAATGTGATAGAGCGACGATATTGTCCAACTTCTACTAACAGGCTATCAGATGTCTTGAACAGATTTACCTCTTCCTTCATTATAAAGGGTAATTTTATTGAAATTACATCGAATTTATCCTCGGTAAATATATCCAATGGCTTATCTAAAGAGAGAGGCACTGTAGGATCGACATCTCCAAATAACATGTCCCCTAACTTTTCCAGTGACTCAATGCCTACTAATTCTACAGGTTGTTGGAATGATGTCATAATCTCAAGGGGGCTGAATGATTCTTTAATCACTTCCATATACTTATCCTGTTCCTCTAGCTTATCCTTAAAATAATCATCAGCATCATCAGGATATAATCTATTGACAATTAGACCATCTACAATAAGCCCATATAGGCAAAAATATGTGAACGCTCGCTTGGTCTCATTTATGACCATTTTCTCTGGATTTACCACAAGTCGTATAGAGGTTATTTCTGGATCGGTGAGTATATCCCTCACTCGTCGCATTCGAGCTGCAAGATCCTCTAGATCGCGGAGTAGTTCATCTGATGGTAGGGGCATATCAACCATCCTGCCGACAGTCATCCTAGCAAGCTTTAGCATATTCTTTAGAACTTTATACATCCTCTCACTGTACCATTCAGAGACTTCTGGGAAACTCAATAATCGTAGAGTTTCACCAGTAGGTGCAGTGTCCATAACTATCAGATCATAAGCATTGTTATTGTAAAAGTCTTCTAGATAGAATAATGCTGACATTAGTTCCATACCGGGCATAACGGCCATTTCTTTTGAGGTTATTCCATCCATCCCTTGAGATAGCATAAAATTAGTTACATATCGCTGTATCTCTTTCCATCGGGTCTCTAATTCATAGAGCATGTCTACTTCCATAGCATCTAAATTCTCACTTATTTTAGTGATCTTTCCCGAAAGGGGGATTTCCAAAGAATCAGATACAGAATGTGCAGCATCAGTAGACATTAACATAGTCTTATAGCCCATTCTGGCAGCGCGGAGTGCGGTTGCCGCTGCTACTGATGTCTTACCAACTCCGCCTTTACCCGTATATATTAGGATTCTCAGAATATCGCCAGTTATTAAAGAGTAGATGACTTATTTAATCTGTATGCGAAATTGATGTAGAATATCTTATTTTAGAATATTAATGCGATAAAAGAGGTGCCGGGGATGGGATTTGAACCCACGACCTACGGATCTCTCCGACTCAGGCAAGTTGCCTGAGACATATGAGTCCGTCGCTCCGCCAGGCTGAGCCACCCCGGCTTATTAAAGGGTTTATTCTTCTTCAAA
>JAAYTA010000120.1 GCA_012518185.1 Methanobacteriota archaeon
ATCATCATGATGAGTGCTATCCTATACACAATAGCAACAGGAAATATGACCCCATCTTACAACGTATTTGACGGACTAGTAAGACCTGTTTATATGTACACTATAGACATCCAAGAATTCGCAGTAAACAAACTATCAGACAGGGGAACAGTAACAGCTGTTTCAATGGTAACAAACGTTCAAGACTTTATCAGAAATGTAGACAGAGCCTTAAACAACTAAAAGACAATTATTAAGGAGAAGCAATGAAGAAAATCGTACTCGCCTTAGGTGGCAATGCCCTAGGAAATAATCCAGAAGAACAGAAGAAAGCAGTAGCAGAAACTGCCAAATCAATCGTAGACTTAGTAGCAGAAGGCAACCAAGTAATAATATCACACGGAAATGGCCCACAAGTAGGAATGATAAACCTAGCAATGGATACAGCAAGCAAGTCAGAAGCAAAAACAGCTGAAATGCCATTTGCAGAATGTGGAGCTATGAGCCAAGGCTATATCGGCTACCACCTACAAAATGCTATCGAAAATGAGCTTGCAAAAAGAGAAATGGATCAAACTGTAGTATCTCTAGTAACTCAAGTTTTAGTGGATGGGAAAGATCCTGCCTTCCAAAACCCAACTAAACCAATAGGATCCTTCTATAGTGAAGAAGAAGCCAAAAAACAAGAAGAAAAAGGCTTCACCTTCAAAGAAGACGCAGGCAGAGGCTACAGAAGAGTAGTGCCAAGTCCAAAACCAATCGACATAGTAGAAAAAAATGCAGTCGAAAAACTCTACAACGATGGATGTATCGTAGTAGCAGCAGGTGGCGGTGGCATCCCTGTAATCAAAGAAGACGGCAAACTAATAGGAGTAGATGCGGTAATAGATAAAGACTTCACATCTGCAAAACTTGCAGAGCTAGTAGGAGCAGACACCCTAGTAATCCTAACAGCAGTAGAAAAAGTTGCCATCCACTTTGGAGAAGAAAACGAAGAATGGCTAGATAAGCTCACAATAGAAGAAGCAGAAAAATACCTAGCAGACGGTGAATTTGCAGAAGGCTCAATGAAGCCAAAAATAGAAGCAGCCCTATCATTTGTAAAATCAAAAGATGGAGCAAAAGCTCTTATCACATCCCTAGAAAAAGCGCTAGACGGTCTAAAAGGCGAGACAGGAACCTATATAGAATGGTAGTTCAAATTTTCACTAAAGTATCAGTCCTTCCATCGATTTGATTTCATCAAATCGGGATAGGGCTTCAGCTGGCAAAATTTGAACGGTTCTCACAATTTTACAAGGACAAAGTCCGCAGGAAAATTGATGAGAAACCTTCCGTAATTTTTTCATAAGGATGCGACGAATAGGAGCATTCGTTGAAAAAGATTACGTTCCTTATGAAAACCAGTTATAATTATATGTAATTGGATTTGATGGAGCTCTAGTTCTTTAGTACATTTTCTTAAAAACTTAATAGACTCTAAAAAGGACGGGTATTAATTTATCCGTCTTTTCTTTGTTGATATTTATAAACCTATCTAAAAAACTAGGAGA
>JAAYTA010000119.1 GCA_012518185.1 Methanobacteriota archaeon
CAAGCGTCAAACCATCCCCTCTCATAGCATCCGTTGATTTGGTTCACAGTTTTCTCGATATAGCCCCGTGTATTCCTCACAAGCGACTTCGGTAACACTTGCTCACCATAGGAACGGTACCCTTCATCAGGAACTCCTGCAAAGGAATTGGCATTAGCTTGGACTACTTTACTGGCTTCCAAAGCCCAGTTAGCTAGTTCTCTCACGTTCAATCACTTCTTGCTTGATATAGATGCTTTGCCATGCTTTCGAATATCTTGTCTATCTGTTTAGGACTCGTATCGGGTGAAATATGGATCTGCACATCAATGTGCAAGGAAGGCATCACATCATTACCCACACCACCGCCTTCTACCCCTTCTCCGGCTGCTGTATTTGCGATGGTTTCATCCGCTAACTCAATTTCACCGCTAAGCTCAGAAAAATGTGCTAAAGAGCAGAGCTTCCGAAATGTATCTACCATACGTGAGACAGTCTTTTCACTCGCAGTGCTAGACGCCATCATGAAGTTCGTGATATCACTATCAGTTCGCAGATGAGCCTTTGCGTACGTGGCAAAGAGACCAGCGTACGACTTACGAATGGCATCACCAAGCACTTGAGCGTACTCTGTGCCTCTGTACTGATGCCAGATCTCAGTTGGAGTACCTGATTTGTCGACAAACCCAATGTACCTAACTACTCGTAACAATGTATGGTCGTTGCTCGCTGTGAAGCCAACAGACTCTAGCCACTTCTTATCTACTTTCGCGGGAACACCCGACTCTCTAATCTTATTAAACAACGGTACTATCTTTCCGTTCACAGTTGTGTATGGGTAGTCACCCATAATGGTTCCCTCCTCGCTTTGATCATTA
Organism: Methanobacteriota archaeon; assembly: GCA_012518185.1. Classification (GTDB taxonomy): domain Archaea; phylum Thermoplasmatota; class Thermoplasmata; order Methanomassiliicoccales; family Methanomassiliicoccaceae; genus DTU008. Next base: position 858 of record JAAYTA010000119.1, read on the forward strand.
ACGGTGGCCTCTTTCGCTCAAGCAACTAGACTGCCTGCAATAGTCTCACACTTGAAATGGCCATTTTCCCTTCTATGGGCTAGCAAATTCTCCTATAGCTCTCTCAAGAGTTGTTTCGAGTTCTTCATGAAGCAGTCCACCGTTGCAGGAGAGGTAGGTTGCGATGAAGATGGTCTCCTTAGAGGCTATTTTCCTCTCGATCATCTTTCTTGGGCCTTGATAACTCTTCTACTCCCTTATGATTATCCCAACCGTCTGGATTGCCGTTGGTGGAGTCCATATATCGAAGAAGAAGCCAGAGTCATTTGCCGTAGATCAGGCTAGCGCCGTCTTTCTGAATAGTATATACAGGAGAGCGCTCTTGCTGCCATATTGATAGTGGTTGGCCATGAAGAGATGAAGAGTTGCTTCGCCTATCTTGTAGGAGGATCTGGGTTCTACCCTGTGAAAGCGGATTCCTCCTTCCTTCAGCTCATCCCAATCAGTGCCTCTTCCACCCAGATATTACCGTATACATCAAGGGTCATCTTGGATATGGGCAAACTACTCGCCGCACATGACTATATCATGGGGGTAGAAGTAGTCTTCGCGATCATGGTGATGATTAGGTAACGGATATTTGCTAGATCAAGGTCATGGGTTAACACGTGATGGCATCGGGGGGAAAGTCGAATTTGTGCTTACCACCGATCTGCACCGATGAGCGGGGCCTTGTCATCTCGTCTGCCCAACTCAGTATCATCCCTGATCCGAAGCTGCTGGCCTTGACCAATTGCGAATACCATAGTTCAGTCTCCGCTGCTCACATTCTTGCAGCAGAACAGCACGTAAGGGACAATGCTGACAGTTAGCTTTTCTGCATGCCAATAAGATAGCGTATGAGTGCAACTCCAACATGCAGGCACAACTCGGCATCTGCCAGAGAAACGCTAGGAGC
>JAAYTA010000039.1 GCA_012518185.1 Methanobacteriota archaeon
ATTGTCTGAAATGCGTTTAGCGACTGAAGCCGATTGTTTGACCACACTATCATAGTCTCCACTTACATTGGTAGGCTCCTTGATACTCTCTATCACTTTCCCCCTGGAATCCATCATAACGGCGCGCAGATTAGTTCGCCCAATATCGATGCCTATAGCATAACGTACCATTATTTTACTCTCTTTTTCAAATGAGCTTATATTTATTAAGTAACGACTATCCAGTGGTCATAAAATAGATATTTAGATGATTGCGAATCATTCTATAAGATATTAATATCCATTTTTCTTGCCCGTTATAGCATCAATATCTACGCGAATGATAGCTATATTCTTCAAACCTTCTTCTGCATATTTGTAGTCGGACTTGCCGAACACTTGTACCATAATAATATCCATAGCCTTACGCTTCTCCTCAATATCTTCCACAAATACAGCTCGTCCAGTACCTACCACACTCTTGAATCGGATAGTAGATTTACATGAAGTCTCCAAAGGGCCCTGAACTAATTCACGTCCTGTATCTATAGTAAAACATACACGGTTATTTTCCTTGAGGACTTCGATCTTACGACCCTTTCTAGCAGAATGAATATAGATATGACCATCTGCATATCCATAATTAGTTGGTAGAACATATGGGAATGCACCGTCACACATACCAAAGTGACATACATTCTCACCTTTCAATAACTCCTCTATCTCCTCGCGATCGGTAATCTCTTTCTCCCTGAGCCTCATAGGTTAAAAATCACTAATCTTTCCATATATAGATATTGATCAATTTACTGAATAGAATCTATCCAACTATCGACTGAGAATTATAATCCTAATCTATTTCTCTAATTAAGAAATTATTATTTCTAAATAATAATTATTTAGTGGTGGGGCCGCCCGGATTTGAACCGGAGTCAAGGCGTCCCGAACGCCCTAGTATACCAAGCTAACCCACGGCCCCTTGCGAACGGAAGCTAATGGATATTTTGATTAAATAGCTATCGAAGATCAATTACTATATCGCCACAAAACAGGTCTCAATAAATTAATTTGAAGATTATTCATATATGCATAATATTCAGCTTATGAAGTGGATTATCGAGGAGTGTAATTACGCTTATTGTCGATTGTGCATTTCGACATTTATAAATATATATCTCTGCGTCACGCCGCCTGATGAGGGACCAGTTGCGTGAAAAAATAGCCGGAGAAATAACCTTATCTTCAGATGCGGGAAAGACAATCCGTAAATGGAGAGAAGAGTTCAGCGTATCTCAACAAGAGTTAGCCAGGCATCTTGATTTTTCACCATCAGTCATCAGCGATTATGAATCAGGGAGACGAAAATCTCCCGGCATATCTATCGTTCGTCGAATTGTCGATGGCCTCATTGAATTAGATGAACATACTGGCGGAGAGGTTCTCAAGCGTTATGACATGGGAGAGAAACACGATTGCATCATAAGTATCAGTGAATTCAACACCAGTCTTCCTGGGGATGAATTCATGGAAATGATGGAGGGAGAAAACCTCACTCCACATGTGCCATTAGATTGCCATATTCATGGATATACTATAATTGATTCAATCAAGGCAATTACTGCCTTGAGCTCGTTTGATTATCTAAAAATATATGGCTGGTCTAGTGAACGGGCACTGATATTCACAGGTGTAAAATTCGGACGCTCGCCCATGGTAGCTATACGTGCACATCCTCTCAAACCAAGTATGGTATGCTATCATCGGCCAGAACACGTTGATGCTTTAGCTCTTAAATTGGCCTCATTAGAAAAAATCCCTTTGATTAAGATAGATATGCCGGTCGGTACTATTATCGATCGTCTCAGAAAATTAACTTAGAGTTGATAATATGGATGTAGGAATCGTTAGCTACGGCGCATATATTCCGCGCTATCGCATCGTTCCGCAGGAAATTGGAAAAGTATGGGGAACAGACGGCGAATCAATGGGTCGCGGTCTCTATATTCTCTCCAAATCAGTGCCGGGACCAGATGAAGACGTTATTACCATTTCCGTGGAGGCAGCTCGCGGCTCTTTGCGACGATGCAACGTCGATCCAAAGCAGATTGGGGCCATATATGTTGGTTCAGAATCACATCCTTATGCTGTCAAGCCAACTTCATCCATAGTGGCAGAAGCTATAGAAGCTTCTCCAAATATGACTGCAGCTGACTTTGAATTCGCCTGCAAGGCCGGAACAGCAGCGATCCAATGTTGTCTAGGACTTGTCGGCTCAGGGATGATAAAATATGGAATGGCAATTGGTGCCGACACATCTCAAGGAGCACCTGGAGATGCACTTGAATATTCAGCATCAGCAGGTGGGGCCGCTTTCCTTCTGGGCTCGGAAGATATTATTGCAAAGATAAATCGTACTGTTTCTTACACTACAGATACGCCTGATTTCTGGAGGCGTGAGGGTCAAGACTACCCATCTCATGGGGGTAGATTTACCGGTGAGCCAGCGTACTTTAAGCATATAACTGCAGCAGCTAAGAGGCTGCTAGATGTCATGGAAACTTCTCCATCTGACTATGATCATGCTGTATTCCATCAACCCAATGGTAAATTCCCAGTGAGAGTATCTAAACAATTGGGATTCAATGAACAACAGATTGAAACTGGCTTACTAACACCATCCATCGGTAACACTTATTCAGGAGCGGTGCCACTTGGCCTTGCCTCGATACTTGATGTTGCAGAACCAGGTGATCGTATTTTTGCAGTGGCTTATGGCTCAGGTGCTGGTTCAGATGCCTTCGACATAACCGTTACAGATGCTATTAAGGATCTGCGTCTTGAAGCTGCCCCAACTATCAAAGAATTGGTCGAGAGGAAGAAGTTCATCGACTATGCCACTTATGCCAAGTATATGAATAAGATCAAGTTGAAGGAGGCAGTAGAATGAGAGATGTCGCAATTATTGGAGTAGGTGATACCAGATTTGGAGAACTCTGGGATATGTCCCTACGTGATTTAGGTATTAAGGCAGGTTTAGCGGCAGTGTATGATGCCAATCTGTCGGGCGACGAAATAGACGCCCTATATCTTGGCAATATGTCTGCTGGTAAATTCACTGAACAGGAACACATTGGAGCACTTATCGCCGATTATTCTGGACTTACTAGAGATCATATTCCTGCTACTAGAGTAGAAGCTGCCGGCGCATCAGGTGGTCTAGCATTCAGACAAGGCGTCATGGCTATAGCTTCAGGAATGCAGGATATTGTAGTGGTGGGCGGAGCGGAAAAGATGACTGATGTGGGAGATGTACTCTCTACTGAGATCCAGGCCATGGCCGCGGATCAGCAATGGGAGACCTCATTTGGAGCTACCTTCCCAGCGCTGCATGCGATGATTGCAAGGCGACACATGCACGAATACGGCACTACTAGGGATCAGATCGCATCGGTAGCCGTAAAGAATCATAAACACGGTGCACTGAATCCTAAAGCACAATTCCAGAGAGAGATTAAGCTTGAATCAGTACTGAGATCTCCGCCCGTGGCAGAGCCTCTAGGAATGTTTGACTGTGCTCCCGTATCAGATGGGGGTGCAGCAGTAGTTCTGTGCGCTATGGATAAGGCGCGTAAGTATACGGATACGCCAATCAAAGTACTTGCTTCAGCGCAGGCGTCAGATACGCTTTCTCTTGCAAATCGTGCCTCACCATGTCGCTTTGATGCTACTACTGTAGCAGCTCGTCGAGCCTTCGAAATAGCTAAGCTGGAGCCAAAAGATGTGAATCTAGCCGAAGTACATGACTCTTACACGATATCTGAGATATTAGCTATAGAAGACTTAGGATTCTTCCCGAAAGGGAAAGGCGGCGAGGCCACTGCTGATGGTCAGACTACGCTTGGAGCTAAGTTAGCTATCAATACATCTGGAGGTCTCAAGGCTCGAGGAGATCCCATAGGTGCTACTGGAGTAGCTCAGGTGGTTGAACTGGTACATCAACTTAGAGGCGAGGCGGATAAGCGCCAGGTGACTGGAGCTGAGATCGGTCTAGCTCAGAATGTAGGTGGAACAGGGGCGACTGTTGTTGTCCAAATACTAGGGAGAGTGAACTAATGGCAGTAGCACGTTTCTGGAGGGAAAATGCTTCCCGGTATAATCTAATTGGGACTAAATGTGGCGTGTGTGAGCGCGTATATTTCCCACCTCGATCTGTCTGTCCAACCTGTCATCGCGCATCAATAGGAAAGATGGAGCCCTTTAAACTTAAGGGTGAAGGAGAGGTACTCACATTCTCTATAGTTCATGAGGCACCCTCGCAGATGGAAATGCAGAAGCCTTATGTTATAGCCATTGTGGAAATGGATGAGGGAGTACGCATAACTGGCCAAATAATTGATGCTGAGCTTGATGATGTAGCAATAGGCATGAAAGTTCGCACCACTCTGCGAAAAGTTAGTGACGAGGGCGACGCTGGTGTCATCCATTATGGCTACAAGTTTATGCCATTATAATACTGAAACTCCTTACTCTAATCTTTTATTTTTAGACCAACTCATGAATTGATTAGTTAATGTAGGCTCAATCATAAACGATAATTACGATATATTTTTCTTCAATAATCATGACTCAGATCAATTCATAAGCATTAACATGTTTTAGTAAAATTGAATAAATGTCTTTTGGATTTGTAATTTATAATATCATTAGGCTCACTTATTCATCCCTACAAATGCCACACGCTCTAGGATCAAATCTTCAATCATGTCTTCAGAGACGGCCTTAAGTTCTCTAGAAGTTATTCCGAAACGCATCGCCTTCTTTAACGATGCGTCTAAAACTTCATCGTCGCGAGTAAGTCTTAGCCTATCCAATACTGGATCGGGATCGTCGATGTTGAATAATACTAGAGCAATCCGTTCTGTACCTATTTTGATACCCATTTTTTTGGAGGCCTTAGATAATTGCCGCTCTCCTGAGGCATATAATTGCGTCTCCAGTACTATAGAGCTAGATACATTATCTCCACGCTCGAATGCTCTCACAGCATGTAATGCAGCTGATACAAGATGATCCTTTCCGCAGATCATATCGGCATCCATCGCTAATCCTTCACCATCATTCAGATTTCGAAGGACATTTATGACGGCCTCTACACTTTCAACCTGTCCACGAGCACCTAGAATAGTCGTCTTGACCATATTGATCTCAAATTAGAAACGTCACTTATGAAAATTTCGCTAATTGTTCACTACATGTTGGAAAATATATTATAAAATCTAATATTATATTACATTATGATGCCCTTTGTACAAAACATTAATACATAAGTCGGAAATGGCCAAGCTGCGATAATCCAGATGGCGAAGGGTTCAGGTATGACGAATGATAAGGTAACGGTAGCATCTCCAGCTACCATTTCTAATCTTGGCTCAGGATTCGATGTATTCGGTCTCGCATTAGATGAGCCATTTGATGTGATTGATGCTAGAATAATATCTGGGCGAAATGTCATAATTGATGATATAGAGGGTCCTGGAGCAGAAAGCATAACGCGAGATCCGGCGCGAAATTCAGCAGGGGCAGCCGCACTCGCTGTTCTAGAGAGTAGTAATGCTGATTTTGGAATTGAATTAAGGATAAAGAAGGGTATAAGGCCATATTCTGGAATAGGTTCTTCAGGTGCATCTGCTGCCGGTGGTGCTTTTGTAGCCAATCTCCTTCTTGATTCTCCTTTGCCAATGGAAGAGTTAGTGCGCTGCGCCGCCAAGGCTGAACAAATTACGTCAGGTAGTTTTCATGCTGATAATGTGGGGCCCGCAATCTTAGGCGGGTTCACTATAGTAAAGTCTTATGATCCATTCCGAATACTGCGCATGGATGTTCCCAATAATCTTGGCATTATCGTAACTATGCCCAATATTCTCGTTGATACCAAGGAAGCGAGAAAGGTACTTCCTCAGAGTGTTCCATTAAGCAGTATGGTATATGAAGTGGGCAATGCGGCATCGCTAGTATTGGGCATGTGTCG
>JAAYTA010000040.1 GCA_012518185.1 Methanobacteriota archaeon
CATGTTACTAATAAATCCCTAGCTAGTAGATGATTCAAGGATGCTCAGGATATGTTCAGATAATGAATGACCAAATTACTGTTATTAATGATAAGTGATTTTTGAAAAGTAGTGGTGGGTCTGCCCGAATTTGAATCGGGGTCTAAGGCTCCCAAAGCCCCAAGGATGGACCAAGCTACCCTACAGACCCAATTACTAAGGCTGGTTAATACGATCTCTGAGATAAAGCTTACCCTCTCCAATTCTTCTAGTTCTTATTCTTTTCCTCCCTAATATTTTTATTATGTCTAAGTATTATTACGGGCGCTATGAAAAAACTCGCCACAGTTGTTGCTATAAGCATCGCCATAATAATAGTGGTACCTTCTGTGGTATGGTCAGCATGCGACTTCTCTATCGGCTTTGAAGCAGATGATCTAATTGCGCCTAAGATGATAAAAGAAGATATTATTTCTGAAAGACCTGATATAAATGAGGGCACATTTCCCATCAACATATCGATGTCATGGAGTATAACCGAAGCAATATATGCTGGAGCTGGGGGTGCATTACGCTTATCTATTGAGAATAATAATCCTTTCAAACTTCTACACATTCGTGAATTTGGCATAATATGGGAGGATGGAACCTCTACTCATCGCGCTTGTAATGTAGTAGTTCATCCAAAAGAAAATACGCTTGTTGGTTTACTGTTATTTGATGCACCCTGCACTCTTGGCAAGCATGAATATCAGATCGAAATCAAGACGAGTTCAGGCAACATAAAATCTAAATCACATGATGAATCGGGAGTGCACATTGCTGAAATTTCTCCCTTACTCAACGCCATGGATATGAAAATCGCTACTAACAATAGGGCACTATATAACAAGGTCAATTCTCTAGTAAATTTTGAAGTGTGTATGGATGTCTCGAGATCAATCCAGGAAAAGTATCAAGGCGAATATAATATATTACATGTAATAGAAGTGTTTGAATGGATACGAAGTAATATACCATATGTAGAGGAGCCTCCCAATGAAGATTATTGGCAGAGTGCTGAGGAAACGCTAAAACTGAGAACTGGAGATTGCGAAGATCATGCAATATTGATGGCGAGCATTATTGGCGCATTAGGGGGCAATGCTCGTGTCAATATCGTCAAAGAACATGCATTCTCTACAGTATTTATCGGAACTCAGATAGAACATATGATTGAAGCCAATGAAGCCATTGCCTCATATTATGGCATGTCTGCCAGTGAATTACCAACTGCTTATTTGGTCGATGACACGGGCTACTGGCTAGTTACTGATACAACTGGATTTCCCTATGCAGGCGGGATCCCAGCACGTTCCGGATATACATCCATCGATCGTGACTGGGCTATAGAATCAAAGTACCTCCATACCGTGGATGCCACTGGAAGTACACAAACAATTATTTTTCACTTCTAAGTTAAGATCTCTTGTACAGCACGACGGATCGCTTCCCTCGAATTCATTTCAGGCACCCATCCGATCGACGTGAGCTTATCTATCGATAAGCGCATCTTCTTTACGTCACCGACCCAACCTCGGCCACCCCTTACGCCTCCTGTCCATTGATATTCTGGCTCTAGATTCATCTCTTCTGTAACAATATCGGCAATATCCTTAACAGTCATCCAATCCAGAGAGCCAATATTGAATATTTCCACCTGCTCCTTAGTTGCTTCGGCACCGGCAATCATGCCATTGACACAATCGCTCACATGGACATACGACTTAGAGGTGCCTGGCTCCGCCCCAAGAATCTCTAGGGATGATGAATTCTCACGTAATTTCCTTATAAAATCATGCAAAACATTATGAGTAGATCTTGGACCAACTACGTTGGCAAATCGATACATAACTGCGTTTTGTTGGAAAGAATGGCAGTATGAAGCGATAAGAGCTTCGCATGCTAGTTTAGATGCGCCATATACGGAGATAGGTAGTAGGGGCCCATAATCTTCTGGTGTTGGTATTACCTCAGTTTCACCATAGACTGTAGATGTTGAGGGGAATAATATATCTCTTACCCCATTCTCTCTTCCTGCCTCCAATAAACGGTAAGTTACGATAATATTCTGATCAAAGTGTACCTTAGTATCACTCGCACCAAGACGTACATCAGGATTAGCAGCAAAATGACACAAAATATCCACATCCTTCAATGAGGATGTGAGGTCCATAGTTAGCAAATCATCCTCTATGAAGTGGAAATTAGGATCAGATAGAATCCCTTTCATAAACTCTCTTTTCCCGGCAGATAGATTATCGATACCCACTACTCGGTTGTCACGCTTTAGTAACTCCTCCACTAGGTGACTGGCGATAAATCCAGCACAGCCCGTAACTAAGATAGTCCTGTCTTTAAGTTCCATTAGATTTTCTCCTCCAATGCAATAGCTAGTTCTCGTATAGCTCTTCCCCGATGAGAGATAGCTTCCTTCTTATCTATGGACATTTCGGCAAATGTCTCATCATAGTCAGACGGAATAAATATGGGATCAAAACCGAATCCATCAGTTCCTGAAGGATGCATTCCGATACTCCCATCACATCGTCCCCATACTACGAATTCTTCACCCCGGAATGAGCATCCGATACAGCATTCAAAATAAGCTGAGCGGTCATTTATATTATCTAGTAACTTAAGTATGCCATTCATGCCAATTGTTCTGAAAATGTACGATGAATAAACGCCTGGAAATCCTCCCAGAGCGTTGATAAATAGGCCAGAGTCATCCAATACATAATCTCCTAATTCTCTGAAACGCAGTTGTGCTAAACAAGACAATACGACTTCCTCTAGTGTATCAGCTTGTATCTCATCACAGTTTTCATTAGCATGTTCGATATCGAGTCCAAGGCTGCCTAGGGCGTGATGGAATTCTCTTACTTTACCGGGATTAGATGTGATGATCTTCAATCTCATGTGTATCTTCCTCTGCGGCCAATTTCTTCAGCCTTCTGAACTATCTTATTGCCTTGTTCAAAATGCTCCATATATGACTTAAGTATAAGTGGGAATTTGTCGAGAAGTTCTGGATGAGCTGATTGGAATGCTTCCTTTAGCAAATGAAGATCAACTCCCATATCCTCAATCGAAGCACCTTTAGATCCTAACGAGAAATCAATGAACCATATGCGATCTTCTTTCACGATCATATTAGATGTGGTCAGATCTCCATGTACGATATCTTGGCGATGTAGATAGGCAATAGATTTTCCCATCTCTTTTAATAATGAGTTAAGCTGTGGAGATGATAATTCTAGCTCATCTTTGACTCTAGATCCATCGATGAACTCCATTACTATTTCTGCATTAGAGGTATCGATACAATATATGATTGGAGTGGGGACTCCAGCTTCTCGAGCTTCACGAATAAGTCGTGCCTCATTTTTCGTCCGTGTGTTTCGAAGAGAACGATCTAATTCAGGTAACCTATATGTTTTAGGCACTCTGCTTTTAACAATGACATCGCGGCCAAGCCAGTTACCTTTACGAATCTCCGCCTCAGCTCCCCGCTTAATGATATCCATGAATATAGCCAATAGGTAATGAATAGATAACCTTTTCAAAGGTATATAATTAAATTTAGAAACTGGTAGATTTTACTTTTTAAAGTTATTAATTAAAAGATGAGTAGGTGCAGATAGTATGACTAATTTGTCAATTAATAGCTGTCTAGAACTCAATCCAATTAGTAATTTTTAATATTTAGAATTAGATATTATTCGGATGCAATTGACACTTATCTCAATTTTAGATGCTAAATTTAAGCATTAGGTCCGAAAACACGATAAATGAGATAGTAGAACACTATTCAGCGATGCACTCTAAGGGGCGTAATCGAAATGCAGCCATAGTTGCAATTCTTCTGTTCCTTTCAGTGCTAATAGGGTATCTAGTGAGAGTGTGTCTATCTGTCGCAATACCCTTTATAGCTGAAGATTTCAACTGGACTACTGCCCAGACAGGTTCATTAGGCGGCCTATTATTGGGAGTGTTTCTGATAGGTTATGGATTATCCAACATATTCCTTGGACCCATGCTAGATTGCTTTGGACCTCGTAAGGGAATAATTATTGCTGTAGCTACCTGGTCCATCTTCACACTCCTCACTGGCCTAGTAGGTATGTATTATGCAGCATTTGTACTGCTGAGAGTGTCCCTAGGACTATCGCAAGGTCCACTTTTTCCCTCAGCTAGTAGAGCAATCCAGGCATGGTATCCTCCTAGAATGAGATCACGAATGAATTCATTATATCATTCATCAACCAGTCTCTCTAATCTACTCTCTCCTTTACTGCTACTTCCACTAATAATGGCCACTAGTTGGAATTTCATGTTCATCGTATTAGCTGTGGCAGGTTTTGTGTTATTAATTCCTATATGGAAATATCTTCAAGACACGCCTGAGGGTCCAATAGAATGTGAAGATGAAAGTATCAGAGCCAACCTCAAGATAACGATAGGAAATCTTCGTGCTGCAATGAAGGTAAAAGGGCTCAAAACATTAATTATAGCTAAGATTCTTGAAACTCAAGTATGGTGGGGTCTTTCATTATGGCTACCTACATTTCTAATGATGGCAAGAGGATTTAGCAGTGAGGAATTGATATGGGCAGCTAGCCTTCCATATCTAGGAAGTTTTGCTGGTCTAGCTATTGGCTCATACCTAAGTGATCGTACTGGACACCGGGCAGCCATAACTGCTTCATTTCTCACTATGTCTGCCATATCCCTTATCTTTGTGACGCAGGCACATGAGAAGTTGGAAGTTATAGTGGCCCTGGCTGTTGTATTCTTCTTCCTCTCAGTAATGGGGCCCAATGTATTCACTATGTTACAGGGAACTTGTAAGTCTAGGTTAACTTGTACTGCAACGGGTTTAGTCAACGGCATCTCCAACGGAGTAGGTGCACTCGGCCCTATATTATTTGGAGCAATCGCCTCCACTACGGGCTCTTACGACTCTGCTCTTCCTCTCATGATCATATTATTAATAATCAGTGCAGTGGTAATATTCCGATTTAGAATATACGAGATTCCCCTAGATGAGCTAAATGAATTGGAGCAATGATTATGACTAATCAGTACTTACCGCTGTGATATGGTCAGATTAGCGTTCGGTTGTGGCACCATAGATGCTATGCTAGAAGGAGGTACAGAGGCCGGATGCCTATCACTCCTATATGGGGAGTCGGGAACGGGAAAGACTACACTATGCCTATTGCTCGCCGTAGAAGTCGCCCGCCATGGGAAAAAAGTAATCTACATTGATACTGAAGGCGTATCAATGGAACGTCTTAAGCAAATAGCTGGAGATGACTTCGACGCAATTGTAAAAAACATATTATTCTCCAACATATGCAGTTTTGATGAACAAGAAAGGATGGTAGAAAAAGCCATCAAATTGGCGCAGAGTGATATAGATATAGGCATGCTGGTAGTCGACTCCATCAGCATGCATTATCGGCTTACATCAAGGGAGGAGGATCGAGGAGAGCGTCGATCTTTAGCAGGCCAATCGGCCAAGCTTACTAATGTAGCTAGAGAAAAAGCATTACCTGTAGTAGTAACCTCTCAAGTATATACTGATGTTGAAACAGGTACTTTCGAGGCGCTGGGAGGTCATGCACTCCATCACAATGCTAAGATTATAGTTCGTATTGATAAGACTGGGACTGGCCGACGGAGAGCGGTGCTGATGAAGCACCGTAGTCTCCCCGAAGGTATGACTGCTGAATTCCAATTAACATCTAATGGAATATCTTGTTAGACATTTCTGTCAACTGCATAGTCGATAGCAGCGACTAAGAAATCCTTTTCCTCACTTGGCTCTAGTATTTCTAAACACTTCTTTCCTTGAATGGCATGTCGACGTGCTTTTTCGCGAGCAAAGTCTATGCTTCCACAATCTTTCAGAACTTGGACGGCCTCTGTAAGCTGATCTGGAGTGGCATCTGCATTTCCTAGAGCTGATAATAGTATTTTTCTTCCAGGATCGTCCGACTCTAGTTCCTTGAGTGCGTGCAGGACTATAAGCGTCCTCTTGCCGTTACGTATATCATTTCCCACAGGTTTGCCAGTAAGTTTTTCATCGCCAAGTAAGGATAATATATCATCATATATCTGGAATCCAGCTCCTAAGTTTCGAGCGTAGTCTCGCATGGCACTTATCTGCTCTTCTGTTCCCTTAGCAATGATAGCTCCACCTTCAGCAGCACATTCAAACAATACGGCAGTCTTCTTCCATATCATCCGCTCGTAATCACCTATTGATAATTTAGTATGTGGAATTCGCTCAAAATCCATGTCTTCTTGCTGGCCTTCTGCAATCAGCCATACGGCATGAGCAGTTAATTTCAATAATCTTCGAGTAGATTCCGAAGGAACGTCTGTTTCAGACAATGCTTCAAAGGCTCTTGCGAACAAAGCATCACCGGCAATTATCGCCGTTGGCTCGTCGAATAGTACATGGACACTGGGACGACCTCGCCTCATGTCATCATTATCCATCACATCATCATGCACTAGAGTGAAGTTATGTATTAATTCGATAGCTGCAGCAAATGGAATGGCTTTCTCTCCTGCCCCACCTATGGCTTGAGCTACTACTTCAGCCAAGACAGGTCGTAAGCGCTTACCACCGGCGGAAGGGTAGTGCTGTACAGCTAGCAACAGCTTCTGATTCTCCCCATCTTCCAAGTAAGATTTGATTGCTTCATTAACTCCCTTACTCCTTACTTCTAGTTGTGCTACTATATCCATCCTAGATCACCTCTAGTTCAAGGCCCCATTCTCGAGTAGGGCCAGTATATACGACTCTTCTTTCAGATAGTTGTTTGATAGTGGACGATCCCGTTAGGAACATCCCGACTCTTAACTCGTCTATTATTATTCGCAGACGATCCTCTACAGCCTCTGCTGATACCATAGCATCCTTCAAGACAGCTCTGGCAAGACCGGCACATTGTGCTCCTGCTGCAATACACTTAGTGGCATGAAGACCGTTGACAATGCCACCACTAGCGATGATGGGGAGTCCTACCTGAGATAGGCGTAATGATATTGGTGCAGGTATACCCCATTCTCCAAAAGTCTGTCCGATGGATTCACATCTTATGTCGCCCATTTGGCGAGATCGATATGCCTCCACTTTAGAGAATGATGTGCCGCCAGTCCCCGCAATATCAAATCCTCTCACTCCAATCCCTCTCAGACGCATTGCAGTTTCTCTGGAGATTCCTGCACCAGTTTCCTTTACGATGCATGGCACTTCTCTGGCAAGTTCCCGAATTGCTTCTAGGCATCCTCTAGCTCGTGTGTCTCCTTCTGGCTGAGCTACTTCCTGCAAGTAGTTGAGATGTATCGCTAATAGATCTCCCCCTATCATATCGAGAGCCTGCCTAGCTGCATCCGCTCCAAATGCATCCTTCTTAGCCTGTCGTATTAACTGAGGAGCGCCCAGATTACCTACTACCAAAGGGATTCCCATATCACGTATTACTTCATAACTGGAACGATCGCCCTTCTCTATAGCAGCACGCTGGCTACCGATTCCTAGAGCAATTCCCAAAGAAGCACACGCCTTTGCTAAGTTGTGATTTATTTTTTCTGCCTCGAGATAGCCGCCAGTTATAGCAGTTACCATTAAGGGGGCAGATAATTTCTTTCCAAACAATACTATGCTGGTATCTATCTCCTCAAGATCTATCTCAGGAAGAGAGTCATGAATGAGGTGTAGATCATCCCAGTAATTATGATCACTATATACCTTCTCGCTTAAACTAACATGAATATGATCGGCCTTTCGCTTTTCAATATCTTTCATAACGTACTCCCCCTGACACGAGTGCCTTTAACAACATCTCCTCGAAGTGCTGACTCAAGTCTGCCTGGAATATTACCATTGAGGACAATAGCATCTCCTCCCCATGAGGCTATTCTCAACATAGTTTCGATCTTATTGAAGATGCTGCCTGTGACATCAGCACATCGAGTTGTACGCGGTAATTTTTCCAATGTCTCCCAGTCTACAGTGCCCATTAAGGCTGCATCTGGATCGCTTGATGGATCAGCAGTGAATACGCCGTCTACATCAGATACGAATATTACGCGTTCAGGGCGGAATTCCTTTGCCAATATTTCCATTAGCTGATCGCCGGAACATATTCCAAATCCACGCTCGCTATCAAGTGCGACATCACCAAAAGTTACGGGGCATATACCTAGCTGCAGATAATGGTAAAATAAGTCAATATCAAGTCTATCAAGCTCCCCATTTTTTAATGTAGCTACTGTGCTTGGAGGCAATGATGCGCTAGGGAGTCCCCTTTCATTCAGTACTCTCGTCACTCGTAAATTCAAGTCTCTTACATCTTCCATTATCTTAGCGACTGCAGGAATCTGGATATTATTAGAATATCCATTTTGAATATTATGCTTAGATGCCAATACATGTCCAAATGAACCTGCTCCGTGGATGAGTATAATATCTTTCTTTGAATACAATATCTCATCAACTAGTCGTGAAAGGACATTTCCTCGGAAGGTGAGATAACTCGCCTTATCGGTGATAACACTTCCTCCGAGCTTGATCAGAATCATCGATATCGGCGGAACATGGGGCGAGCCATATTAAAACAATTAGCTCCATATATCTTTGTATGATGATATCAGTTCGATAACTGCCGATTTTGCAATATAATAATCACTTAATACAATGTGTAAAGAATTCAAAATCAATTCGATTCTGATAAAGCATTTATGATATGGTAGTTCAGTCCTACATCATTCTGGATTCATTGCCAATATGATTTTTATTCGATTTATCAAGCCTAAGCACTCATCGTACTTCCTCATTCCATGAGCATTCTCTGCTCTAAATAGTAAAACATCTATTTCAGTAGTATCGTGCCCCTGAGAACGTAGTGATTCAGCCACTGCTTTAAATGTTGTTAATTTAGTATAAGATTTATTCTTTATCGGCGCAATTTTTGGATCAATTCTGAGCTTCCAGATGTATCTTAACTCAAGACACATGATTGAAATGATTATGGCAATAAATAATATACTTATGATAATACTATAATGATCCATTGTAGCACTCTATTAGCATAGTATATCTATACACTCTGATAAAATCCCTATTATTAGATCGATGTCTAGAGTTCACTATAGTAGATTAGTATTGGAAAAATGGCTGACAGCGCTTCGGGGTTCCCGCGGGCTCTCGCACCGCAGTACAACGCGAAACGCAGACGGGCTTAACTTCCGGGTTCGGATGGGACCGGGTGTGACCCCGCCGCTATGGCCGTCATACCAAGTTCAAGAAAGATGATTTAGTATATAATTGTTACTCAGGACTGGAATTAGATAAAGAGTAAGTATGCTATTATTGACATCAATGCACCAATAGCCATAGTTATCATATTATTTCCAAGCTTAGTAATCATGCCCCAATTCTCCAACGTAGCTCCTATGACACTATCTAGCATACATCCTATTATCCCCATCGTAATAGGTATCATGATGATCAGATTGAATGGGCTTAGTTGGAAGATAGCTATCCAACCAATCATTGAGGCTATTATTGAGGCTCCTATGCAACTAACAGTCCCAATCCATGAGATGCCTCCATCAGTACCTGCAGGTACCTTCTCTCCCGTAGTGATTAAGTAAACTTTCTTTGACATCACGCCTAATTCACTTGCAGTAGTATCGGCAGCTGCTACTGCTACTGATGAGATGAAAGCTATGCCTGCGATTTCGCTTCCTTGTGCACCTACAATAAATGATATCACTGCTATTGATGCAGGTACTAGGCCATTGGCCAATACATTAACATGGGTGCGCTCTCCCCCAACGCCCTCTTGCACATTGAGCCTTTTCTTTTTTTGAAATTGAAATTTAGTGACAAAAAATCCGAGAAAGGTAAATGCTAACAGTGTCACTAGCCAGCCCACGGAACCGAGGCTGCCTATTATGATCCCCATGATGAAGGAGGCCGTTGCTCCACTGGCGCTTAATAATCCAAACCAATAGGATAGTGTGGATAATAGGGCACATAACATGAGGACCAGGGCAATACTTCCCAGGTCTAGCATAAAATCTTAGAGAATATTCAGATATTTATATTCAGAGGTGAAAAAGATCAATAATGCTAACTTATATGAATTTATCAAAAGTTACTAAATAAAGTTACCAAATGTATAATCTTCAATATTCCCTAGAACTAGCTATTATAGAATAAGTGATCTCCGCCACCTCAACTGCCTCATCTTTACTACTTACTCCAGATATGAACATGCGACCAGTAGGATATATGGTAATCTCTTTATCATTTGATATCGCCGTCACCATCACTCCCTTATCTTCAATCTGATATCCTGTTTTTTGAAGAAGCTCAGCTACCATTTCTAGATCATATCGTGACATGGCAACTGGTATGGCAGTCATAGCGTCCTCTTTACAGAGGCGAACGATTTTGAACTTCACCATGAAGATTCGAGCTCCTCAGATACCTTTTGATAAAATTCTTCTAGCGTCCCCTCATTTATGATTACTGTATCGGCTTTTGCGATAAGCTCTCTAAGCCCCCACCCTAATTCTCGCTCATCTCTTTGTCTAAATTCATCTTCATTTCGAGGAGCATCGAAGCGATTTCGCTCTTTGAGGCGCATGTATCTAAGAGATGGAGAAGCTTCAATAGCGACAAGACGTACATTGTCACCTAGCTCTTTTCGAAATAACTCTATCTCCTGGACACTACGAGATCCATCTATAACAGTGTTATAATCTTTTATGAGTGGGATGCAGCGGGCAGCCCAAATGTCTGGACCATATTTATTTCGCTCATCGGTCGCAAATCCGCCGACCTCTTTATCTGTCAGGGCGAGCCCATGTGCAGCTGCCTCCTGACGAACTACATCGCCCATTCGTACTACTCGATATCCTCTTCTAAGGGATACATTTACGAATTCTTCCTTGCCTGCTCCTGGCATGCCAGTTATGATGTATATTCGAGCCATGTTTTAGAATCCTTTCTAATTATCGTAAACACTGCTATTGTATCAGAGAACATTTCTACCGAATAGCATGTCTTGTTCGAAGACATAACTGCTCTAGAAATACGTTCATACTAATCGATCGGCAACATTTTCCTGTATTCTATCACAATATAGGCATCTTAACACTGTAGGATCTTTAGACTCAATGACGAATTCTGTCTCTACAGGCTCATTCATATTAGTAATGCAATTCGGATTTCCACATTTCACGATGCCTTTGGCAACTTCGGGCATCTTAACTGTAAATTTTTCTGCTACGTTGAAATCTCGAATAATATTAATAGTGGCGTGAGGCGCGATGAGAGATATCTTATCCACTTCTTTAGCATCTAATTCTCGATCTTCAACCTTTATGATATCTTTCCATCCATCTTTTTTTGATGGCACATGTAAGAGTACTGATACAGTATATTGAACGCTATCATTTATACCTATTATGCGCAGAACCTTTAGAGCTTGACCACAATCAATATGATCAATTACTGTGCCATTGCGGATAGGGGTTACGCGAAATTCTTTCATTAAAGATCACCTCCCAGAAGTAACAATATGAGGGCCATTCGCACTGGAACTCCGTTAAAGGCCTGTTGGAAATACTTAGCATTTTCAGTATTATCAACTTCTGGAGAAATTTCATCCACTCTGGGAAGGGGATGCAATATCGCGAGATTTTTCTTAGCATCGCGAAGAAGGGACCTATCCACCCTATAAGAGCCAGCTACTTTGTTATATTCTGCCGGGTCTGGAAAACGCTCTCTCTGGATTCTGGTGATGTACAGTACATCAGCATCTGAAACTTCCTCTGCAAGGTCTGAAGATAAATGAGGAGAAATTCCACTTTTCTCCAGCTGCGATATAGTATCTTTAGGCATCTGTAGGACCGGTGGAGCTACAAATGTTAAGTCAGCACCGAACATGCCTAATGCCTCGGCCAATGAATGCGCAGTGCGACCGTATTTTAGATCTCCTACTAATACGATTTTCTTGCCTGCTATGCCGCCCGCTTGTTGCCGAATAGTGAATAGATCAAGTATGGTCTGAGTAGGATGCTGACCGGCACCATCTCCTGCATTAATTACGGGTTTGGAGCTATACTTGGCGGCCAATCTAGCTGCACCCTCATGAGGATGTCTTAACACTATGGCATCGGAATATCCATCGACCATTCGTATAGTATCAGCGAGTGTCTCTCCTTTGACTATTGATGAATTCTGAGGCTGTGCGATCTCTATGAATCGACCTCCTAGCCTCACCATGGCACTCTCGAATGACAGGCGTGTGCGAGTGGAAGGTTCAAAAAATAAATTGGCTAAGATTTTACCATCCATGACCCTAGTTCTCTTTTCCCCTGAAGCATAGGGGACCAGTTCTTCTGCTAGGTCCATAACATGCTCGATCTGTTTTCGGGAAAGATCTCGAATTGAGACCACATCCGTCCCTTTGAAATTCATTGCGTTCAAACGACAATATCCTGGGTTTCTATTTAAAGCTGACTTGAAACGATCTTGCCGTAGTGATCATATGCATTCATCGAAATTATTGAGTGCATTCTGCATTCTATGAGTCCATTCTTCTATACACTTCTCGAGTTTAGCTCTCAACTCATCTCGACCAATTCCTGTATAGACATGATAATAGCCTCCCTTATTGAGGGAGCGGGCTTCACGATACACCATTTCACAGGCGAGCAACCGCTGTAGTGCTCTATATACGGTGGATCGATCTCTTCTCATATGATCTGCTAAATCGTCTGCTCTTATGGGGCCATGAGATGCTGCACTCCTATAGACTTCTATTTCAAAATCACTGAGCGAGAATGCACATTGAATTATGTCTCTACAATTAGATATATTAGCAAACGATTTACGAGGCTGCATATGGCCATTATCTCCCCACTTGATCCTATCTTTATAAAGTAATGTACATATTTAGATATTCTGACATATTCTTAATGTAACATAAGTGTACTTCTGATACTGTTCTAGATTACTAATTAATGTGTTGTAAAATATTATTACACTAACAACTCATTCCTATGTCTAAATTCACTAATAATTACCTTATAGAATAATACAATATGTTGGTTCTACTATGCGACCGATCTCAGCTACTAACTCAATGGTTGACTAAAAAATAGATACTTTATGACTCCTTCTAGGACTATATTTGATCTATGTTATCCATATCTTTTTATTAGATCTATCCGCATGGCCTTTACATGCTTGAGGTCGCCGATCGAGCCGGCCTTGCCAGGATCGTTAATTGGACGATCAATGGTTCTAAGGCCTTGCTGCCTAACATATTATTCCACTCATCTGAGATATTCTCCTCTCCTCCTTATGCTGAGATGCTCATATCTCCAACTGAATCTCATCTCAATGTTATAATGGATGAAGAGGTATTATTTGAAATCGAAGACGATATAAATCCCCCGTTATCTTACCAAAGAAGACGATCGATTGAAGATATTGATAGATCCATTATTATTCGAGATAAAATCGGAAAATCGAGCTCCCAGTCAGGGGAATTGTTTGTTTTAAACAATGCTTTTGAGCTCAGGAGAGATGCAAGAAAATTCGTTGAATCTGTAAAGCTCCTACGTGAATATATAGGATATAATAAACTGATCTATGCGCCCGGCATCATGGAGCCTTCTAACATATCGCTACTGATCTATATGGGAATTGATCTATTCGATTCATCTCAATTGATATATCAGGGCTCTCGCGGACGTATTTTACTGCCTGAGGGAGTATTCAATGCCTCCGATTCTGAGAAGTATCCTACATCCCAGGACATCATCCGACATAATCTAGATGCCGCATGGAAAGAGCTTAAGCTCGCCCGCTATATGATCCGAATTGGTCGACTTAGAGAACTCGTCGAGAGCCGTGCTCATTCTACTCCATGGGGAGTGGCTGCTCTGCGCCTATTAGATCATGATTATTATGATTATCAGGAAAAATATACTCCAGTGGTAGGGCCTTCCTTCTATGCAAATACTAAAATGGCACTACTTCGCCCAGATGTACGTCGATTCAGACAAAGGATCTTAGAACGTTGGGCCCCAGCAGCACATAAGAAGATCTTACTACTGATCCCCTGTTCTGCTAAGAAGCCATACTATACGTCAAAGAGTCATAGGATACTCAAGGAAGTATTACTTTCAGTACCAAACTCATGCTCAGTGCAAGAGCTAATAATTACTTCCCCGCTAGGAGCTGTACCTCGTGAATTAGAATTATTCTATCCTGCAGCTCAATATGACATACCTGTTACAGGACATTGGGATTGTGAAGAGCGATCCATAGTTAAAGAATTGATAACTCATGCTGCCAGTTTCGATTTCAACAAAGTAATTAATCATCTAGGAGATGATGGAAAATTAACATCTGGAGTCGTAAATTCAATATATACTGCAGATGGCGGATCTACAAGTAATGACTCTCTTGAAAGTTTGAGAGAAGCATTGTTGAGTGCATGTGGGGAAGTGGATAAGGTGCCACGAGCACACGATCGAATTGAAATGCTTCGTTCAGTTGCCCGCTATCAATTCGGCTCGGAAGCCGGAATACTATTGGATGATGCTACAGTTGTTGGTAAATATCCATATGTGAAGATAATGGAAGGTAAGACTCAGCGAGCAATGCTCACACCCGATCGAGGGATGCTATCTCTAACGTTAGATGGAGCTGAAAAATTATTAAATCATGGTATAGGGTGGGTGGAGATGGGAGATTTTGACCTTGTTGGCAGTCTATTTTCCGTAGGGGTACAGGCTGCCGATCCAACTATTAGGCCGGGCGATGAAGTAGTACTGCTGCGCAATAACGAAATAGAAGGTGTAGGAGTAGCAATCATGTCAGGAGCCGAAATGGCAGATAGTCAACGAGGCGAAGCAGTAAAGGTAAGACATAAGCGTCGTCGTAAGTGAAGTACTTTCGGAAGTTAGTTTAGATATCTGGCTGGTGGATTTCTATATTCGGTATTCGGTCACCTCTCCCCATCGAGGTTTTAATATAAGATGAGTATAGAAGATATTGACGATGTCTGTAAAATATCGATAAAAAGACTTGTTGGACTCGAATCCGCTCATCACGGACGTGGTCAAACATCGATATAGAAAACATCATCCCCGGCGCCAAGGAATATGCCCGTTTCCTTGCGCCACCCCCAACTTCTAAGATATTAAAGAGTGGGCGGGAGTGCAAATATGTTTTAAGAATGTCAGTCTAGGCATCACACATGGATGGCTATATATCA
>JAAYTA010000041.1 GCA_012518185.1 Methanobacteriota archaeon
GTAGCCCGAACCAGGCGCTCCATATCTCAACTACTTGATTTTGCACCACGAACTGCCAGACTCCTTCGAGATGGCAAGGAAATGAGCATTGATGTCACTGACGTCAGGGTGGGTGATGTAGCTATCGTGCGCCCAGGTGAGCGCATCCCAGTAGATGGTGAGGTAGTAAAAGGTGAATCATCAGTTGAGGAGAGTGCTGTCACTGGTGAGAGCGTTCCAGTAGCAAAAGCAAGTGGCGATGCAGTATTCGGCGGAACACTAAATGGATCTGGGACGTTAGATGTCCGAGTGACTAAGCGCTTCGAAGATAATATCATATCTAAGATCGCGCGGCTGGTGGAGGAGGCAGAAGCGACCAAAGCACCCTCAGAGCGATTTGTAGACAGGTTCGCACGATTCTACACTCCTATTGTTATGACAATCGCAATAGCAACAATGTTCATACCGACCATATTATTTGGACAACCGCTCGAGGAATGGTTCTATCGTGGTCTCGTCCTATTAGTCATATCCTGTCCATGTGCGCTTGTGCTATCTACTCCTGTATCAGTTGTATCAGCAATATCAGGGGGCGCTCGTCGTGGCGTCCTATTCAAAGGAGGATTATTCCTAGAGCGGATGGCAGACGTTAAAGTGATAGCATTTGATAAGACGGGAACACTCACTACTGGACGTACGATAGTGGAAGAAATATTCCCATTCAATGACTATACAGCAAGAGAAGTTCTTAGAGTCGCAGCATCTGCTGAGAATAGATCGGAACACCATCTGGCGAGAGCAGTGATGGAAAGAGCTAGATCTGAAGATATAGAGTTTGAAGAGGTAACAGCATTCCAAGCATTTACTGGTAAAGGTGTGGGTGTACGAATTTTAGATCGTGTTGTCTACGCAGGAAGTCCCCAATTCTTCCGAGAACGTGATATTGATTTGACTGAATGGGATGAGATCATAGAGGAGAAGACTGCGTTAGGCGCTACAGTAATATTAGTAGGTGGTGAAGATGAAATGATGGGCCTTCTGACTATCAGGGACACACCAAGACCTGAAGCGAAAGAAGTCATCGATGGACTTAGAGGTATGGGGATTGAAATCGTCATGCTTACTGGCGATGCGGCTCCAGTAGCAGAGAAAGTTTCCAAAGAGTTAGGTATAAGGGATTATAGAGCCGGCATGCTGCCAGAAGATAAACTCAGAGCAGTTGATGAATATCGTCAGCGTTATGGCACACTGCTCATGCTAGGTGACGGCATCAATGATGCTCCAGCATTAGCCAGAGCAGACATAGGTATGGCCATGGGTGTGGCCGGAACTGATGTAGCATTAGAGGCCGCTGATGTTGCTCTGATGGGTGATGATCTTCACTCACTGCTATATTCAATAAGACTTGGCCGAAGTGCACGCTCAGTCATCAAGCAAAATATTGCAACGTCCTTAGTCATAAAGCTGGCACTAACTATTCTAGTATTCCCTGGAGTAGTAACATTGTGGATTGCTATATTGGTTGGAGATCTTGGCGTTTCACTGGCAGTCATCCTAAACGCGCTTCGACTCAATCGAGGAGCTATCACTCGCACCTGATGATTGAATCTTCATTAGCTCGATCCAATTCGATGATTTTTCTACGTATCCATGTGACTATCGTCCAAGTCATGATAGCTGCCAATACTAGACCACTTATTGATAAGATGCCCGAAGCAGTAGGATCAAACATACCGAGAGATGCTAGTAGATTGAAAGCAGCATGCAGCATTACAGCGGCGCCAAAATAGGGAAGCCAGGATCGTGGAGTTCCATAAAACATATAGAAACATCGAGATCTGGAGAATCCGAATCCCACTAATGCGCTAGCAGATGTATGTAATAATGTAGACGTCAATGTTCGAACCACTGCAGTGAGTATGAAAACATCAGTACCAGCTTCCAAAGCAGTGATGTAATACAATACATTCTCCACGGCAGCAAAACCCAACCCTACGGATGCCCCATACACTAGTCCATTTTCAGGTTCGAATAGCCGGCGCGTCACGGTCATAATGCCAGTGGCTTTAGTAAATTCCTCTATGACAGGTGCCAAAAATACAGCCAGGATGAAGCTATACGCAACAGCGCTTAAACCGCCTGCGACTACATCGATAATGAATATTGCGATTGTCTCTAAAATTATAGCCAGTATCAATGCCACTGACATGCCATAGAAAAACACTACCTGTACAGCGTGCAATGGCTCTCGATTATGAATTTCAGCTGAACGGAACCATAACATATATAAGATGGCCGGCACGAAAGCAACAATAATAATCACGACCAATCCTAGTAATCCATTCGCCATATCAATGAGAATATAACGGGACAGTAATCAAGCTATTTGATCACGTATGATTTCATTGTGAGATCAGTACTTCAAAATATTGAGTTAGAAGTTACTGAATACCCTACTATAATTATGAATAAAATTATCGAATGTAAAAATCATTGATGATTAATCTTTAAGAGCTGCAGGCTCCAAGAAGAGCCCTTACCTGCGCTCCCGGCGAAGTACATTTATCCTTTAGAACTTAATCACAGTACACGATTACTTAGTATTACATTCGTGTGTACTGTTTCTCATAATATCTTCGAAACTCACCCGATCGAATAGGGCGCCACCATTCTGGATTATTGGCGTACCATTTAATTGTTCGACGCATTGAATTTTCAAAGTCATGTGATGGCTTCCAATCATATGTATTCTGAAGCTTAGTAGCATCGACTGCATGCCTCATAACATGTCCAGGGCGATCAGCAACATGTTCGATGAGTTCGTCGCTTAATCCTAATGTCTTTAGAATTATATCGGCAATCTCCAATACGTTCTTCTCTTCATTTGCACTTACATTGAATGTTTCACCATTATATCCATCACTCTGCAACATCGCATCAATAGCTGAACAATGATCCTCTACATGGATCCAATCCCTTATGTTTCGACCATGTCCATACACTGGCAACTTCTTCCCTTCTAGGGCATTAGTTACAAACAATGGTATGAGTTTTTCAGGATACTGATATGGACCGTAATTGTTAGCACAGCGCGATATTACGGCTGGAATGCCATATGTTGCAAAATATGAAAACACCAAACGATCTGCACCGGCCTTACTAGCTGCATAAGGCGATTTAGGCGCTAACTCATCAGTCTCCAGTGAAGGATGATCGACCGCTTCTCCATATACTTCATCGGTTGAAATATGCACGAATCGATCCACTCCATACTTCCTTGCGGCCTCTAATAGAGTGAACGTTCCATAGATATCAGTCTTAACGAAGTCGCCAGCATGTGCAATGCTTCTATCTACGTGAGTCTCGGCAGCGAAATGCACTATACTGTCACATCGCTCTACCAATGGGTCAACGACACTTGAGTCAGCAACGTCCCCCCTCACGAAATCGAACATATCTTCAAGATCAGCAAGATTAGCTGGATTTCCAGCATAGGTGAGTTTGTCGAGAACTATGATCTCGGTTTCAGGATGATTTCTAAGCATATATCGGACAAAATTAGATCCGATGAAGCCCATTCCTCCCGTCACAAGGACTCTTTCTCTCATATCCGATGGCTTGAACGGACCTTCATATTATAATCACTTCCTATTCTAAATATAAACTAGTTTGATGAATCTAATTTTATTAATCCACCGGAGCAGGGCGGCTGTTTGACACCGATTTCTCAAAAGTAGTGAAGCTCTCTGATGAAAGAGCGCTCTCCCTCTCTTCTAAAAGATCGTCTATAATTGGCGTAAAAGGATCGAGGAACACGCCGCGCATACCCGATGATCGCAAACCATCTACATCTGCCTCAGTAATACCGCCGCCTAAGATGAATTTTGCATCCAATCGTTCTAAGCGAGCTACCATGTCATTATCAGGGCCGCTCTTCTTACCTAATCTCGGAAGATCAATTACGCCAATTTCTTCATAGCCTATATCTACCAATTCTTTTACTACTGTCTCCAGCTTCTCCGATCCTGATCGCCTAGATGGCCATAGCACTTTTTCATCATGATAAATAATAGGTACTGCGTTTTCGGTCAATTCGAACGCTTCTTCGAATAGTTCTAGGCCAGGGGCTGTCAGAGTACCGATCAGGCCTCTTGATACATCCATAGTAAATGAATCAAAAACATCTTGAATCGATCGCATACCGAGATCTAGCCATACTTGATATCGAGAGCGTACGAGCTTCTTCAACACCTCAAAATTAGGATGGCCATCTCTAATACCTGAAAGGTCCCATAATGCGATCTCCCGAGCTGAATAACGCGAAGAGCTAACTGCTCTCCAGTAGTGATTGAATTTAGCTTTCTGACCTACTGGTTCAATGCGGCCATTTCTCCACTCAGCTCCAGTTACATCGGCAATTTGCCTGATAGGTAGATCAATTACTGGAAGGCGGAATAGAGTAAAAGTATCTACTGGCAGGATCGGAATGTGGTAAAATATTCTAGACTCATCTCTAATATTACTTGTAAGACTGCGTTGGAATGCTTTCAGATCTTCAGACGTATCAAAACTCAATGGCACCGCTTTCTTACCGCAGTTGCGACATTCATAGCTGCCGTCATTGTGATTTACCCACGGCAGGGGCCCTCCGAACAGCAACGTAGGATGAGTATCCATACTGCCACAATATGGGCATGCTCGGATGGTCACCGTATTAGCCATGTTTCACACATCCCTATCATCTGATTATAAGTTTGCCCTGAGTTCCAGCGTACTTATCATGGCTTATTCTAGAATATATTTGATAACTATAATATATAGTAAATAAATTAATCTATAACTTACTCTGAGCAGATATTCTACTATATTATGAAATGCAGATAGTCTCTAATCATCTAATTAATCTGATGAATGCTTCTCAAATTTTTAACTAAGCATAATCTATCCCATTTTCACATCCCAGTCATACGGGATCTCATCAGAATCATATGGTATACGATACTCATCTGGCTCTTCATAATTATATACTTCAGTTGGTACGTTAACAATCCATGCTTCTTCAGTTGAGATACCTTTGAAGCCATGATACACTCCCATAGGAATCTTGACCAGGATGAAGTTTCGCTCTCCCATGAAAAATTCATTAATTAGTCCCTTAGTTGGAGAGTCATCACGAGCATCGTACAATACTACCTTAGCCATACCACGTACGCATATGAAGTGATCATCTTGATTCTTATGATAATGCCATGCTTTAACAATTCCAGGATAGCAAGCGGTCATATACACTTGTCCGAATTTCTCGAACTCTGGCCAGTCAGATCGGAACAGCTCCATAAGCCAGCCCCGCTCATCTGGAATAGATCTTAACTGTCTGACCATCACGCCCTCTATAAGCCGTTTAGCCATAATATCATCATATAGTTATAATGTAAGGAATTAAAAGATGTTGGCGAACTATTGTCGCGAAGATTATAATCTACATCCTACAATGTTGATTTGATGCAGCAGGTTATGATTATAGGAGCAGCTGGTCTGCTAGGTCAATATATGTGCGAAAAAGCTGTAGCACGAGGACTTGATGTAACGGCTACCTTCAATCGCACCAGACCAGAACAGAGAGAAATTCCTTTAGTGCATCTAGATATTACTGATCCAGTAACCGTGGATAATGTGATTACAAGGGCTGATCCAGATGTAGTTTTTCTGCCGTCAGCATTAACAAAAGTCGATTATTGTGAAAAGCATCCTAGAGAGGCATGGGCTATAAATGCTGAAGGAACGTTCAATGTAGCAGCCGCATGCAAGAGTGCTGGTGCTAAATTATTCTACGTATCTACTGATTATGTTTTCAATGGCGAAAAGGGTGGAAAATATTATGAGTTTGATACGCCAGATCCCATCAATGTTTATGCACAGACTAAATTAGAAGGTGAACGACTAACTCTCGATGCTGATCGCAACAATGTAATCGCGCGTGTTTCCGTCTTGTATGGATGGAATCGAATATCTAATAATACTAATTTTGTCACCTGGGTTGTAAATGAACTCAGGCAAGGAAAAGAGATCAAGCTATTCGATGATCAGCATGTAACTCCAACATATGCTCCCGATGCTGCAGATGCTATATTGTCTATAGTAGAAAGAAACGGTGCTGGTCTCTATCATGTGGCTGGACCTAATTGTTTAACTCGTTATGAAATGGGTGAACATATCGCCGATACTTTCGGTCTTAATGCTTCATTATGTCACAATGCCAAAGCTGAAGATATCCAACTTCCAGCCAAGCGTGGGAAAATTACATGTCTCGATACAAATAGAATGCAAGCAGAGTTTAATATTACTATGACTTCATTTATAGATGGCCTCGCCGACATGAAGGCGACTGAGTGACACTATGAAGGGACTGATCCTTGCGGGAGGCAATGGAACCAGATTGAGGCCACTTACTCACACTGGTCCGAAACAACTCATACCTATTGCCAATAAACCAAATATTCTATACTGTCTGGAAGACCTCAGAGAAGCTGGAATAACAGATATAGGAGTTATTTTAGGCAACAATATGCCAGAGCAAGTTCGCGAGTTGTTGAAAGATGGCGCCGATTATGGTGTTCGTATCACATATATCGAACAGGGCGAGCCCAAAGGAATCGCCCATGCGGTGGGGTGTGCTGAGGAATTCATGGGAGACGATCCATTCGTCGTTTATCTAGGAGATAATCTTCTGCAGGGTGGCATCCATTACATGGTGGATGAGTTTGCTGATGGCGATATGGAAGCGCTCGTCGCGTTAACTTCTGTCAAAGATCCTGCTAAATTCGGCATAGCTGAGTTAGATGCCAATGGTAGTTTAATCGGCTTAGAAGAGAAACCTAAGAACCCGAAGAGCGATCTTGCGATGATTGGAATATACTTTCTCCGCAGTTCAATATTCCCTATAATTAAGCAACTCAAACCATCCTGGAGGAATGAATTAGAAATTACCGATGCTATTGATAAACTGCGCAAGAAAACTGGTAAAGTCTCAACTCACATGGTTCGAGGATGGTGGAAGGATACTGGGAGGCCAGAAGACATCATACATGCTAATCGCATGGTGTTATCAGAGA
>JAAYTA010000042.1 GCA_012518185.1 Methanobacteriota archaeon
GCATAGAATGATCGTAAAACCTTGCACTAGTGAAGAAATAGATGATACAATGAATATCATTAGAGAAGTTGTAGATGAGATTGTAGTTCAAAAGCCTATAATTAATCTTGATCGATGATATATAATTTAATCAATGATCATTAGATAACATGTAATATCTATTCATTAGCGTAATTTTAGACTTAAAACATTGATATACTATGATATGATAATATTTAATCATATTATTTATACATTATACAATATTTGTTAATGCTATCAATACTCAAGCGATCGAGTCATAGTAAGTATGTGCATAAGGAGAAAATATAAGGCCTCATGAGAATAATATATTTATTATAAATATATCAATAACGTTTTTCAAGGATATTGTTTAAAAAGGTTTAGAATGAATTAAATATAAATGATACATTCGACGTTGGGAGATTTAGCAATGAAATATACGATAACAGGAGATAATCTTCAGTTTGTAAATGTAGAATTCGAGCCTGGTGAAACTTTGTATTCAGAGGCAGGAAGCATGGTATATATGAGTGGCAATGTCCGCATGGAAGCCAAAGCCTCTGGAGGATTTTTTAAAGGCCTGAAGCGCTCCCTCTCAGGAGAATCTTTCTTCGTAACTAATTTTCATGTTGATAGTGGCACTGGATTAGTTGGTTTCGCCGGTCAGGTGCCAGGAAAGATACAGGCTCTCGACCTACGTGGAGGTAAGCACTGGATCTTGCAGAAATCTGCATTCCTTGCAGCAGAGAAAGCAGTCGACTTAGATATCGCCTTCCAGAAGAAATTTGGTGCAACCTTATTTGGTGGCGAGGGACTCATATTGCAATCATTGAAAGGAGAGGGTACTGCATTCATAAACGGCTGTGGGGATTTCATCGAATATGATCTTCAACCAGATCAGTTCATGAAGATATCAACTGCT
This sequence comes from Methanobacteriota archaeon, assembly GCA_012518185.1. GTDB lineage: Archaea > Thermoplasmatota > Thermoplasmata > Methanomassiliicoccales > Methanomassiliicoccaceae > DTU008. The sequence continues at coordinate 926 of JAAYTA010000042.1, forward strand.
CACACAGTGGCCTGGGAATCAAGTGTCTCCTATGATATTCAAGCTATTGGTGGTATCAAAACTGCCCTGTTCGGAGGAGAAGGATTATTCGTTACTACTTTGAGGGGACCGGGTCGCATATTACTACAATCAATGACCCTCAGCAAGCTTGCCAATTCACTTACACCTTTCCTTCCAAAGAATGATTCTGGCAACGTCAGGATAGGTATCTGAGTTGAACACTGGTATCAAGAATACATTGGGCGTTCTTCTAGTAGGTCTTGGAATCGTCGCCTTGATTATACTTCTATTGTTAAATCTATCATTTATGATAGAGGCGACACTCCTCATCATCTCAATTATATTATTCATAGTAGCAGCTTTGATAATAGTTGGAGTCGTAGCGATTGTGCCCTTCTATTTTGTCAAACGTGGATCAATTAGCGAGCCGTCGAACAATTACAAACTCGATGATATTAGGCCTATAAAAGAAGATGAGAGAAAATGATATGTTGAAATGTCTCTAATTCATCAGATTGGATAAAAGAGATCTTATTAGATATACTCATGACATTATGATTATTGAACTATATAGTATATTTTAGAAAATAACATTAAATGACATTACATTATGTATCGCATTCTGAGGGAGATATATGGCTATTAAAAAATCAGAATTATATGCATCACTCTGGGATAGCTGCGATGAATTGCGCGGCGGGATGGATGCCTCACAATACAAGGATTACGTACTTGTCCTCTTATTCGTAAAGTATGTTTCAGATAAATATGCCGGAAAGAAAAATCCATTAATAATAATCCCCGAGAAGGGCGGCTTTGCCGATATGGTTGTACTTAGCGGCCAAAAAGATATTGGCGATGAGATGAACAAGATCATTGGCCGTCTGGCTGAAGTTAACCATCTTAAGGGCGTAATTGATCAAGCAGACTTTAACGATGAGTCTAAGCTAGGCAGAGGCAAAGAGATGGTGGATCGCCTGTCTAGATTAGTAGCTATATTCAATCGTCCAGAGCTAGACTTCAGTCGAAATCGTGCTGAGGGAGATGATCTATTAGGTGATGCATATGAATATCTGATGCGCCACTTTGCCACACAATCTGGCAAGAGTAAAGGACAATTTTATACTCCTGCTGAAGTATCCAGAGTCATTGCTAAAGTTATTGGCATTTCTCAAGATACTCAATTGAATCAGGCGATATATGATCCGACATGTGGTTCGGGTTCACTCTTATTAAAGGCAGCTAGTGAAGCGCCTCATGGCCTCACGATATATGGTCAAGAAAAGGATAATGCAACAGCTGGTCTAGCCAAGATGAATATGTTTTTACATGATAATCCAGGAGCAGAGATCTTCGCTGGAAACACACTCACAAATCCACATTTCAAGGATGAGAATGGCGATCTTAAAACCTTTGACTTTATCGTCGCAAATCCTCCATTTTCTGATAAGGCTTGGAAAAGCGGCATGAATCCAGAAGATGATGAATTTAATCGATTTGAATATGGTATTCCACCTTCAAGGAACGGCGATTATGCTTATCTTCTTCATATCCTGAGATCGATGAAAAGCACTGGAAAAGGTGCAGTTGTTTTACCTCATGGTGTCCTATTCAGAGGAAATACAGAAGCAAATATACGTCGGAATTTAGTACGAAGAGGTTTTATCAAAAGTATAATTGGATTACCAGCCAATTTGTTTTATGGAACAGGCATTCCAGCAGCTATCATCGTATTGGACAAAGAAGAGGCGAGCAATCGCAAAGGCATCTTCATGATTGATGCTAGTCAAGGATTTATCAAAGATGGTAATAAAAACCGTCTGAGACACAGGGATATTCGTAAGATCGTGGACGTCTTCAATCACCAGATTGAGGAAGAGCGTTATTCTCGCTTCGTCACAATGGAGGAGATAGAGGAAAACGACTATAATCTGAATATTCCACGATATATTGACAGCACTGAACCAGAGGATTTACAGGATATTGATGCTCACCTCAACGGCGGAATTCCTCAACGAGATATCGATGCCTTACATGAATATTGAGATATTGCACCAACTCTCAAGGATGATTTATTTAAGGAAAATCGTCCAGGATATGTCAAATTAGCAGTAGAAGTCAAGGATATTAATGACACCATACAAGCTAATGATGAATTCAAGAAGTACTCAGACATAGTCATGGAGCGCTTAAGCATATGGCGCGATGAGATATCACCCAAACTTATGGGCCTGAATAATGATGATAATCCTCGTGAATTAATCAGAGAGATATCAGATAGGATTCTGAAGATCTTCACTGACCTACCACTAATCGATGAGTACGATATGTATCAACACTTAATGAGCTATTGGAGCAACGTCATGCAGGATGACGTACATATGATTGTATTTGATGGTTGGATAGAGGCTAGTAAATTACAGCAATTCAAGGGTAGCGCAAGAGACGCTGACTTAATTGTGAAAAAGGCTCGTTATAAAGCTGACTTATTATCTCCAGGCCTTATCGTATCGCATTATTTCTCTGATGAGAGAAGAGGATTAGATGAATTAGAATCAGATCTCAACGCTGTTGCACAAGAGATGGAAGATATGATAGAAGAGCATGGAGACACTGATGGATTACTTAGCGAAGTGATTAATGAAAGAGGTAGAGTGACTAAGACAGCCATACAAGATCGTCTCAAAGAGATTAAGCATGATGATGAGGCAGGCGAGGAACGGGATGCCATAGTCAGTTATCAAAATCTTATGGACAAGGAGTCACAGTTGAAATCGAATATTAGAAACATGACATCTAAACTTGATTCAAAAGTTCTAGCTAAGTATGGCCAGCTTACTGAGGAAGAGATTGTAAGTATCACTGTTGAAGACAAATGGCTGGCTGCACTTGCTACGTCTGTACAAGGCGAGGTAGAGCACATCGGTCGTGATTTATCTAGACGAGTTAAGGAGCTGGCCGAGCGATACGAGACGCCGCTGCCGGCCATCGAGGCCGAGGTCAAGGCACTAGGCGCGAAAGTGGACGAGCATCTCAGGAAGATGGGATTCTCATGGTGAAGCCCGGCTACAAGCAGACCGAGGTAGGGGTCATCCCGGA
>JAAYTA010000043.1 GCA_012518185.1 Methanobacteriota archaeon
GGGTCGACCATCAACAACATCTCCTAGCTCAGTCATAAATTCTTCAGGTATCTCGAACGTACTCTTTCGCATTTGAGAGGGAGTGCGACTCTTGCGCTTTATTATAGACGTCTTTACTGTTCGGGAGCTAGGGGCAGAACCTTTAGAGAACCTATCAGCTATGTTTGATTCCTTCAATCTCATCGAATCGATTTTATCTAATGAAGAAGGAGAATTTCTCTTGACTGAACTGAATTCAGCAATTAGATCATCTGGCTCTCCGAAATACGAAAGATCTACTAACATTTTCCAGACCATCATTACGCCAGATATCATACTCATCGAATCGGAATTGAGAATGTCTACATTACGATCTGCTAAGAATTTGGATGCCTGAGCGCATGCGCCTGGGCGATCGATCATATTAATTGTCAATTCATATAATAATCTATAATCTTCTGGTCCAAAAGTAGAAATAACGATCTCATGTGAAGAAGTATCTTCCCTATCATAACGGAACATAGTTGAGAATACCTGACTCCCATCGATCAATCCGAGAGGCCCTCCAATGTCTCGATCGATCTTGATACTGTTCCCACTTAATCGTCCGAATTGCCAGAGCCTCATATCATGACCTCAAATGATCAATGAACTTTAAAATGATAAACCTTGTCAAATAATGCTATTATTGGATATAGTATCCCATAATAATATAGCCTAGTTATAATGTTCTCTGCTCATCTCTTTTTGATATAGGTCGCCTAGGATAAGCATTGTAGAAAGTATATCGGACTGGTACTAAGCGTGTAGCTCTCATGCTGAATGAACATATTGGGCATTCTTTAGCTATAGTTGCCACTTTTCTGTATATCGTCTCACCGCGTATTTGTTTAAGCCTGGAGCTACATACTGGGCACATGGTAATATCTAATATCTCACCCGTATCTCGTGTCTTCACATCTACTCTAACAAGGCCCGCATTTATGGCAACTCTTCTAACGCGCTCCTCTGTGATCCCATATTTAGGATCTATATGATGCAACTCATCTCTGACGAGGTCTGTAAATTGACGCTGCGAACCTATCATTTCCATATCCCGTATAGCGGCTGCGATAGATGCTACAAGAATCTCGTCAGTGGGCACACGGTATGCCATACTACCACATGGGTTCTCTAATTTATGATGCTTTTTGGCAGTGAGACTTAATAAACCTGTTACGCGCTCGTGTCCTGGGAATAAATCATGACACGATTGAAGACGGTGATCATGGGCGCCGCGGGGCGGGACTTCCATAATTTCAATACCTACTACCGCGACAATCCAGATTATGAAGTAGTTGCCTTCACTGCTACCCAGATACCTAATATTGATGGACGACGCTATCCACCAGAACTAGCTGGAAAGCATTATCCAGACGGGATACCGATTGTAGCAGAAGAAGAGTTGGAGAAAGTGATCCATGAAAAAGGAGTGGATCAAGTAGTTTTCGCCTATTCAGATGTCACTAATGATCATGTTATGGATGCTGCGTCAAAGGTTCTGGCATCAGGGGCAGATTTTATACTCATGGGTAATAGGCATATAATGTTGGATTCTTCCATCCCAGTGGTCAGTATCGGTGCTGTACGAACTGGTTCTGGAAAAAGTCCAACGACTAGAAAAGTATGCACATTGTTGAGAGATAAGGGCCTACGCGTAGTAGCAGTGCGGCATCCTATGCCATATGGCGATCTAATCAAGCAGACAGTGCAAAGATATGGTAGCCTTGAGGATCTAGAGCTTCATAAGACAACTATTGAAGAGAGGGAAGAATATGAGCCCCTCATCAGTATGGGCATAGTCGTCTATGCTGGAGTTGATTATGAGATGATTCTGCGCCAGGCTGAAAAGGAGGCAGATGTGATTGTGTGGGATGGAGGTAATAACGACTTTCCATTCTACCGAAGTGATTTACACATAGTAATAGCCGATCCACACCGTCCGGGTCATGAATTATCATATCATCCAGGAGAAACAAATGTACGAATGGCTGATGTCATCATCATAGGAAAAATACAGACTGCCGATCTATCTAATGTTCAAATCGTACTCAATAATGTAAAGTCATTGAATCCATCAGCTCAAGTGATTAAAGCCAACTCTCCTATAATATTGGAAGAGCCCGAAAGAGTGGCGAATAAGCGAGTACTAGTAGTAGAAGATGGCCCTACTGTGACACATGGTGGAATGCCATATGGAGCTGGCCTAATAGCAGCTAAGGATGCTGGAGGCATAATTATAGATCCACGGCCTTATGCTGTAGGCTCTATTGCCGAAACCTTCGAAAAGTATCCACATCTTGCTGACGTATTGCCAGCCATGGGATATTCCACTGAGCAGATAACTTCTCTACAGGAGACAATAGATCGATCCGAATGTGATGTCGTAGTAACTGGCACACCAATCGATATCCAACGACTAGTTAAAGTTGATAAACCAATCATACGTGCTGGCTATGAGATGGAAGAGATAGGTAAGCCCGATCTCAAAGAGATCCTCGATAAATGGTGGGACGATCTGAGTCCGAGCAGGGATTAAATCACTACCTCTACTCCGAACCTACATCATGATGATGAAGTAATTGTCTCGGAGTAGAGTTTTCACTTTTATATCTATGCCATTTTCGATTTGGACTAATCCATCTTAAGACGCTATATCCATCTATGATAATTTATCACGACAGCGATTGCTCCACGGATTATTACTACCTCAGTAAATCAGAAAGATGTCAAGTATGATGGCTCGATGGCATATGATTATTAATTAATCTAGGAAGGATAAATTGGTCCGTAATACTTTCCGAACGTTTAATATCAATAACTCTGCCCCACTATCTTCAAAAGTATAGAATAGATACTCTGCCCCTTACTTTTACTAATTTTCCATAAATGTTAACATCAGCAGTGGATAACGAACTACTATTCATAGATATATTTATATAATTATATACTGAATATTTACAAATTTACTGATTAATCATATATTATTTAGATAATCATTTAAAATAATAGTGTAGTCTGCTTCTTAAACTCAATGTAGGTGCGACTGTGAGCTATATTATTTTGCACATTATAACTCACTTAAGGATGAAGTACGTTAAAATTCGCAAATATAGGCCTTACTATGTGCTAGGATTGAGATTTAGATTACAAA
>JAAYTA010000139.1 GCA_012518185.1 Methanobacteriota archaeon
CAGGAGATATTCCCAAGTTAGCAGTTGAGTTACTGGTAGACTGTAGCGGTTCAATGGGTAAAGAATCAAGAATGGATGCTGCTGTTAAGGCTGCCATAATGCTCCACGAAACCTGTAACCAGCTAAAAATCCAGCACACTGTAGAAGGTTTTACCTCTATTCTGTGTCCAGCAGGTATCAAAGTGATCCATTACAAGGCTGTCGACTGGGGCGAGGAGTGTGGTTATAGCATAGCATCGCTTACCTATCAAATTGACAATAGGGATGGTTACTCGATTAGAGTAGCAGGAAATGAGCTTAAAACACGACCTGAACCTGTAAAGCTATTAATCGTGCTTTCTGACGGGATGCCACAGGATAAAGGCGGTTACAGTGAAAAAGTTGCCCTTGTGGATACCGCCAAGGCTGTTAGGGAGCTAAAAAAAATAGATATCAGAGTAATTGGTATTTATTTTGGGGAAGAAGAAAATGTTAAAAATGCCAGACAGATTTATCATCATCTTGTTTATTGTAAAGATGTCGAATCCTTGCCAACAATACTGGGTAGGGTTTTCAAAAAAGCCCTGCTCGGATAGATTTGACCAAGATAATAACTCTTCCTGGCTGTGTGCCGGGGGAAAAGGGGTTTGTTATGATATTTTCTTTTAGTCGTCTTACAACAAGCGAAGAGTGCCCTGCAAGGTTTTACAGGAGATACATCCTCAAAATGGATGAACCTCCGTCCGAACCACTGGTGCTAGGCAAGGGTGTTCATGCTGTCATAGAAGCAGCGTTAAAAACAGGACAACACAGTGAAGATTTTTTTAGTGCAATGTGCGATGTTGTCACTGGGGTATTACCTTTAAAAATCCAAAAAGATGAATTAATGTTTCTGGCATACCAGCCTAACGTCCTGGAACACATTGGAAAACCTTGTTGCATTGAATATCACTTCCAAGACTCGATAAGTCCGGATAATCCATTTAGTCCAGAGATTCAGGGTTATCTAGATCACTGGATAGATGTGGGTGATCATATAGAAATCCGAGACTGGAAATCCAACAGGAAAACATATAATCCTACGGATACTCACCAGTTAGGTATTTATGCAGACCATCTACAAAGAAAAACCGGCAAACCTGTAAAAGGCAAGCTGGTTTTTTTGCGTAACCGCAAGGTTTTGGAACATCTATATAGTGCGGAAGATATTGCGGTTGCCAGAAGCTGGGCACTAGAAAAGGCCGAAGGGATCCGCAAGTTAGTAAAAGAATATAAAAACAAGGAGACTCCTGTCGAGGAATTGTTTCCAGCGACACCAGGTGATGTGTGTCGTTACTGCGGATGGGCCAATATGTGCACAGGCAAAGAAATCAAGTGTCCCAGTGAGATTGATAACACCAAGGCTGTTGAAGTAGGTGCAGAAATCTTTCGACTTGAAGCGGCCCTTAAACTGCTTAAAAAGAATTTAAGGGTTTATGTAAAAAATAATGGTCCAGTAAGGGTGGGCAAGAGAGAATTTACCCTCGTACCCAGCCGGTCATGGAACTTTAACAGCAGCGGTTTAGAAAAGGTATTCAACAAGATGAAAAACAGCGGTGTGGATCCTTTTGGATATTTCACTATAACCGCTGGAAACTTGAGAAAGTTGAAATGGGAGGAAAGCGATATTGAAGCCCTGGGTGGTAAACCAAGAACTACCACAACCTTCAGGGATGTTGCTGTAGAAGAACCGAAAGGAGAATAGCACGGTGGATTTTATAGAAAAAGCTGTTCAAGAACAAAAAATCTTTGAACAACTAATCAAATTAAGAAAAGACGGATATGTAGAAAGAATTTCTGACTTCATTGATTCTCTTGACGAAGAGACATCAAAAAATATCATTCGCCGATTCATTTATGGCGGATGGAAGGCTTTGGCAAGAGAAAGTGATTGAAAGGAGAAAATATGTTCCCTGAAAGAAGAATTGTTCTGAGATTAGAACATAATGGAATCATTGAATATGACTACCCGGCCCAAATCCAGGCAACAATCTATAGATCTTTTAGGCTAACTAACCTGGGCCGCAAAATCCATAAAGCCAGGTATAGCCTTTTTTCTTATTTGCTGTCACCAGAAAAAGGCATATACCTACAAAAAGGCTTCAAGTCGCAAAACGGTAGATGGGTGCTTCGTTTTTCCTCAGCCCTCGAAGAGGTACTGGACTTATTTATAGTCTCCATAAGAGAAACGTTTGCGGTTGGAAAAAGTACCTGTAAAGTGCTGGATGTTTGCGAGGAGCCACTATTAGACAAAGACATTTTCTTTGCAGGTCCTATCGTCATATTCAGGAAGGACGCAGAAAGTGTCTACATGGACTGGTTTGACCCAGACTTCCAGGTAGGGGTAGAAACCGGCCTTTCGAAGAGATATGAATACCTCACTGGTGAAACCATGCCCGAGGTAAAATTTTGTTTCCTGAAAGAGCCGAACAAAAAACTCTTCCTTTATAAAGGAAGAAAACTGCTTGGCTATTCTGGAGAAATTGTGCTGAAGGGTTCAGCACAAACAAAACAGTTTGCCCAATGTGTTGGACTTGGCCGGTGGCCGAGTGCCGGCATGGGTATGGTGTTGTAGGAGGTACTTAAATGTTAGAACCGGCGCAATTTCTATATACCGTTGCTAAAAACATAACCGATCTAACTATCCTAGATGGTTATTGCCGCCTCTGTGGAGGCCGGCTGTTTGAACACCAGGACGACAAACCACAATTATATAAAAATGTGATTGGAAAGTCATGGAAACAAGAGTCTTTAACAAAAAGAAAATCATCATCCTACATCTGTCCTGGATGCAGCTACATGTTTGGCAATATTGGTCCCAAAGTTAAACCTGAAAATGCTGATCCGGGTAAACCAATGGTGGGATTATTAAAAGCCGACCGCAGAGGCCCCCTGAACGAAAAAGGAAAACCTGTGGTAATAGCCGGTATCATAGCCTCAAAATCAAGAGGTTTTGAGGTATTTAACAAAGATAGGTGGGTAGAGTTTGGTGAAGGTCTGATTGATCCACCAAAACCGCCTTTTGTTGTTTTGGCAACAAGAGACTACAAACGGGGTATTCAATATGGCCCCTGGCAGTCAATAATTGCAATGTCAAAGAAAGCCTACCCGGTCTTTTTCAATTACACAACAAGGACCAAGGCTGGGAATACTCTTAATGGTACACTAATCTGGATTAGCCCAGCAACGTTCAAAAAAGCTATCGGGCTTGCAGAAAGGTGTATAGAAAGAAAAATTAAGCTACCTGATACCCCTGACTGGGGATTAGCGCACGAATGTGCACTCAGCAAAAAAAGGAGAGAAGAAAATGACAAATCTTAGACTAGAAGGAATTTATACACTGCTTTCACCGCTATGCCATACCGCTCCTGAAATCCAGGGACAAGAAACCCGGGGGGACGGTAATATTATACGCCTCCGCACAATTCCTTTTAACACAGGGAATTTTATTGCTAACAGCTATGGCGTAAGCGGTGCAGAAATACGTTCCCTTATGAAGATGTTGTTAGTTAACTATACCCTTGAAAAGCTAGAGCTAACTAGCAATGATTTTTCAAGGGAGGTGGCAATCCTGCTGTATGCAGGAGGAATGGCAACACAGGGTGTTACTATACCGAAATATGAAACAAAAGAAATGATTCAACAAAAGGTTCCGCTTATTGGTTTGTTTGGTGGGACTATAAACGGTTGTTTCTTTTCATCAACCCTGCGCTGCGATTTTGCATTATTGATGTCACAAGAAAGCAGCAAGTTATACAATAACTTGTTAGCCAGCCAAAACATAAAAATTGAAAACCTTATCAGCATTAACGATTTCCGGCCAGATATGTATCGGTATGGCCATGCTCGGCACCGTAAGCCAGAAATAGCACATTACGATGCCGATAGTAAAGATAAAATACAAATGCCATACCACATCGAGGCTATTCCAACTGGTTCGAAACTGGTGCATGGATTTAGCCTTGTGTCGCCTTCAGAAGGCGATGTAGCCTGTTTTAAAGCAGGACTGAAACTTCTCCTGGATTATGGGTTTTTAGGAGGTCGTTCTGCTGCTGGTTACGGACGTGTAAGCGCCGAGTATTTTAAATATCCCTCATACGATAAATTCACACCCTCCACCGATGAGTATGACAACTGGTTAAGTGAAAACGGTGAGGACATGAAAGAGATTTTACTAAAATTAAACGATATAATTGAGTCAAAAGCTGATGTGCAAGCTCCCAAGGCTTGCAAGTGGCTGATGGAGAACAAAGAAGAATTAAAGCGTTTGTTTGATGGTTCTCATTCAGATGAGGATCTGAAGAAAATGATTAAGTCAACCTATATTGGAAATATAAAAAGATTCAATAAGGTTATAGACTCATATCGCAATATAGTGTTAAAAGCACTGGACAATGATTGTGATGGTAAAAAATTATACGAAATTCTAAGTAGTGCCCAGAGCGGTAAAATTTCAAAATTTTACATTGACCTAACAACTGCTGCAAAAAGCAGAACAAAGAGGTCATAAATAATGGAAAATTTTGAAATACGGTTTAAAATGGCAACACCAATAGCATTCGGTTACAGAAAACCCTTTGCACCCTTAATGCTGGATGGCCTGTTGACCTGGATGCTGAAAGGCGATTCAAAAGAAGAAGACTTGCCTGATGTGCAACTTCCATTAGAACAATCGGGTGAAAAACACCCTTATTACCATGCATCTGCATGGGAGTTGGTTGACCCAGAGTTTGGTACTTACTGTTTTGTTAAAACCAAACCTGATGACTGGGCAAAACGTTTTTTAAAAACTGAGCGGATGCTAGAAGTCATAAACTATATTGCAACCCCGGAAGTAGTTTTTCAAGCCCGGGGTTCCCGCAGGGATGTCCATAAGATTATTGCACGAACAGGGGGAGTTGTTTCCCTCGGTTCCAAGAGAATAGCAGGATGGGGCAGGGTTAACAGTATTCAGATATCCAACCCTTTGCCTGATGATTATTCTGTGTGGGATCAGTATGGTAAGCCAGCAAGACCAATACCAGTTGCAGAAATTTCCCGGGAAGTTCATGGTGGTGTTGTTTTGATGCCATATAAACCTCCTTATTGGGCTGGTGAAAAAGTTCCGTGCCTTGTTCCTTCATTAGAAAGGTGGTGGCCCGGAATTAGCGAAAAAAGTATTATGGAAATAGAAAACCAGCTTGCAAAATCTGAAACATAGGTTCGCGGAAAAGCGCCTGGAAGCCCTCTGTTTACAAGGCTTCCAGGGCAGGCCCTAACAATGACATTGCTAAACCGACAATGGTTGTGAGAAGGGGGATTGCGGTATTTTGTGTTAACCAACCCCTAACAATGACATTGCTAAACCGACAATGGTTGTGAGTCGCTGCAAGAACAGCTAGAAGCCTGCCGTGCCCCTAACAATGACATTGCTAAACCGACAATGGTTGTGAGGTTTCATTGCTTGCACGATATTTGCGACAACAGGCTAACAATGACATTGCTAAACCGACGGTGGTTGTGAGATGCGCCCATCTTTTTTCTTTTTGCTATTCTAACAATAACATTGCTAACACCAGATGGTTGCAAGATTACTGTGTTTGTTGCCCAATACAGGAGATCGCCCTAACAATGACATTGCTAATATCAGATGGTTGCAAAATGCCAACCCTTCTTATTTATATTTGTGTTGACCAACAATGACATTGCTAACATCAGATGGTTGCAAAGAATGTCTTATAAGTTAATTATGGCCTGAAAATGACATTGCTAAACCGGCAGTGGTTGCAAAAATCCATGTGGATCGATGTATCGCAATAGAAGTACCTAACAACGATATCGCAAAACAAGGGATGGTTAAAAGAAATTGGCCCATGGGAAAGGGGTCATACAAAAAACTAGTAATGGGTATTGCAGATCAGTAGTGGTTGTAAAAAACAACAGCTTTTCCGCTATTAATTCAGCCATGTTTAACAGTAGCGGATAGTGTTAAGTAGGTTTGACATTGCGAAACAAACGGTGGTTGCAAGATCCAGGGCCAGAGAGCAACCCGGGCAACCAACAACGACATTGCCAAAAAAGATGTGGTTAACAATAGAAAAGGAGGAATTATGGGATACTTTTATGGAAAAATAACCAGGCTACCAAGAAAATTCTATGATACAAAAGGAAAGAAGCGTTTTGCTGAAATTCTTTTGTTAGAAGGTAAACACAGTGGAAAAAGGTTTGAAGTTGACATAACAAATCCACCCTTATCTGTAGTTATCAAGAGAAACTCGACAGTAAGATTACGTGGTTCACTGGAAAACAATATCATTATTACAGATGCTGCAGGAATAATACCAAAGTTGTCACCAACAGCAGTAGCAACACTTTTGCGCCATGATTTACCGAGTGTCGATCCAGAAGCATTAATTAGGGCATGTAAAGTAAACAAACTTTATGAGGTATTTGATTTATTCAAAAACGACAGAAAAACCTTTGCTCATCTTGTTTCGGACAAGCTAGGCTCAAAACATTTTGAAGCAGTAACAGACTTCTTTCTTAATTGTATGTACGACAATGATTACCAAATGTTGTCCGATATTTTAACCAAGGCTGAACCTAGTATTGATATGCA
>JAAYTA010000044.1 GCA_012518185.1 Methanobacteriota archaeon
CTTGATATCAAATGAGCAATGCGCAGTGGCTCTGGTAAGGATCCTATAACTCTGCTTTCCTTTACTATGAGTTCCAAATCGTCAATACTAATACCGCTAGCAGTAGCAAAGACTGATGGGCGACGTCCTAGGCGATATAGGGGCCGCCTCTTGATTATCTCCATCCTTTCTTTCCAATCGGAAAAATGAGTGCGTAGGGCCTTCTCCATACTATCATGGTCTGGGATATTACGAGTTATAGTGGCACAAGGGATACCTGTGTCTCGATATAATTGGTCAATGTCTATCACATTAAATCCCCCAACTGCTACACCGTCTATCATGATCACTTTTAATTGTTCTCTATATCTTGAGCGCAATACCATATCGGCAATAGCATCATTAGCATCAGTGCCGTCTACATCACAATTTGTTCGCATGATTCCTTCTATATACATAGGAAGACGGGCGACTACTCCGACAAGGAGTGCTCGCTTACTTTCAAATGTGAACGGTGAATCATCTATCCCTAAAACACGTATCTGCCGCTTCATTATCAAACCAGCTTAAGGTGTCCAGTAGCCTTATCTACAATAGCTTCTGGACCTGGCCCGATACCTAGGCAGGTAACAGTCCTAGGAGGTATTTCAGTCATTCCTGCATCAGTTATTATGGACGTCACTAATCCAAGATCTTCTGCTCCGACCTTGACAGTATAAAGTTCTTGAAGATTCTGCACTCTAACTACAACTTTTCTCTGACCTTCCGAGTACCACTTATCAAACCATCTAGGAGTGCGCCTCTTAGCGATGAGTGCGCAGTTAACTGCAGCATGTGCTACTTGAGCAGCCATCTTCCCTGGCGATAGTTTGATGTCTCGCCTGATCACTATGACCATTTTGTTCTCCATTACATCACTGCAGCTCGATGGTTAGCTAATGATGACATATAATCTTGAGTATGATCAGAGCGCCCATCATACAGATAACGACTTCTCTAGAAAAATTACCAGAGTAGTCCTATAATCATTAGCAGTGCTGCAATGAGTGCCAGGAAATATAGTGAATATCCGCCCCTATTCTCTCCAGCTTTAGATCTTCTGGCCATTTTACCTCCATATGCTATGATATATGTAATATGTCTGCAGGATAATATAATCAGCGATAAAATACACTATCTTATCAGTAAAGACTTATTATTCCGGTAACTATCACTTGGATATGTTTGAGCTCCTCAGACGGGATGGTCTAGCTAGGATATGTAGGCTGGACACTAATCATGGCATGCTGGAAACTCCTGCCCTTCTTCCAGTCATCAATCCGCGTATGATTACAATACCGATGGATGAACTCTACAATGAGTTTGGCTTCAAAGCAGTAATCACTAATTCATACATTATACGGAACAACGACGTACTCAAAGAGAGGGCACTGAGTATTGGATTACATGAGATGCTCGATTACGAAGGAGTTATAATGACAGATTCGGGCACATTCCAGTCGTATATGTATGGTGAAGTTGATGTCAAGAATGAAGATATCGTCACATTTCAAAGAGATATTGGATCTGATATTGGAACAGTCTTGGATATATTTACTGAGCCCGACTGGAGCATGGAGCGGACATCAGAAGCGGTCGATGTGACTCTTGCCCGTACTGAGGAGGCAGCAGATCTCAAGGGCGACATGTTATTGGCTGGCGTAGTACAAGGATCCATATTTCCCGAATTGAGAGAGAGATGTGCCCGCTCTTTGGCATCCATCAATGCAGACGTACACCCTATTGGAGGAGTAGTTCCCTTAATGGAGCAGTATCGCTTCGCTGAGCTAGTGGACGTTATTGTAGCATCGAAAAAAGGACTTACTCCAGCGAGACCGGTCCATTTATTTGGAGCCGGTCATCCCATGGTATTTGCTCTAGCCACATTACTAGGATGCGACATGTTTGATTCCGCATCATATGCCAAATTCGCTAGAGATGGTCGATTTATGTTCCCAGAAGGTACTTTCTCTCTAAATAATATGAGAGATATTTCATGCCATTGCCCTGCCTGTCACGGCTTCTCATATGATGACATAGTATCAATGAAGGCCAACGAGCGCTTTGATCTCATTGCCCGGCACAATTTATGGATGTCTCAGCAGGAAATTGAGAGGATTAAGAGAGCAATTATGGAGGGAGACTTGTGGGAGCTAGTGGAGCGACGTTGTCGCGGCCATCCAGCATTGCTTGATGCCCTTCGCCGCCTAGGTGATCATGAAGAATTTCTCGAGCTGACAGAGCCGCTCAGCAGAGATAAGTCATTATTTTACACTGGTCCTGAAACATTAAAGCGCCCAGCATTGCGACGATATGCTCAAAGATTCTTCGAGCGATATGAGTATCCAGATACAGAAGTGATGATAGTCTTTGATGAATCATCAAAGCCATATGGGCGCTACTGGAACAAGGAAATGCGCGAAGTATTGGAACGATGTGATTCACACTTCTTTGTAGAATCAGTTCTTGGGCCAGTTCCTATTGAACTCGATGAGATGTATCCTATTGCTCAATCAGTACTACCTATTCGTCGAGATTGTGAATCTATTGAAGGGCTTAAGGAGATGATGGAGCACATGTCACATGAGCATACATATGCTATAGCAGTAGGGTGGGATGGGCCACAAACCTTGGATAC
>JAAYTA010000045.1 GCA_012518185.1 Methanobacteriota archaeon
GCATTCTTCGCAGAATGAAGTGGGGGCTAATTTCAGATATTCATTCCAACGCTCCAGCACTACAGGCAGTGTTGGAAGATCTTAAATTACATGATATAGATGGCATACTTTGCGCAGGAGACATAGTAGGATATTATCCATTTCCCAATGAGACAATAGATTTGATGAAAAGTGTCAATGCTACGAGTATCCAGGGAAATCATGACCGGTCAGTATTGCGAGTTGACTCTTCTAAGATGAATCCTCAAGCAGCAGATGCAGTCCTTTGGACAGCAAGCACTCTTACCGACGATAGAAGGCAATATTTGCAATTCTTACCTATGACTAAAACCCTGCATTCAGACGACGTCAGTATAAGTATACATCATGGATCTCCTCGTGATCCATTGGAGTATGTTTATGAAGAGAGAGCATCTGAAGATCTACTCCGGTTGGCCGATTGCTCTATCCTCATACTAGGCCACACCCATATTCCTTATGCTAAAAAGTTCAATAATGGCATGGTAGTAAACCCTGGATCAGTGGGGCAACCAAGAGATGGTGATCCTCGAGCAAGTTACTCCATACTTGATACCGAAAAAAAAACCATTGATAATTATCGAATTGATTATGATTTAGATTTATTAGAGCGTCGTTTTAGATTAACAAAATTACCTAATTGGCTTATTGAGCGTCTTAGAAGAGGAATTTAAAGAAAGTTATAAGCGCTTGAGCCCATTCAATCAATATAATGAGTGTTCCCTGCCCCATTCATGATTATCTGGCACTTGAGATCGAAGAAGCTAAAGCAGTCTGTGTGGGAGATCTGCATATAGGATTAGAGTCAGAATTGCGCTCTAAAGGTGTGCATGTGCCCTCTCAAACTCATAGGATGGAGCGAGAATTAATTCACTTGAGTCCTGGACGTGAGCGTGTCATCCTCCTTGGTGATTTGAAAAATAGAGTTCCCGGAAGCTCTAGGCAAGAATATGTAGAAATTCCAAAATTTATTAGAGTGTTGCAGCGACATTACAAAATCGTAGACGTTGTAAGAGGAAATCATGATACAAACATCGAGGATTTTTTGCCAAAAAATACTAACATTCATCCGGCAAGTGGATTTGTATTAGGAGATATTGGATTTGTTCACGGCCATACATGGCCTTCACCAAAAGTTATGTCGTGCCGATATCTTGTAATGGCTCACAATCATCCCACTGTAGCATTAGAAGACTCCCTCGGTAATATAAGCAAAGAGCCATGTTGGGTACGATTTCCTATTGATGATGTTGCTAATAATCGTTACATGAAAATGCCTGAAGAAGTGATAATGATTCCTGCATTTAATCGCAGCCTAGGAGGATCTCCTATAAATCTAAAAGGTGGAAAAATGTTAGGACCCTTATTCTCTGATGGCATGATTGATGTAAGAAAAGGAAAGGTGTATCTTACTGATGGCATTTACTTAGGCACTATTGCTGATCTACTAGTGCGTGGAGATTCTCCTATTAGGACACTGTCTCATCGCAAACGCGTAGATCACTAATATCGCATCAAATCTCATATAATTAGACGATTAACCAGATTAGAAGATACTCGTTAAAAATTACTATATCTAGAATTAGTTCAACAACGCATAATGACGCATTGCATAGGTCTCAATGATCAGA
>JAAYTA010000046.1 GCA_012518185.1 Methanobacteriota archaeon
CCTGCTTCAGAGAGGAGAGAATACATAAGCACAGATAAGATTGTGGAAGCAGTGCGTGAAGGAGTAGAACGCATTAATGGGAATATTGATTTTATAACGTTCATGGGCAGGGGAGAACCGACTCTGGCATCCAATCTAGAGGAAGTAGTTAAGGCAATTCGATTTTTCTGGAGGGGCCGGATTGCATTGATAACTAATGGATCCTTATTTAACGTGCCTGAGGTTAGAAATGCCGCCATGTGGTTTGATGTAGTCGCTCCCACTGTGGCTGCTGGAGATGAGAAAACATATCGTCGTATTCATCATCCAGCTCGTAACTGTTCTCTAGCTCTAACAATAAAGAGTCTCCGAACATTCAGAAAAGAATTCAATGGAGAAATATGGGCAGAAGTGATGCTTGTAAGAGATGTTAACGATTCATTATCATCAATCAATGCTATTAAAAATGTACTTAAGGAGATAAACCCTGATAAAGTTCACATCACAACTCCTATTAGGCCACCATCTGAAGGAGACATATTGCCTCCGACAGAGGAATCGTTTGCATTGGCGATGGATGTATTGAAAGGAGCAGTAGACCTAAGCAATCCTGAGGGTAGTTTTCTACCAGAGGGATCGATACAACATCTCCTAGATGTGGCTGCAAATCATCCTCTTAGAGAAGATCAGGCAATAACAATACTATCTCCTATGCCTGTATCTGAAGCAAAAACTATGCTTAATCGCTTGGTGGCTGAGGGAATTCTAGAGAAGTTAGAACACGAAAATATCACTTTCTATCGGACTCTGGCAAGATAATTATTGTGAGCCATTCGCTGAAATCAATAATAAGGTTATCAACCATCGTCGTATGGCATAGTTCTTGATCTGCTATAGATGCTGGATCAGATGTGCGGAGGAAATAAATGAGCAGTGATGAAAGTTTCAAAAAATTAGCAGAAGAGTTACAGCAGGAAATAGATAAAGAAGAGGAGGCTACTTATTCGGCCAGAGTACTGGAAGAATATCGCAATCCAGTAAACGTCGGTCGGATGGAAAATCCCGATACATCTGCCATCATAACTGGCCCCTGCGGCGACACTATGGAAATCTATCTTAAAATTCAAGGAGATATGATATCAGAAGCAACCTTCATGACTGATGGATGTGGCTCATCTATTGCCTGTGGAAGTTTAACAACTCGCCTGGCGACTGGACGAACAATTAGAGAGGCGAAAGAGATAACAAATAATGACATCCTGGATGAGCTAGGGGGCCTACCTGATGAGAATATCCATTGCGCTAAACTTGCGGCTGACACTCTTCATAAGGCATTGGAGAATCGTAAATAGATAATTTTAGTGAATATTACACAATCGGCCTGATAAGGTTTAAGTCAGGAAGTCTAATGAGGTCTCGATGAGCTCACTGGCTATAACTATCGCCTCTCTTAAACTTGCCAATCCACTCATGTTAGCCTCAGGAATCATGGATGAAACTGGGGCATCGATGCGCCGCATAGCGGAAGTTGGGGCAGGCGCTATAGTTACTAAATCTATCGGGCGTGAGTCGCGTGATGGATATCCAAATCCTACACTAGTGGAGCTAGATTATGGATATATTAATGCCATGGGTCTTCCTGGGCCAGGTATAGATGACTTTAAGGAAGAGATGGCAGAAGCAATCAAAGGACCTTCTCCAATCATTGGCAGTCTATTTGCCGCCACTCCTGAAGATTTTGCCTTTTTAGCTGAAAGGATGCAAAAATATGGTGCGGCGGCAGTGGAGCTGAACTTGTCCTGTCCACATGCCAAAGGCTATGGGATGGAAATAGGCGTTGATCCAGAAATGGTAGAGGCCATCGTCCGAGAAGTGAAGA
>JAAYTA010000047.1 GCA_012518185.1 Methanobacteriota archaeon
CTGCTATCTCAACAACATTCATAGATGCGGAGGATGGCGTAGAGATAGTAAGTAGTTCTTCCCAATATCTTAGGCGAGTATCGCCATATTTCTTCAACTCTGCTATAACTCCAGGTGTTGTTATGGGATTTGGAGGTAAATCTTGCATTGAGAACAGTGCTGAAGTATCAAGAACGTATCTCACATGTTACCTTATGCATTGAAGATAAGATAATAGTTCGCAACCGCTAAATACTGCTTTACGATTGAGTTGACATGCACGATATTCAAGTAGATCAATATGTCATCGATTACATTCTCCAGAATGGGCGCGATTACCGAGTATCTACTTCATGCGGTGGCCCTGTAATTGTACCCGTTGAAATGAAATCTCCCAAAGAATCTGATCTAAAAGTCAAGGTTGGCTCAAATACGCTATATATTTCTCGTGTACAAGCACGCTACATCCGCCGTATTACGATGGATATGTTGGATTATTCTAGATATGATTCATGCCCTGTTTTCTAAGGAGAAATGCCTCTTTAGACATCTCCATTGAAAGGGCATCTAGATCTAGGCGCCTCTCCTGCTCAATAATCAATTCAGGACTGGCCATAGTGATTGGCCTAAAAGGTACTATTGAACATGCGTCGCCTTTCTCTATTGAAATATCATATGTGCCTATTTCTTTCGCCATATGCTCTATTTCAAGTTTATCTAAACCTATGAGAGGTCGAAGGACGGGAAAGTCTAATCCTCTTTCTTCGGCGTTTAGGTTATAAAGTGTCTGCGAAGCCACCTGGCCTAGAGAATCACCGGTGGCGATAGCATCTGCATCCAGTTCTTTAGCTATGTTCCTTGCTACTTTAAGCATAGTGCGTTTACACAGTACGCATTGCAAGTTACTTTGACAATATTTTGATATTCTAAATTGACTGATGCCGTGAGGAGCGGTCCATAGTTCCAAAGATTGTTCAAGAGCAGCCTCAAGTGCCTCTGTCAACCGAATGACCTTATTTACTGAACCTTCTCCTGAATAAGGCCTATTGTCCATATGTAGTAAAATGATCTCAGCATTATTACGGGCCAGAGAATAAGCGGCCGCAGGAGAGTCAATGCCTCCTGAGATCAAGCAAACGATCCTCACATCATCACCCTCTTAATGTGGAGATAGATGTGACATCACATCTAAAAAATGATTCAGTTGTTGAATGTCGGAGCATCCTGGTTGAGCATTGGGAAACCATAATCTTCACAATCGTCCTCTTCCTGTTCAACGACGATGGTGAACAACATACTGAGGAGCTCTTTCATCTGCTGCATCTCAGTCTTGAGCTCGTTGATCTCCTTGACAAGGTCATCATTGCTCTTGGTCATCTTCCACCCTCCGCCCCTATTCTGCATATCACTTATAAGACTATTCCTATCCATTCCACTGATAGTAAAGAAAAAGATCTCATTAATATGAGATCAGAAATCGACACATCCGTAATCATCAGCCAATTTTCGATTCTCTACTCTTTCACATGGCTCGCAGCGTAAAGATCTGCCTTTAAGGATCATAGGGCTACGGCATTTACGACATAACGCTCTCACCACTCCAAAGTGCGGTTCTTGTGTAGATAACTGAACAGAGGGAACAGTCTGGATGACTTTAGCCCTCACTAGATCTCCAGGTCGCATTTCCCTACCGACTTCTTGCACATATTCTGAGGATAGCTTAGATATGTGGATGGTTCCGGATGTTTCTCCCGTAATAGTTCTATCCTTACCCTCTACTCCCTGAATATCGCATATAGCCATCGAGGCTCTGACATCAGTCACACGGCAGAATACGCTATCTCCTTCTTTCAATATATTCATGGGATTAGATGCCAAGACTCTAGCAACCATATTATCCCTATCCAATTCAAGTTCGCCAGCTAAGGCGGAAAGAATTCTTCCATCAGATTCATAAGTGCCTCTATCAGGCATATATTCTTCAGCCACGGCGACCTCTTCGCCCGGCACTACTGTCCTTTTAATCATCTTAAATCACATCCTATTAACAAATTCGGAGCAATAACACATCAATTTCCTTTCTAACTCTTTCGTGGAACTTGAACAGATGAGGTATCTGAAACTTATAGCTTTTCTGGAAGCTTATACTGCGTCCTAAAGATGCAACTATTTTTTCCAGAAATGGTGCAGTGATAGCATTGTGTAATGAATATACTACTGGAGCTATATCGATTGCAGTTTCAAGAAATGGGCGATCAGCTCCTTTTCGTTGAGATCCAAATGGTGGATTCATTATCACTGTGTCATACGTCCCACGGACATCTTTAACATCACACATCTCATATTCAGCTTCAAGACCAAGTTTAGAGGTCATTTTTTTTGCATCATCAATCGCTAATGGATCGATATCTATTCCCAGTACTGACGATGCACCAAGTAAGGCAGATCCTATTGAAAATATTCCAGTCCCACATCCTAGATCGATTACATTCTTTCCTTCAATATCGCCGAATCCCAATGCAATATATAAGACGTCAGCAGCGATAGTAGCAGGAGTACAGTATTGTTCTAAAGATGGACGTGGATCTTGGTGTGGAGGAATGGTTTGAAGAACTCGCTCCAGCTCACTCTTCCTCATAATTCTCACTGCAGACCTAGATTTAGGAAATCTGCCGAAGTAAGAATGCCCTCGATAATTCCCTTGTGAGTTACAAGTACTGCTTCATCTCTCTGCAGATGAAGAGATGCCAGCTCTATGGGTGTATCTTCGCTGAGAATAGGGAATGGTGCCTGCATGATATCTCCTACTTTCACCTGCATTACTTCATCGAAAAGCTTTCTCTGATTACGTGTCTCCTCTATCGTGTAATCGCGTATATAGTCATCAGTTATGCCACCAACGATACGATCTCCTATCATGACTGGTAGCTGAGTGAAGCGCCCTTTAACCATTAGATCTACTGCCTCTGCCAATGTTTGCTCTGGAGATATAGAAATAACTCCCCTCGTAGCTAAGTCTCCGACAGTGAGACGAATACCGGTGGATCTACCCTCTAAGGCTCTTTTTTTCAATATATCTTCAAATGCCTCAAAGATTTTACGTATATTTTTGTAAGAAGGATCAATAGTACCTCTTTCTACCTTAGCTATTAACGATTGCGATACACCCGCTATAGAGGCCAACTCTCGCTGCGAAAGCTCAAGTCTTTTCCTCATATGCCTAATCTCATCTAATTCTGGTAATCTTGGGATGAGAGTTAATCTTAATGAGGTCATCTATCGACACCTATTACTGCGATTATCGATACATCCGATATAAATATTCTTAAAGCACACATTCGAATTGCAGTAGGAATAATATCTTCATAAATCTTTAGACGGATGTTAGACTAATCACCAGACATATTTGTCAAGCCTATAAAAATATATCTCTACTAGAATAGATGATAAGTGTATATTTAAACGCCTGGAAATCGCATCAATGATTCTAATACGATGCGTACATCCACGTCTTCTAAGCCTAATGACATGATATGATTGCTGACTATAGCGTCTAGAGTGCGGTTGTCAGGAGCATGTATTCTTATTAACACTCGCCTACTTCCACTGATCATTAGTACTTCCATGACCTCTTCCACTTCTTGAAGGCTACGAAGATCTTTGGCAGTTAAATTATCCGTTACATTGGCGAGAATAATAGCATCAGTATGCATCCCCATCTGTTCGTTGTTTACAATGGCTGCATATCCTAATATTACTTCAAAATCCTCCATACGCCTTATCCGATCTCTAACTGTAGATGGCGAGCGTCTTAATTTAGATGCTATCTCTCGATACGTCATTTTGCCATCCATCTTAAGAAGCTTGAGGATGCGATGATTCATATCGTCTACTTCAACCATTATGTTCTCTCCTACCCAGTCATTTGATAGGCTGACCTGACACATTTAAGCTTTATTGATAAGATGCTAGAATGGGCTCCTTATAGCCCAATATATCGATCATGCATCCGCCTCACATGGCCAATTGAAATGCTATCTTTCATAAATTTCATTTTCGATCAAATCATTTTAGCACCATATCTCTGGTCGAAGACTTGCCAAATAACTTGCAATATCATATTATGTTAATTATTTCAATCTCAAAATTTGATCGAGACAACATATGCAATAACGAAAAAAATCATTACTCAAATTTAATAAATTCCACATAACTACGATGCGCATATCTGTCTCATATGCATCGAACATAAGGAGTAGAGTCTAGACTTATAGCTTTAAAATATCTATCTTTATAATATGTCTTTTAAATGTAATCATAAATAATTATAACTCATAGAGATTGAATGTGGACTTTTGTAGAGGAGTTAACATAAGATGGATCCAATCCAATAAATAGAATTGTAATTCAAGTGGGCTCAGCCGGATTCGAACCGGCGACCTCCTCCGTGTGAGGGAGGCGTCATAACCACTAGACCATGAGCCCAAGGTGCTGAAACTAATGAGCGTATATTAAGCTTTGTGCCTAGAGTATTTCTGAGGGCCAGCTCACATGTATCTAGCCTTTCATTCAAAATGATAAGTGACAAATAGTTGTTGAAATCACTGGAGACATGCCATTAATCCTGGCATGAATTGAAAGGTGATAGCGTGGTAGAGCGTAAAAGAGAAGAGAGAGAACTATTCCCATTTTATTGGAATCCATTTATCATGCTTCGGAATTTAGAGAATATCTTTGAGAGTGTTCAGTCAACTGAAACTCAATCGTCTTCTATGAAGATGCCTATGGTGGATCTCCGCGATGATGGTAATGAATACCTACTCGAGGCTGATCTTCCAGGCATTGCTAAGGAGGATATAGAAATTAACGTTGATAAAAAATCACTAATATTGAGGGCAAGGCGAGAACGAGATAAAGAGGATCGAGCAGACGCCTACATACATCGAGAAAGGAGCACTTCATCTCTTTACCGCACTATATCTCTACCTAATGATGTAGATTATGAAAATATATCTGCCAGGTTGAACAATGGTGTATTAGTAGTGAAATTACCTAAGAAAGAAAACGATAGAGGCAAACGGAAGGTGAACATCGAATGAGAATTTCTCCAGGAGATGAGTATCAGAATTTGATAGAGAAATGCATCCAAGACTGCAAGGAATGTCATAGCATCTGCACAGCCATTATATCTCACTGTCTAAAGATGGGGAGAGAGCATGCTAATGAAAGACATATCTCTATATTACAAGACTGTGCCGATATATGCAAATTAAGCGAAGATGGAATGCTACGCTCTTCAGAAATGATGGAGCGTATATGTCGATTATGTGGAGATATATGTACGACTTGTGCAGATAGTTGCGAATCATTTACTGATGATAATTTTATGGAAAAATGTGCTGAGGTATGTCGAATATGTGCAGATAGTTGTCGTCAAATGTCTAAATCTAGTGATTCATATGGGACCAGATTGACCAGCTTCTCCTGAATAAGCCTTCTTACATATATTCATCCATAAAGAAGCTATGATAGCCCCAGTATAACGAATACGTAATTATTACTATTATAACAAATTAAATATTGAATGGTAGCTAATATGATCCAGCAATTATCATTCATAATCTCATTATAGAGTGGTGAGATTAGTCAATGAGGATAATTCATCAGCAATAATGTTAGATGGATCTACGGCTGCTATAATTAATTTAACTCACAATATTAAACATCGCCCCTAATAACTACCTTACGAACATACTGCTTGGCATTTTCCGCGATAGCCTTTACTTGAGACTTAGACATAGGAGTCGCGCTCTCCAATTTAGGATCTAAAGTACACTTAGGCCGGAATTGCTGAATCGCATATTTCTTCGTACCTCCGATATATGCAGCGATCGCCTCGATATCTGAAGGCTTCAGCAATATTGGAGCAAGGGTAGTACGATATTCTCGATCTATGTTAGACTCTTCAAGAATTTCGATAGACTGTTTTATATCTTCAAGAGGCGCAGAGATACCTGTAAGCTCATCATATTTCTCATTCAATGGAGCCTTTATATCCATTGCTACATAATCTATTAGATCTGCAGCTATTAGATCTCTTAACATAGATGGATTAGAACCATTTGTGTCAAGTTTGACTTTAACGCCCAGTGCCTTAATCTGACATATAAGATCTGGAAGATCCTCATGTATAGTGGGCTCACCTCCAGTAATAACAACACCATCAAGAAAGTCGTTATGCTCCTGAATAAATTCTTTTATGGTTTCCCAAGGAATCTCTTCATAGATGTCAGGATTAAGCACCGCATCTCTATTATGACAGAATGGACAGCGGAAATTACATCCTGGGAGGTAAATAGATGCTACTACATGGCCATCCCAATCTAATAATGAAGTTTTGATAAAGCCGATGATTTTCATATAATTTACCTGCAGATTAGTTTATGTTATTTATTTTATGATATAGAATAGATATCAGTAATGTTTCGAATCTGACAATACTCTAACGTGATTCTCTTTCTCTCTTTTCTTTTATATGACCTGCAGGGCCTCCTCGATCTTCCATCGCTTTCTGAGCACACTCATCCTTTTCACAAATAAAAGTTGCAAATTGAAAATTTTTGGCCTGCTCGCCGCAGTATCGACACTTCTCCTTAGATATATCCATACTCAACATGAGCGACAAGATCATTATTAATCATTATTACTTATGCTAGTTCCGTATTTCCAGCACATCAAGGCTGAAACTTATGGCTTTGATTGAATGAGTAATCCATCCTAATGATATTACATCTACTGCTTCTGCATATTCGGGAGCATTTGTCGGTGTTATGTCTCCAGAAGCTTCCACAATAATTCTAGGATCTATACGTCTTATGACTTCTGCACATCTTGCCGCTTCCTTATAGTCCATATTATCTAATAAGATTATATCTGCTCCCGCCATAGCGGCCTCTTCTGCTCCATCAATAGATTCTACTTCAACTTCTACCTTCTTAGTGAATGAAACCTTTTGGGCACGTCTAACTGCTTCTGTAATGCTACCCACTACCTTCAGATGATTATCCTTAATCAAGACAGAGTCATCAAGACGGCTACGGTGTGGATCCCCTCCTCCGATTACTACTGCCTTCTTCTCAAATAGGCGGAATCCGGGCGTAGTCTTACGAGTAGCAGCTACTCTTACATCTGGATTTTGAACTCTACATGTTGTGATTATTTCGCGTGTGAGAGTGGCTATGCCAGACATGCGCATCATAATGTTTAATGCCAATCTCTCACCCGTAAGTATGGATCGAAGAGGACCTTCTATAGATAATATATTAGTCCCGGCTGGGGCTGCATCGCCATCTGCAACTAAGGGAACCACTTCTAACCCTAGGTACTGGAATAGATCGACTACTTCTTCAAGGCCAGCTACTACTCCATCTTCATTTATTTTTATGCGGGCGGTGCCTCTTTCATTACCTATGAGAGAAAGGGTAGTAATATCCCCATCGCCTACATCCTCATCGAGATAGTTTTCGATCCATCTCATTCATCACTCACCATTTGGTCTATAATTCGAACTCCTCATCCGACTCCGGCAATATTACCCTTCTGCCACCTGCCTCTATATCTTCAGCTAAAGGTGTACGATCATCAGAATGCATAAGTACGACAGTGTCTGGATCACACGCCTCTACGAACTCTAGCAGTCCATTATGATCAGCATGCGCGGACAGATCGAATTTCTGTATTTCACATTTTATTTTTACAGGCTGTGGCAACTCCTCCCTGGTAGCCTGCACATTAATAATGCCCTCATTCATTAGCAGATGACCATTAGATCCTTCAACTTGGAAGCCGGATAGAAGTATAGCGCTCCGAGGATCATTTTTGACGTCATCAATATAGCTAAGTACTGGTCCTCCATCCAACATACCGCCAGTAGTGACGATTATCTGAGCCTCTCTACGAGCACGACGGCGATCAGCTGGAGTTCTGACTTCATGGAATTTTCGCTTAGCAGCTCGCAGTGCCCTCTCATTGCGTACAAATTCTGGACGATCCAAATAGTATCGAGTTATGGATCTTCCCATACCATCGACCCACATATTATATCGTAGATCTTTTAGGATTAGCATTACTTCCTGCGTACGGCCTACAGCAAAACAAGGCAGTATAGCGCGTCCTCCCCTCTCTACGACTTCTTTAACTTTCTCAACTAATTCCCGCTCGGTTTTATTTCTCTCAGTATGATTGCGTCCAGCGTAAGTAGCTTCCATGATTAGATTATCACATTTTACTGGATGAGCTCCCCATACCAATCTCATATTAGTGGTATGCATATCTCCCGTGAAAACTGTAGTCTGATCTCCTCTGAGTTCATACATAGTTGCTCCCGGCAGATGCCCAGCAGAATGAAGTTCAACTTCAAATCCTCCTATATCTATGATTTCTCCATATGACATAGTAATAAATTTTCGCATCATGGTTCGGATATCTTCTTCATCGAATGGTTTGGGGTATCCTTCCAAGCCAGCAATCTTCAAAGAATCTTTCACCAATAACTCGACAACGTCTGCACTTATGGGTGTGGATACTACTTCTGTACCATATTTTCCACAGAGCCAAGGTAACATTCCACAATGATCTAGATGACTATGTGTTAAAAATGCCATATCTACTGGCGGTGCAGCCAGTGGATATTGTGGCGGTTTAGATGCCGTCATTCCATATTCAAAGAGAAGATTGGCCTCCTTATCTTGTAAGAGCATACCCATCTTCCCCACTACCTCGGCACCTCCAAGGAATCTAATTTTCATATTCTTACCTCCTAAATATCTCCAATGATCTGTATTATCAATTTTCTATCCCTTCCACTTGGATCAAGCTCCATCAGAACGGGCTGCTGCCAGGTTCCGAGATCAAGCTCACCGTCTGAGAATGGGATGACTAATGATGGACTTAGGAATGATGCGCGTATATGAGAATGACCATTACCATCTCTCCAACGGAGATGATGCTCGTATTCAATGTCGTCTGGCATTAACCTCTGCAAAGTCTCTCGCATATCTTTCTGAAGTCCTAATTCATATTCTATAGTGAACAATGCGCAAGTAGAATGGGGAACGAATGCACATAGGAATCCTTCTCCAAGACCTGAATTTTGGAGTACTTTCGCAAGCAAAGCAGATAGATCTATAATATCTCCTTCTGCTTCTGTCCTAATGTTTACTATTTCTCTATATTTCCCCATACTTAAATCAAACATCGCTACAAAGGGACAAGTATAAGTAGATAATGGAGATGCATAATTATAATAATTAGTTAAATATATAATTAATTTCCTTCTAAACTATAAAGATTTCATAGTAATCTAGATTATGGGAAAGGATTATTAAACGTGATAAGAGTCACTATTCCAGTGTTTGAAAATATTGCTATACCCTATTATCGTTGGTCGAGAACTCAGTCTGATAAAGTATGGTTAGGATCGAATTTCCGAGTCAAACTTCTCAAGATGGGCATTGATAAAGCAGGAAGTATAAACAAACTGGGAAGAGTTATGGGATACAAATCTCGTGTACATCCCGGATGGAGCGTACGGCAGATGCTGATCGGCAAACAACCATTTCCCAAAGATCGCTTGAAAATGCTCGCTGAATTCCTAGATTATCCAATTGAGGAAATAATGAATCATCAAATTTCCCCTTCTCTGATAACGATGGAGAATACACGTAAAGCTCTTGAAACTAATGATATGTTATCTTTTATGCCTAGATGATCTGCAACTTATCTGGACATGACAATATATTGATAAATAATTTATAGGATATAGGCTATAATCCTAGTATGTCAGACAACCGTCTGACTACGGATGGGATCTACACTTGAGAAAACGCTCACGCATACGTGATAAGGCGACGAGCTCGCTAGTTCGCAACGGCGTATATCATTTAGCTGACACGTATGATGATGTGGAGGCTAAGAAATTTGATGGCCCAGTAGTGTACAGTTTTTGGAGCGCTGTAAAATATACTCTAGGTCTCTCCCTACTGTTGTGGTGGCTCCCCGTATTTGGTCAGATGATTGCAGGATATGTAGGTGGAAGAAGAGCCGGCTCTCCCTGGAAGGGAATGGTCGCCGCTCTTATTCCTGTAGCACTCTTCTTCCTAATTAGTGAGCTAGTCATAATAGGCATAATCCCTACAATATGGTTTGGCTTTGATATATCTCCATCATCTGTAATAGCGCTCATAGGAACAATCTTGCCAGTCATACAGCCATATCTCGAATTTGTAAATATGTACTTAACTTCCTTTTTCTCCTCTCTCCAGACCGCTACAGAGTTAGGGTTTGATAGTTATATCATAACTGTAGCGTTTGCATACATTGGAGGAGTATTATCCCTACAAAATCGACGAGAGTTAGAACTGCTATCTAAGATGAGTCGTGGAAATAATACTACTGTTGTGCTAGAAGGTAATACATTCCAGACTGCACCTACTAGATCCAGAGGTACGGGGCGGAGCTTTTCAGAGCTAGATGCGGTTGGCGCCTCTAATGATAATGAAGTCTCTCCTCGCCCATTCCGCAAAGCAATATCCGATGATGAATTATTCAGTTCTCTAAACGATGAGGAGAGAAGAGCTCTTAAGAACTGGGCACAGGATATGGTTTTCCAGCAGAGGCAGTTAGAGGATAAAGTGCGCCGAGCAGCTGAAGAGGATAGAATATTACGTGCTCGAACTGTCAATGATAATCTTGATTGGGAGTTTATCTGAACTCTTAAATACGCTTTCAGAACTCTTTTTATACATGCATCATTTTCGTGAGCTGGTTCTAAAATGTTCTGTCCCAAGTGCGGCAGCATAATGCGGCCAAAAGAAAAGGGCAAGACTGAGCTTGTGTGCAGCAAACCCGAATGCGCCTATGAAGAAAAGTTAGATAACTTAGCTGAGGGCGCAACCACTGTCATTAGAACGGGAATGACTAAAAAAGAGGTAGAAGACTGCCCTGTGGTTGGAAGCACAGAAAGTATCATGCCCACTACTGACGCAACATGTCCTAAGTGTTCACATCCGAAAGCATATTGGTATCTCAGGCAGACTCGTAAGTCAGATGAGCCAGAGACAACATTCCTAACATGTTGTCAATGTGGACACAAGTGGCGAGCTTATTGATCCAGTACATTGAATCAGTGTAAGTAATTTATATTATATACGACGCATTTACCGTATACTTGTTAGCTTTGGGGGAAATTAATGTTTCATGCAAAGATAAAATCGGAGGTTCTCAAAGGTATAGTCGACGTAGTTTCTACGTTGGTAGATGAGGCCAAATTCAACATGAATGCTGATGGCTTCGATCTAAAGGCAGTAGATCCTGCACATGTAGCCATGATAGAAATGAACGTAGAAAAAGGAGCCTTCGAAGAATTTACCGCAGATGAGACCGAACTTGGAATCGATTTAGATAAAATCAAAGAAGTTCTCAGACTAGCGCGATCTGGTGATATAATCGAAATGAAGCAGGATGAGGAGAAGAATCGACTGGTTCTAAACGTGGGAAATATCACAAGGCGTATGAATCTAGTTGATATCACTGGCATGAGTGATCCAAGGGTCCCAAATTTATCTCTCCCCGCCATGGTTGAGGTGACCTCCGATGAACTTCAAAAAGGCATACGTGCCGCTGAGTCAGTAAGTGATCATATAGCTCTAACTGCTACTCCTGAAGATTTTGAAATGTATTCCGAGGGAGATACTGACTCAGCAACTCTTCGATTACCTAAAGAACTTCTCTTATCTCTAGAATGTGAGGAACAAGTAAAGAGTCTATTTCCATTAGACTATTTCTCGAATATGGTTCGCTCAATTCCTGCTGGCTCAGCCGTCTCCATAAATCTAGGAAGCGATTATCCAGTAAAACTTGAGTTTGAAATAGCTGATAAGAAAGGTTCTGTCAGATATCTACTAGCTCCAAGAATCGAGAGCGATTAAAAAAACTCTTTCTAGACAAACATCTTACCTTTTTTAAATAATTACTCATATTTGTCCGAAACAGCTAATAAACAGCTAATGTTATTTTTAGCATTTTGATATTAAATCTAGCATATTTAGCTTAATCATGCATTATCATCATCAGGGTAATTTTTGATTAACAATACGCTGTGAAAATTATTTTATTAACTTAAGTCGGGAAAGTTTTTTAATGGTACTTTGATTATTGACCGAACCCCCCCACCCTTCCCGAGGTGCTAAGTTTGACTCTATATGATGATAAAACCATTCAGTTGTTGGAATCTAAAGCAAATCTAATCCGCCGGCATGTAATTAAAATGACATTTGCAGCTCAATCTGGACATCCAGGTGGATCATTATCCTATGCAGATATACTCTCTGCTCTATATTTTCAAGTCATGGATCATCGGCCAGAAGATCCATTATGGGAGGATCGTGACCGCCTAGTGTTGTCTAAGGGTCATGCAGCACCTGCATATTATGCTGCTCTAGCTGAGTCTGGCTACATACCCATGGATGATTTAATAAATCTACGCAAGCTGGGCTCTCATCTCCAAGGGCATCCCTGTCGACAGAAAACTCCTGGAGTGGAAATGTCCACTGGATCTCTAGGTCAGGGCCTTAGTGTTGCCAATGGAATGGCATTGGCTGCCAAGTTAGATCGCAGGCCTAGCCGTATATTTTGCTTATGCGGCGATGGCGAGATGGGAGAGGGACAGAATTGGGAGGCTGCAATGCTGGGATCACATTATAAGCTAGACAATGTAACCGCTTTTATCGATCGCAATATGATGCAGATCGATGGGCCTACTGAAAACGTCATGTCGCTGGAACCCTTGGCAGACAAGTGGCGAGCATTTGGATGGAATGTGTTAGAAATAAATGGGCATGATATGCGCCAAATTTTAGATGCATGTGATAAGACATCTAAGGTTAAGGGCAAGCCCAGTATGATTATAGCGCACACTGTGAAGGGCAAGGGCGTTTCCTTTATGGAGGGAGCAGTAGCATTCCATGGGAAGGCACCCAATCCAGATGAATATAGAGTTGCTCTCAAAGAGCTGGGGGAATCCATATGAAATGGATATATACTAGCCAGCGAAAAGAGTATGCTAATGCATTAATTGAGTTGGGAAAAACTCGCACTGATGTAGTAGTGTTAGATGCTGATCTTTCATCTAGCACTAGAACTGCAGAATTTGCTAAGAACTTTCCAGAAAGATTTTTTAACTGTGGCATTGCGGAACAGAATATGATGGGCACTGCAGCTGGATTGGCAGCAAGTGGTAAGGTAGTGTTTGCATCTACATTCGCAGTGTTCGCGACTGGTCGTTGCTGGGATCAGATTAGGCAGTCTATTGCATATCCCAATCTGGATGTCAAGATTGTAGCAACCCATGCAGGCATTACTGTCGGTGGTGACGGCGCCTCTCATCAGGCCCTTGAGGATATTGGATTAATGAGATCTTTACCCAATATGACGGTTATAGTGCCGGCAGATGGCATAGAGGCATATAAGGCTGTTAATGCCGTAGTGAATCACAATGGTCCCTGTTATGTCCGCCTTGGAAGAGCAGATGTTCCCATGCTCACCTCTGTAGATGCGAAATTTGAAATCGGAAAGGCTACTGTGCTTCGTGAAGGCGATGATATAACTTTAGTAGGCTGTGGTCAGATGGTTGCAGCCTGCATGGATGCAGCTGAGGAATTGCATAAAAGAGGAGTGGAGGCGGAAGTCATCAACATGTCTACTATCAAACCATTTGACGAAGATACCCTCTTACACTCAGTAAAGAAGACTAGTGCAGTGGTGACTGCTGAAGAACATAGCGTTACTACGGGATTAGGAAGTGCGGTAGCTGCCGTTTTAGGGGAGAAACTCCCATCGCCCATGAAAATGATAGGTACGCCTGATTGCTTTGGCGAATCGGGAGAGAGTGAGGAACTCATGCGTCGCTATGGTCTAACTTCTGAGAGAGTGGCTTTGGCTGCCGAAGAAGTAATTCGGAGGAAGAAATAATGAAAATATTCATAGATACTGCCAATTTAGAGAAAATTCGTGAGGTAAATAGCTGGGGAATCCTTGATGGTGTCACTACCAACCCTAGTTTAGTAGCTAAAGAGGGTATGGATTTCGAAACTTTAGTGGGAGAAATATGTAATCTTGTGAACGGTCCTATAAGTGCTGAAGTTATGAGTGAGACTGCAAATGAAATGGTAGATGAAGCACGAAAATTGGTTTCCATACATGAAAATGTAGTAATCAAAGTCCCTATGACTGAAGAAGGACTCAAGGCTACTAAGACATTGGCCGATGAAGGCATTCAAGTAAACATGACGTTGATCTTCTCAGCTGCACAAGCATTACTAGCATGCAAGGCAGGTGCCCGATACATATCCCCATTTGTAGGTAGATTTGACGACGTGGGTGAGGATGGAATGAGGCTAGTTTCAGAGATCATGGATATTCTAGATTCATACGATTATAATACTGAAGTAATCGTTGCATCGATCAGACATCCAATACATGTAACCCATGCTGCTAGAATGGGCGCCCATATCGCTACCATTCCATATGATGTTCTGAAGAAGATGTTCAAGCATCCTCTCACAGACATTGGTATCAAGAGATTCCAGGATGACTGGGCTAAAATGTCTAAGAAGCAATAGAAACAATTTCCTCTCACTTTTCTTTTATTTATCTATACAAATTGTTAGATTGGAGCGAAAGATATATTGCTACGTGATCGATTTTTCGAGCCATTATGGATCCTGTTAGAAATGCGGCGCAACTTGCACGCAATGCTTCCTATAGTTTACCTAGTGTAAACTTAGAGACAAGGAATAAAGCCCTTCTCAGAATTGCTGAAGCACTACGTACTAATGCAGAAGAGATAGTCAGTGCTAATCGGAAAGATCTTGAGGCTGCAAGGGCAGCAGATATTTCTCAAGTATTGATCAAGCGTCTGAGATATGATAAGGATAAGATAGACGAATCTGCCCGCTCTATCATGTCTCTAATTGAACAGGAAGACGTAGTGGGTAAACTATTATCACGAACCGAGCTCGACAATGGACTTGTGTTAGATAAGGTATCCAGTCCCCTTGGTGTCATTGGCGTAGTTTTCGAATCTCGCCCTGATGCACTGGTTCAGATATCCTGCCTATGTCTCAGATCAGGAAATGCAGTATTATTGAAAGGCGGGACTGAGGCTAAGGAGACTAATGAGATACTTGCCCATATAATATCTGAAGCCGCATCATTTGTCGATGAACGTTTCCAGAATGCAGTTCAGCTACTATCTACGAGAGAACAATTCCAAGAACTGCTTAAGCATGATGATTTGATCGATCTCATTATACCTCGTGGTTCTAATGAACTAGTCCGTATTATTCAATCTTCAACTCGTATCCCCGTCCTTGGGCATGCAGCAGGCGTGTGTCATACGTATGTAGATTCAGAAACTGATCTAAATATGGCAGTAAGGGTATGTTATGATGCAAAAGTCCAGTACCCAGCTGTATGTAATGCAATGGAGACACTACTTGTCCATAAAGATGTAGCTGGAGAATTTCTACCTACAATGGCGGAAAAATTCGCAGAAGCTGGTGTAACTCTCAAAGGAGATGAAGAAGTAAGGCGCATTATAGATGTCGAAGAAGCTACTGATGATGATTGGTCTGCTGAGTATGGAGACATGATACTCAGCATACGAATAGTCCGATCAATCGATGAAGCAATCGACCACATAAATCACTACTCATCGCAGCATACTGACGCAATTGTTACTACTAATCCTAACACAGCTAGAAGATTCCTTGATTTAGTCGATTCCTCCTCAGTCATGTGGAACGCATCAACCCGATTCGCCGATGGATATCGGTATGGACTTGGCGCTGAAGTAGGTATATCTACCAACAAGACTCACGCCCGCGGTCCCGTTGGACTGGAAGGATTAGTGATTTACAAGTATATACTCACAGGGAAAGGGCACATAGTGGCTGAATATTCTGGCGAAAACGCTCGTAAATTCACTCATAGGCGGTTAGAATGAGGGAACTGGATGCAGAGCGAATTGTAGTCAAGATTGGTACTAATACCATATGCCGTGCTGATGGAACAATAGATCAGAATTATCTGATAGATGTCGCTAGGCAGGTACGTGAGCTCCGGAATAGAGGTATACAAATTATAGTAGTGACTTCAGGCGCGATCGGAACAGGATCTGCCGAATTAGGTCTTGATGGAAAGTATAAAGATATAGCAATGAAGCAGGCATGTGCTGCAGTAGGTCAAGCAATTCTCATGATGGCTTGGCGAGATGCATTCCGTCTTCATGGTCTGAGTGTGGGACAAGTTCTCTTAACATATGGAGCATTTTCCAATCGCGCCCGATATCTGGAATTAAGGAAATCAATGGATGAACTATTTCGTCTAGGAGTGGTGCCAATAATCAATGAGAATGATGTGATCGCCACAGACGAGATTGACGAAATATTCGGAGATAATGATAAACTATCCGCTCTTGTAGCCAGTAAGATGGATGCTGATTTATTAATCCTACTCACGGATGTTGATGGATTATATGATCGCAATCCTGACAATGATCCAGATGCAAGATTGATCCCAACGATTGATGAAATAACGAAAGACATCGAACGAATAGCCGGCAATCGAAAAAATGAGCGATCTACTGGAGGTATGCGTACTAAAATCGATGCCGCTAGAATAGCAATGGAATCAGGATGTAATATGATAATTGCAAATGGTCATAAGCCAAATATTATCATCCGGATTGTTGAAGGCGAGGAGCTAGGTACATTATTCACTCCTCAAGTACGATACTCCAATCGTGAGAGATGGATCATATTTACACCTCCTAGAGGAAAGCTCAATATCGATGAAGGTGCCGAAAGTGCTATCCATAACGGGATGAGTCTTCTTCCATGCGGAGTATTATCTGTCGAAGGTAAGTTCAAAAAAGGAGATGTAGTTCGTATTAATGGTGTGGCAAAAGGAATTGTCAACTATTCTTCTCGCGAGATTTCGGAAATGGTGAAAATATGCCAGTTAGAGAGGAAGGAAGGGCGACATAAGGGCCATGATAGGGCAGTGATTGAGAGTTCTGACATTGTGATCCATCAATGAATTAAATTTCAGAAGTCTTCCTCCATTGACTTCACTTATTATTTATCCAAATTCTTCCATATCTAATTAATCATCCTTGAATGTAAATATAGATGCTCTAATAACTATAATATGCGCACTCTCGCAGAAGTAGGGGAGAAGGCTGCAATAGATACAATCTTACGCCGCCTAGATAGCTCAGTAGTGGTCGGCCCAGGAGACGATGCAGCCGCTATTAGAGTGAGAAAAAAACTCATTGTGGCCTCAACAGACATAGTTTCTCGCGTATCTCATCTTCCTGAAGTTATGACGCCTAAAGATATTGGATGGTTTGTATCAGCCATTAATTTTTCAGATATAGCAGCTATGGGCGCCCGCCCCCTTGGAATATTACTCTCATTCTGCCTACCAGGGAATTATTTACTTAATGATCTGGAAAACATAATGGAGGGCGCTCAGGAGTGTGCCCTGTCCATAGGAACGGAAATTTTAGGGGGCGATACTAAGGAAGGTACAGATTTGGTCATAGCTGGCAGTGCTCTGGGAGAGGTCGATGAAGAAAATATATTACTCCGCCAAGGTGCTAAGCATGGAGATCTACTCGCTGTAACTGGTACAATAGGCTTAGCATCAGCAGGCTATGTGGCTGCTATGAATGGATATGATTCTCCAGAAGCAATCAATGCGCTTATACGACCTATCCCTCGAATTCGAGAAGGAATAGCATTATCTGCTTCAGGTGCAGTCACATCTGCTATAGATATTACTGACGGACTAGCTTATTCCATTCACGAATTATCTAATAAAAGTGGTGTCCACTTCAAGATCAACTGGGATGATATACCTATAAGGTCAGAAGTATCATCAATCGCCGTGGACATGAAGACGAGTTTAGATGATATGGTATTGTACTATGGTGGTGACTATGAACTACTTTTCACCATTAGACCCCATATGGTAAATCGTCTTAGAACTGTCCTTAGAGATAGATTCAGTATCATCGGTCAAGCAGAAGGCCATGAAAATGTTTTAATGCGAGGTGAAGAGGTATTACATTTGGAGTCTCGAGGATATGAACACTTCAAGAGATAGGCACCCCAAGGAGGCCAAATTTTGGAGATCTGAGGAAAAGCGAGTCCGCTGCCAATTATGCCCTCATTCTTGCAGCATTACTCATCTCAATAGGGGAATATGCGGTGTTAGAGAAAATCGAGAAAATAAGCTATATAGTATGAATTATGGCAAAATATCTTCAGTCAATTCCGATCCAGTAGAGAAAAAGCCCCTCTTCCACTTCTATCCTGGTTCAGATGTATTCTCCATAGGTAGTATAGGATGTACATTTCGCTGCCTACATTGTCAAAACTTCACAATTTCAATGGCCACACTGGATGAGCTCAGTGCGAGGGATGTGACTCCAGAAGAAGTATGCAATATGGCTATAGACAATCGCTGCCAGGGGATCGCGTTTACATACAATGAACCTACCATATGGCATGAATTCGCATATGATACTTGTAAACTAGCAAAAGAGCGGGGGCTATATACTGTATACGTATCTAATGGATTCATCCAGGAAGATCCCCTTCGAGAGATCTCAACGTATCTCGATGCTATGAATATAGACATAAAAAGCTTCACTCAATCGTTTTATGAAGATATCTGCAAGGCTTCAATCCAACCAGTTCTGGATGCTACTATCTTAGCTCACTCTTTAGGTATTCACATAGAACTTACGTATCTGATTATACCTGGTAAAAATGATAGTGAGGAAGAACTACGTAATTTCACATCATGGTGTGCTGAGCTCGACGTCCGCATACCTATTCACTTCTCACGATTCCATCCAGACTATAGGATGGAAGATACTCCTCCCACTCCCATAAGCACTATGGAGATGGCTAAGCGCATTGGTAAAGAAGAAGGATTAAAATTCATATATTTAGGCAATGTGCGAGTTCCGCAAGGAGGGGATACCTATTGCCCTAATTGCAAAACATTACTGATTAAGAGAGACGGCTTTTCTACTACAGTTATGGAGCCTCGAAATGGACATTGTCCACAATGTGGAGAAGATCTCTACATGGTATTATCTAGCAACGATTAGAATCTCTTGGACCATCTCCTAATAAGGTTAATATTAAAAATAATATTATGAATATCTTATTGGATAATCAGGAAGAGAAGGTTGCCGACAAATATCGACATTAGAACTGAAATAGTAATTGGTATTAGGAATGGAATTTTAGGAGTTACCCATATGGAATCAGCGCCCATCATTCTGAGTTCATTCACTTGATCAGTAATATCGCACGAATTCTGAGGAAATAACTCAACCTTTATCCTTCCATCTACTACGCTCTCCATTGGCCATACATGTTTATTCTGTATGTCGTCAATGAACATACGATATCCAAGAAACATAGTTGGAAACTCTATATCTTTTCTAAGTATATTGAGGATGAACATAGTAATTGGCACAATCAAGGTCAGTATAGCGGCATTGAAGAGGATCAATACGGGAAAGGGCAATATAAAATCCTTCATATTGACTGCAGCACCAATGAGAGGGAATCCATATCCCTGAGGATACATTGGAAACATGATGGTTAGCGCTATTAGGGCCTTAGCATCCGCTCCACCTTTTATTATATCGAATTGATAAAGTATGATGAATAGGAAGAATAAGATAGGGATGAGGAGTAATTTCCATAAGTATAGATCACTGTGATATTTAGACACTAGCCAAGCTAGTGATACAAACGCTCCTATGTAGAGTACGAGAGGAGTTAAATTCACTCCATTTTCAAAAAATCCATCGCGATCCCAGAATATGTCTAAGAAGAATACTGCAATCGGGAACAGAATGAGATAATAGGCCGAGTTTACTTCATCGAGATATATTTGAGTTATTAGAAATATCATACCAAATATGCCGAGAACGATCCAGAAAATATCTGATGCCTCCCGGGTTTTCCAATCGGCGCGCGATGCTAGGAATAGTATAGCAACGGTTATGATAATTTTCGATGCAAGTATCCAATGCATTTGCATGGGTGATGCTATGATGCCATAATAACTTTAACCATAAATGCGGTTGAACCATGGAGATTCGCATTTTGTCAATCTTGAGTGATAGATGAACCCTTTTTAACTTATGACTCTATGCAGGCGCTGATAATGCGAAGAGTTATAGCAACTATAATTTCTATTTTGGTAATACTAATCATCATAACACCGTCGGTAGCCTTAGCAGAGTCTGCAGAATCAACAGAGCCGATAAACATCATCGATGTTGGAAGATATGAAGGAAATATTGGAGCTTCAGAATCCATCAAATTTTATTGGGTACTATATAATTCGGGCACCAATCCATACTTAGTAAAGATCAACCCAGTAATCATTAATGAAACAGATGGCATGAGCACTTCAGTGACGGAAAATCATATAGTGCTTGATCCTGGCCAACATCAAACAATTACTGTGACGCTCGATGCTTCCCAGGGAGTTCCTACTCATCAATCTAATCTCGTAGTGAATTTTGAGATGAAAGACTTAAATTCTCCCCTACAGGCCTTCTCGATCAGTAAGACTGCTTCAGTTAGTGTCACTGCGCTATTTGATAAAGGGGGAGCTAAGATATTTGTTTGGGAAAATAACCTCCCTGCTCCATTGAATTCTATATGGGGCACATTTCTAATTGTGTTATTGATATGGATAATCATCGCTTCTATCATTCATCTAATCATATTCCCTCTAGCGAGACGTATCGCTAGAATGTCCAAATTTGGCATCAGCAATCGGATACTAAGAATAATTAGGATGCCAACATTGATAGTGATCACAACTTATGGATTGATCGACTCACTAGGTTTGCTCCCTATATCTGCTAGCACACACGTGATTCTATGGCAGATCTATAGGATAATAACTATCTCCGTAATAGCGTGGGCAACATATCGCATCTTCAATGACATTATCATAGATTTCGCAGAAAAATGGGCCAAGAGGACCGAGAATGGTATTGATGATGTCCTAGTACCTCTACTTCAGAAGATAGGAATGCTCATAATTCCAATATTCGCTATAGGAGCCGCTCTATCAGTAGTAGGCATTGATCTTACACTAGCAGTAGCCAGTCTTGGTGTAGTTGGGTTAGTAGTAGGGCTAGCTGCGCAACATAGTCTTGGAAACTTATTCTCTGGACTATTATTAATGCTGGATCGTCCCTTTAGAGTTGGCGATGTGGTAAAGTTAGAAACTGGGGAAATATGTAGGGTTCTAAAGGTCGGCTTGCGAACTACTCAGCTCCATAGTACATTTCAAAATAGCATAATCACTCTCCCTAATGATATGCTGGCCAATAGGAAAGTGGAAAATTGGTCCCGGCCTGATAATCGCCATTCACAGGGTACGGAGGTTAGAGTGGCATATGGGACTGATTTAGAGAAAGTACATAAACTCTTACTGCAAGTTGCAGATGAGCACCCTGATGTAGTCAAGGAGCCAAGTAAGATGCCGTACGTCCGTACTGCACGACTTGGGGAAACAGCAGTCGATTTCAAACTGTGGTATTGGGTGGACGTGGCGAATATGTGGCGCGTTGCATCTGATATGAGAATAGCTGTTGAAAAGAAACTCAGGCAGGAAGGTATCGAGATACCATTCCCACAATCTGTAGTGACTTTGTATGACTCATCATCCAGGAGAGACTGAATCTTTGATAAGTTACTTCTAGGTCACATGATTGTTATAACTTGAGGAATACGCATGGATGTAATGAATGCTATAAGGGGCAGAAGGAGCATTCGAAAGTTCCAATATAAGGAAATCCCAGCCAAAGTTCTAGAGGAATTATTAGAGGCAGCTCGCCTAGCTCCTTCAGCAGGAAATCGGCAGGCATGGGAACTTATCGTCATAACTGATCAGAATATTATCAGTAATCTTGTACCGATATGTAAGAATCAACAATTCATAAACGACTCTTCGGTCTTTTTAGCTGCGGTAACTGTGCCTGGTCAAAGATGGACAATGACAGATCTGACCATAATGATAGATCATGTTACGCTGGCTGCCTATGAAAAGGGACTAGGATCGTGTTGGATAGGTGCTTTTGATCAAGATGCCATAAATCAATTGCTTGGTGTTCCTGAAGATCGTTCAGTAGCAATAGGTCTTGCTCTGGGATATCCTGCTGAATATCCATCACCTCGTAGTCGCAAATCGCCTCAGGAACTTTTCCACTGGAATAAATATGGTCAACAAAAACAGTCACCAATACTGCGTAATGATCCATAAAGCGTTCTTTAAATAAGTCTTTACTCGAGTGATATATGATGAACAAATAGTGATTCAATTTACTCATTCATGCGGGTCGACTTCCTATAGTACTGATTAGAATATCTTTAAGATAGTGCTAAAATAGTCTTACATCAGGGAAACGCATTCCTCATGAGCACAATTCATACATAATCAACAGGGAGTAGCAATCATGCCTGACTGTGATACTAAAATTGATCTGGTAGATATGATTCAACAGGCAGTCTCAATGATACCAGAAGGTCAAGTATCTACGTATGGGGACATTGCTAAAGCATTAGGTGATGTAAGAGCTGCAAGAGCAGTTGGCGGCGTACTCTCCAATTTAGATGATTCAGTCAAGATACCAACTCATCGTGTTGTATATTCTACGGGCGAGGTTGGACAACGAAATAATCTCGAATTCCGGAATATTCTTCGATCAGAAGGTGTCCCATTCTCTGATAAACGGGTTCGACTCAATGCTGCAAGATTTGTAAATTTTGATATTGAACCAATATTAATACGATTGAGGGAAGAGCAGAAGAATATCGCCGGTAGGGTTATACTTGATGATGATCCTGGAGATCCAGATAATATTGCTGGATTAGATGTTTCGTATCAAGAGGATGATGCATTTGCAGCCATATGTATTATGGATCGACGTACGGGAAACTTCATTGAAGAAAAAACTCATCGATGTGATGTGAAGTTTCCGTACATACCTACATATCTGACGTATCGTGAGCTTCCAGCATTAGCGCCTCTCTTAGAAGATATTCCTGACACTATATACATGATGGATGGCCATGGCGTTCTCCATCCTCGCGGAGCCGGAATCGCATGCCAAATAGGTGTAATGATGGGGATACCTATCATTGGGGCAGCTAAGGCATTATTGGTCGGAGAAGTAGACAATATGGAGGCAGAACAATCTGCTATCCGAATGAATGGCAGTATTATGGGCTGCATGCTACGTCAAGGTCGAAAAGCGGCTTTTGTATCTCCCGGGAATCGTACATCGCTATCTAGAGCTGTAAAATTATGCTCTGAAACTCTAAATAAGGGTATACCTGCTCCACTCAAACGTGCCCATGATTTAGCGAATAAGGTTCGTAGGGAAGCGTATTCATGAGAATTCTTATATTTGGCGCAGGGGCAGTTGGCCGTGTTCTGGCAGCTATGCTATCACCTCATAATGAACTCGATATAGCGGCAAGGGATCCCAAACTCTCCCTGATTGAAAGAGAGGGTATATTTGTTCATGGAGCAGCAGATCGTAAAATATGGCCAGGAACGAAGCCACAGGGAATATATGATATTGTAATAATAGCGACAAAGGCTTTTGATATAATTAGAGCATCAGAGTCAGTAAATGAATTTATAGATGAGAATTCTACAATAGTATCACCTCAAAATGGACTAAGTCACGTGGATATATTGACTGATTATTTTGGACATAAAGTCATATTAGCTCCCACTACTATTGGTGCTACATCTACAGGTCCCAACTCAGCCAGACTAGTCTCATTAGGAATGACATTTATAGGTTCTTCATCTGGAGACATGGATAGAGAAAAAACAGTGGCAAAGCTCTTCGACCATGCAGAACTTCCAAACAATATATCTAATAATATTATCGGTGAAGTCTGGACTAAGGCTATAGTTAACGCTTGCATAAATCCTATAGCTGCCCTTGCGGGAGTTCCTAATGGAACTCTATTAGAGCGTAATTCATTACTCACTATTGCTGAGAAGGCGTGTTATGAAGCTGCTGAAGCTGCTATAGTCAATCACATCGAATTAACTCATATAGATGTATTCGAGTGGGTAAAAGAAGTTATGCGTTCCACTTCAGAAAATCGATGCAGCATGTTACAAGATCTCGAAAGTGGGCGCCGAACAGAAATAGATGAAATCAATGGCGTATTGATAAAAAAAGGAGAGTCAAACGGAATATCTA
Source organism: Methanobacteriota archaeon (assembly GCA_012518185.1). Classification (GTDB taxonomy): domain Archaea; phylum Thermoplasmatota; class Thermoplasmata; order Methanomassiliicoccales; family Methanomassiliicoccaceae; genus DTU008. The sequence continues at coordinate 24,377 of JAAYTA010000047.1, forward strand.
TGGATGTCAACAGGGCATTATGGACCATGATTCGAACGGCAGAAGGTCGTCGATTACCATAATTAAGACCTATAGATGCCCGGAAGTCTGACTTAAAATTATGTTTCTCAACTCCAAGATTATGTCAATCGCACTTTGCTTTTCATAAGGGTTAAATAACTAAGCTATGTTATCTTCAAAAATTATACGAAAAGTCGTAACGGAACGAGATGGAGCTGAGGTCCGTGATTGATTACTTGGACGAGAAGATAATCGAAGTATTGAAGAGGGATTCTAGGAGACCCTTCGTTGATATAGCGAACCAGTTGAAAGTATCAGAGGGCACAATACGATCAAGGGTGCGTAAACTTGTTGATGAAGATATAATCCAATCATTCACTATCAAAACATCTAGCAAGAATGTCAAAGCAATAATCGAAGTAAAAATCGATGTCAATATTAATACATCAGATGTTGCTGCTAATATTGCTAAATTTGAGGGCGTATCTGAGGTATTTGAAGTAACTGGAGAGGAGGATGTAGTAGCTATCATAGATGTAACTTCATCTCCACAACTCAATGAAATAATTGAGCGAATTCGGCGATTTGATAACGTGGTATCGACTAGGACGCGGCTCATACTCAAAGAACATTTTGGAGGTACCTGAAATGTTCTCTGGATTAGCAACTGCCTTGATAACTCCAATGCTGGCTGATAGTAGCATTGATGAAGAAGGCCTTCGACAATTAGTAAGATTTCAGGAGGATAGAGGTGTCCAAGCGCTGATCCCCTGCGGATCAACGGGAGAGTCAGCCACGCTGAATCATGAGGAACACCTAGAAGTAATCAAGATAGTAATAGATGAAGCCAAGAGCGCTAAAATAATTGCCGGTACGGGCTCCAATTCCACCATCGAGGCGGTACATCTTAGTAAAGGGGCTCAGGATTTGGGAGCAGATGCTCTGCTATCTGTATCTCCATATTATAATCGTCCTACGTCCACAGGCATCATAAATCACTTTGAAGCCATATCTGACGCAGTAGACATTCCTATCATAGTATACAATATCCCATCCCGTACAGGATCCAACATCGTCTCTTCAACCATGCTAGAACTTGCAAAGTTACCAAACATCGCTGGAGTCAAAGAAGCTTCGGGAGATATAGCACAGATCGCCCGCATTGTGGCTGGTGCTCCTAAAGATTTTGTTGTATTGTCGGGCGATGATGTAATGACTCTCCCTGCTATGGCACTAGGAGCAAAAGGCGTTATTTCTGTATCCTCTAATATAATTCCAGAGCTTATGCTTCGAATGGTCAATGCGATGCTCGAGGGGCGCTTGGAAGATGCTAGACAGATAAACAAAGAATTAATGCCACTGTTCTCAGCCTTATTCTTAGAAACAAATCCACAACCTGTCAAGACGGCTGCTAGGCTCATGGGCCTACCTGCTGGTCCATTACGAATGCCATTATGTGAAATGGATGCGAGGAATTTAGAATCCTTAAAAAAGATACTGGCTCAATATAAATTGATCTGAATAGGAGGGAATTCATGATCAGAGTTGTTATTGGCGGAGCTACTGGTAAGTTGGGCAGTCTAGTCTGTACTCTTTTGCAAGAACAGGATGATATGCTCTTAGTAGGTGCTGTTGTATCTGACAATAGCATCAACATTGGAAAGAAGGTTGCTCCAGGAGTGCATGCAGTTGGAGCCTCCAATTTACCCGACGTATTGAAGGAAGCTGATGTTTACGTAGACCTAACTTCTCCGTCTGCTGCTGAGAAAAATATTCCTAAGATAGCAAGAAATGGATTAGCCTATATCATAGGAACAACTGGTATATCTACATCTTCACTTGACTCATTCGGCTCCATGCTAATGGAGAATAAAGGATCTGCAGTACTGGCTTCAAATTTCTCTGTTGGAGTTAATGTATTTTTTAAGACATGTGAGCAACTCTCTCAGTCCTTACCAGGATATGATGTAGAGATCATCGAATTACATCATAATAAGAAGATGGATGCTCCATCTGGTACAGCTCGAGAAGCTGCGGAAACTATCTCCAGAATCACTAACGCTGATGGCTTAATGTGCGGAAGAGAAGGAGAAATAGGGGCAAGAGGAAAGGAGATTGGGATACATTCTGCTCGCTTGGGAGATGTGGTGGGTGAGCATACAGTAATATTTGCTGGTCATAAGGAACGTATCGAACTAACTCATCGTGCCCATTCTAGAGAAGCATTTGCCGAAGGATGTATTGTTGCTATCCGTTGGGTAGCAGGCCGCAATGATGGTAAAATTCACACTATGAGGGAGGTATTAGGGATATGATCAAGGTTATGAAATTTGGGGGATCATCTATGGGGAACATTGATGCCCTGAAGAGAACCTCATCTATAATTGCCAATGATCCTGCAAAGAAGGTGATAGTGGTATCGGCAATGTCTGGAGTCACCAACTACCTTATAAAATGCATATCGGAACGACCTGATCCATCGTCCATGATCGATCACCTTAAGCACAAATATCATACTGCCGTTCAGGATCTATTATCAGGAGATCATTTTAAAGTCTGTATGCAAGAGATTGATACTAGCTTATCTGCACTTAGTGAGCAATTAAAAATTCGCTGGGAAGCAGATTCTGACCCAGTTTTGGAAGATAGAATATTTTGCTGGGGGGAAAGACTCAGTGCTATCCTTCTATCTAACATACTTGCGGGAAGAGGCATTTCATCGGTTGCTATGTCATCGGAGGAGGCAGGTATAATAGCTGAAGGTACTCCAACCAATGGCTCGGCTGATTTAGAATTAACTCATGCCAATCTCTCTAGAACTGTGATACCGTTGTTGGATAAAGGAATCACTCCAGTCATTACAGGATATTATGGCGTCAATAATAATGGAAATCCAGTTACGTTTGGTAGAGGTGGCTCAGATTATTCTGGCTCAGTGATTGCTAACTGCATAGATGCAGATTGTTATGAGGTATGGACTGATGTTGATGGTTTCATGACCTCTGATCCTCGAATCGTACCAGAAGCGAGAACGGTCGATGAAATGGATTATGGAGAAGCTGCCGAACTGGCTTATTTTGGAGCTAAGGTATTACATCCTCGGACAGTAGAACCAGTGCGCCAAAAGTCAATTCCTCTCATAGTAAAGAATACATTCAATCCAGATGGGCATGGAACATTAGTTAGGAATCAAAAATGCAATTCAACCGAAATTGTCCGGAGCGTGGCTTCTAAGGGAGACCTATCCATTATCAAAATATATTCTTCCGAAATTGTGTACAATCCTGGCCTAATATCGCGACTCATTGCGTCAGTAAGCGAGGCCGCAGTCAATACTTATGCTATATCTACCTCTCTGAGCACACTAGCGGTTGTACTTCCAACGCCCGCCATTCCCTGCGTTTTGAGTAAGCTCAATGCACTGCACGAGAATCAGATTGAAAAGATGACTGTCAAGAATAATGTATCTCTGATATGCTGCGTTGGAGATAACATGATAAATACATTCGGCGTTGCTGCAAAAGTATTCTCCACAGTCTCGGCCACGGGAGCTAATGTAGAGATGATCTCGGAAGGAGCATCAGATGTAGCGCTCAACTTTATGGTTCCCAGTGAGATGGCTGAAGATGTTATAAGGAGCATTCATAGAAAATTCATAGGTGGTTGAATGAGGGATTTCGAATGTATTGATAATCACATGATCATAGGAGGCATAAGAGCAGCAGACTTAGCAGAAGAATATGGTACTCCTATATTTGTAACAGACGAAGAAGCTGTAAGAGAAAATTATAGGGCCATATATCAGGCATTTTCACGTCGGATGCCCACCCGTATTAATTATGCATGCAAGGCTAATAGTAATTTAGCTATATTGCGCATCCTTGAACAAGAGGGAAGCTGTATAGATGCAGTATCTATAGGCGAAGTAGAGGCATGCTTACGTGCAGGCTTCTCACCAGATCGGATACTCTATACTGGTGTCAATGTCTCTAACCATGAATTGGCAGCACTGGTGAATCGAAACGTAATGATCAATATAGATTCCATGTCGGAATTAGAAAGATTGGCTGAAATAACTTCAAATGCCAACATATCGTTCCGCATGAATCCCGAAGTTGGAGCGGGCTACCATGAGAAAGTGGTGACAGGCGCTCGTTCAACTAAATTTGGAATTCCTAAAAATAAAATTATCGATGCCTATGCTAGGGCCATCGAACTCGACTTCTGCCCAGTAGGATTACATGCTCACATTGGTGCCGGAGTCCAAGATGTTAAGCCCTTTGCAAATGTGACTGATGTCTTAGTATCTGTAGCACAAGAGCTTGAGACAAAGCTTGGGATACAATTGGATTTCATAGACATTGGCGGAGGCATAGGAATTCCTTATTATCCAGATGAAGAGCCTATGGATCTTGAACTGCTAGCTGATGAAGTCACATCTAGGATTAGTAATGGGACTTCGGCAAAAAACGTAGTCCTAGAGCCTGGCAGGTACATCATAGGAGATACTACTGTATTACTCACAACCGTGGTTGATCTGAAAGAGACACCAGATAAATGGTTCGCTGGAGTTGATGCTGGATTCAATACGCTAGTCCGCCCTGCTTTTTATGGCTCCTATCATCATGCGACAGTAGCTAATAAATTCGAATTACCAGGAGAATTAACTTATGATATTGTAGGGCCGATATGCGAAACAGGAGATCATCTAGCTAAAGATCGTCTACTGCCTCGGCTTGAAGAAGGAGACGTTATAGCCGTATATGATGCGGGAGCATACGGCTTCAGCATGAGTTCCCAATATAATATGAGGCCAAAATGTCGCGAAGTACTTGTACGAAAGGGGAGTTCGAATCTTATACGAGAGAGGGAGAGTATTGACGACTTGCTGCGTCAAGATCGAATACCGTCCAGGTTGATGATATGAACTTCTGGAAATATCATGGCTTGGGCAATGATTTCGTGATTATCGAAAACTTAGATCTCAACATCCCAGATAATCCCGACTTCGTTAGGAGAGTTTGCGATCGCCGCACTGGAGTTGGAGCGGATGGTATCCTATACATAAATCCAGACGATGATGCCAATGCATTCATGAGAGTATTAAATTCTGATGGAAGCGAGGCAGAGATGTGTGGGAACGGTATTCGATGCGTAGCCAAACATCTATATGACTTCTCGCTGGCTCCTTCAAAGAAAATGCGAATCAACACATTAGATGGGATGAAAGACATAGTAATCCAAGAAGAGCAAGGAGTGGCTATAGGTGCTACAGTAGATATGGGAACACCTAGGCTAGAGCGTTCTGATATACCTATGATAGGATCGGGACGTTTCATAGATAATACTCTAGAGGTGAATGGTCGTACTATAACTGGAACAGCTGTATCAATGGGTAACCCTCATCTAGTAATATTCGATTCACTATCTGACGAGGAGATCTTGAATCTAGGACCTATGCTAGAATGTCATCCCCTATTTACTAAGCGTACTAATGTCGAATTCGTCCGTATCGAAAAGGATGTACTAACTGTCCTTGTTTATGAGAGAGGTGCTGGCTGGACTCAGGCTTGCGGTACTGGAGCCTGTGCTACAGCAGTGGCTGCTGGTGTCAGAGGATCCACTTCTCTAGGGGAAGATATTAGAGTGAGACTTCCTGGAGGGGAGCTCATGATAAATGTAGCAGAAGACTTATCATCGGTTAAAATGACTGGGCCGGCAGTAAGAGTCTTCTGTGGCGAATTGGAGGAATAATATTTATGGCATATGATTTTGCTGATAGGCTCAAAAACCTTCCTCCCTATCTCTTCGCCGAGATAGAGGAGAAAGTGGCTAGAAAGATAGAAAAAGGAATCGATATAATCGACTTTGGGATAGGTGATCCTGATCTTCCCACTCCTCGTCCGCTAGTGGAAGAGATTCAGAAACAATTGGAAGATCCAGTAAATCATCGTTATCCATCAGCTCAAGGAGAGTCGGATACCCGACTAGCCATAGCTGAATGGTATCAAAAGCGGTTCAATGTAGATCTGGATCCTGATCGAGAGATCGCCATCTTACTTGGCTCAAAGGAAGGATTGGCCAATGTGGCTCGCGCATTCGTTAATCCTGGAGAAAAAGTATTGTGTCCTGATCCAGCATATCCCGTATATTCTCAGGGAGCAGCTACATTATGTGATGCTATATCTGTAAAATTTCCACTTTATGAGGAAGACAATTTCTTCCCGAACTTTAACAATGACATCCCTCAGGATGCTAAAATGATGTACTTGAACTATCCTAATAATCCGACCGGTGCAGTAGCCTCCAGGGAAGATCTTCAAAAGGCAGTTCAATGGTGTGAAGATACCAATACTATCCTTTGTTACGACAATGCTTATTCTGAGATGACATTCGATGATTATATAGCTCCATCTGCATTGGAATTTGGCAGGCGTTCTATTGAATTTGGCTCTCTATCGAAGACATTCAATATGACTGGATATCGTATAGGATATGCAGTGGGCGATCCTATACTTATTGCTGGCCTTAAGAAAGTAAAGTCTCAGATAGATTCTGGAACGCCAAAATTCATCCAGAAAGCAGTTGATGTAGCATTAGGATCTTATGATGGAAGATCACGGCCCAAGATAGTTCAAGACAGTGTGGACGTATATCGTAGACGGCGCGATCTTATAGTAAGAGGATTACGCGAATTGGGTTTTGACATCAAGTTGCCAAAAGGGACTTTCTACTTATTCTTCAATGTAGGTGGAAGTTCTATAGATTTTGCCAACAAGATGCTTGATGCAGGTATCGTAGTGACGCCAGGAATAGGCTTTGGCAATAGTGGGGAAGGCTTCGTGAGGCTGGCCTTAACTCAATCGGAAGATAGAATAACAGAAGCCTTAGAGCGAATGGAAAAAATACTTTAAATCTTGCGACAAGTTTTGAGGGCCTCCACTGCTGGGAGGGGTTTTCCGAGCATGAATGTCTCAAGTGCCCCTCCAGCAGTACTTACATATGAAAATTTAGATGTGAGTCCGAGGCGCTCAGCTGCTCCTACAGTATGACCTCCTCCTATGAGAGTGAAGGCATCTGTATCCACCATAGCTGTCAGAAGCTTTTCAGTACCCATACAAAATTCTTCCCGCTCTATCATTCCTGCAGGTCCTGACATGAATATGGTACGAGCGTCGTTCATGACTCTGATGAATTCTTTAACTGATTCGTTGCCGATATCTAATATGGGGCCACATGGTAATTCTTCAACGAATACATCGCGCCTTTCATAATTAAGATCTATACCTACGTCGATGGGCAGCAGAATTCGTTCACTTCTATCTTTAAGTAACCTTCTTGCGTGTTCTATTGCTTCAGGCGTAAGCTCGTCTTTCAACAGACGGATGTTTTCATCGCCTAAGTCGCATCCACTCGCATGTAGAAACGCATTGGCACATAATCCAACACAGATAACATGATCTGCTATTCCTCGCTCCAACGCTCTCTCGATTAAGCGTAACGAGTCTCCGAATTTAGCTCCTCCCAATATGAATACTGTAGGATGCTGAGGATCCTCGAACACCGATGTCAATGCAGTAAGCTCTTTTTCCATGAGTCTGCCAACCGCTGACGGAAGCACTTGTGGGAATCCTACAAGAGAGCACTGTGATCGATGAGCTGTGGCAAAAGCATCATTAACATAAAAATCAGCAAGTGGAGCTAACTTAGTAACTAGCTCACAATTAGCATGCTCATGCATACTCTTACTATCGAGCTCATATGGCAATTCCCTAACATTCATCAGCATAATTGCATGGCCTGGCGAGAGAGATTTTACAGCTTCAACTGCGTCATCACCTACCAGATCGCTCACGTATCTTACTTCTTGCCCTAGATAATGCGTCAATACAGAAGCATGTTTATCTAGACTTGCAAAATCCCAATCTCCAGGACGTCCTTGGTGAGCTAATATTATAACTTTACCTCCTTGTCCAATGAGCTCCTGTATAGTAGGTATGATCTGCCTAATGCGATTATCATCTTCGAGCTCGAGCGTATCTCTACTTAGGGGACAATTTATATCCACGCGTAGAATAATCGTCTTGTCATTAAAATCAAAATCATCCAGCGTGTTAAATTCCTTCATTCGATCCTCGGCTCCAGTTAAGGTTACACACCACGATATGGCAAGTAATGATTAATCTTTCCGATGATCAAACATAAGTGGATAAAAGTCTCAATGCTTTCTTGACCTGATAATCCATCATTTTGCACAAAATGTTTAATACTCAATTACATACACTGCCCGATGGGGATGGATTCTCAAACCCTACTATTGATGGTCTCAGTAGCCCTCTTTGTTGGCTTTGCGGCAAATCAACTCTTTGTTAAATATCGGGCTCCTGATGTATTGTTTCTAATACTATTTGGTGTGTTGCTAGGTCCTGGAGTTACAGGCATAATCGATGGAGAGATGGCTTCACGGGTAACACAGCTTACCACTTATGTCGCTGCTGTAGCATTATCTGTAATCATGCTCCAGGCTGGCATGGGGATAAAAGTCAAAGATATAGTGACTTCCTTTAGCCGCTCCTTAATATTTACTATAATCGCTTTCTTAGTATCCATCGGAGTAATTACCCTAATATGTAATCTGATTCTCGGATGGACTATGGGAGAGTCATTACTCTTAGCCTCTATATTAGGAGGCACTAGTGGAGCTATTGTTATACCATTAGTAAGGGCGCTCAATGTCTCTAATAAGGTTAAAACCATGGTCACACTGGAATCAGCAATCACTGATGTATTAGTGATCGCTGGAGCCATGACTATAATGGCTATAATGGTGTCTGGGAGTGCTGACATATTAGTCGTAGGGATGAGGGTTTTAATGGCATTCCTTTTCTCATCTATACTAGGAGTCATTGGCGGTATATTTTGGCTTAACTTACTGAAGTATGTCGGACGATCTCTCTCCTACATGGTCACATTAGCATTCATGCTGCTGTTGTTTGCAATATCTGAAATTACAGTAGGACTGGGAGGAGGAGCTATGGCCGCACTCATGTTTGGCCTTACTTTAGGAAATACCGAATCTCTACCCTATCCAATCTGGCGCAGACTAGATCACTCTTGCGATTCTAAAATAATTGACTTTCATGATGAGATATCATTCTTTGTACGTACTTTTTTCTTTATCTACTTGGGGCTTGTGCTATCTACTACTGCCATGTCATTATTAGAACTCTTAGCGGGAGTAGTAATATTCAACGTGATCGTAATAGGAAGAATAATCACAACAGCAACTGTCGGGAGAGCGATATGTAAGGATGTGAAAGATCGTATCACTCTCTTATTCATGATGCCACGAGGGTTAGCAGCTGCAGTTGTAGCCTCTATGCCTCTTTCATTAGGTATAGTAAGTGCTCATGTTGGAAGTATGATTGGCTCGGTAACAGCAGTGGCAATTCTTCTAACTACTTGCTTAGCCTCCGTTGGTGCATATATTATAGAAAAGCGCGTTGGGCGAACTGAGCCCACATGTGAATACTCTAAAGGAGAGACTGAGATCTCGCCTTAATTCTTTCGGAAAATGTCTAGTATTTTACCATGTCAACATCGATTGATATCTCATGAGGAAAGTTACTGCTGGCTTGAGAGCAATCGACTCAACTCCGAGGGACTGCCGACCTTAGTGTTCTACTCCTTCGAGGGAAATCGTCCCCTAAGATGTACTGAGGTGATTGCATCAATATGCCCATGGCGTTTATGGACTGAAGATCCTGTGGCGAAATTGGTTCCTTGTTCAAATTGCAATCGGCGTCATCGTCAAGGATCAACTTCACAACAGCTCTGCGTAGCCTGGTCGGAAGCAAAAATAACGCTAAAAATGATGAGAAAGATTAAGAAAGAAGGAGAGAAATATTATCCTGAAGGTACGCGAGAACTTCCATATTCAGATAGCACTTCTGCCGTAGTTAGGCGCCTAGTATGGAGAAGGATGAAATCTGCGATTTTAAGAAGAGATCGATACCAATGTCAGGAATGTAACATAGAATTTAACAGAAGGCGTCGAAAAATATTCGATCCATCTCTCAGAAAAGGCAGTGGAGGTTACCGATGGGAGAGCCTGGAAGTCCACCATATCATTCCACGATATGAAGGAGGGAGCGATCATCCAGGCAACTTAATGACATTGTGTCCATCTTGCCATTTAGAACACACATCTCGTCAAGCCTCCGAGAGGGCAAAAGCTAGAAAGAATAGAGAAAAATTTCTTTCAACTCTAGAAGTTGAAGAATGCAATAATGAATTAATCTTCGATCCTCGTGACTAAGCGACTTAATCTGGATCGGATCAGAAGAATTCTCAGTAGGATATAGTCTCGTTGAGAGTGAGAAATAATCTTTATATTCGAACACACTAGGGCAGATATACGATCTAGTTGTGCACCGATGGAACCTATTCATCGGAACTGCAATTCTATTCGGAGGTCATGCGCGTGATAGGGATGGATCTGGCGTGGATAATATTCGCGGTAGTTGTCACATCATTATTAGTTCTAGATATTGGAGTCATAAATCGAAGACCTCATGTAATTAGGCCGCGAGAAGCAATGCTGCAAGTTGCATTATTTGTAGGAGTAGCAATTACATTCAATATTGGCATATATCACTGGCTAGGTCCTACAAAAGGCCTTGAATTCACCACTGGATATCTAATGGAACTTATGCTGAGTGTAGATAATCTCTTTGTTTTTATCCTAATTTTCGCCGCGTTCTGCGTACCTAAAAGAGATCAGCATAAGGTATTATTTTATGGCATAATTGGTGCACTAATCTTCCGCTTATTGTTTATATCAGCTGGCGTAACTTTAGTACATAAATTTGACTGGATCTTATACATTTTTGGAGCTTTCCTAATAATCACCTCTATTAAGATGGCGATTCAGAAAGAAGATAATGAAGTGACTCCAGATAGTAATGTCGTAGTTCGACTTTTTCGAAAAATAATGCCAGTAACTAGCGACTATGAAGGCGATGCATTCTTTGTTCGAAAACCCGGAGTGGGAAAAAATGCTGGTAAATTAGTACTGTGGGCAACTCCTATGTTTGTGGCCCTTATTGTAGTGGAAACAACTGACATAATATTTGCTGTAGACTCTATACCTGCAATCCTTGGTATTACGACAGATCCATTCATTGTATACAGTTCCAATGTTTTCGCTATCATTGGCCTAAGATCGATGTATTTTGCAATTTCACACATGCTAGGGGCCTTCCATTATCTAAAATATGGATTAGCTGGAATTCTATCGTTTGTAGGCATTAAGATGATACTGCCTCTCTTGGAGCCAGTTGTGGGAGCAGGTGCACATATTTCAGTAGAAATGTCTCTTATTGCGATCATCCTAATCCTTGGCACAGCGATCGGAGCTTCGCTTATCAGAACTCGCGGGACTAAAGTATAGCATAGTTTATTGGAGCGAAATAGATGCTAGAGACGCATATATCCTTCCTCGGAGGAACGCATCGGCTATTAAGAGTATATCTGGCCGCTGTATCTAACTTCTGGCAGAGTTATGGCAGATAGTACTAGCTATGTGAATGAACTGATCACTCATTGATACCCAAACTATTATCGGTAATCTTTATAGATCTGGCAGGATCACATTCAATCTCCATCATAGAACGTATACAATCTATATTCTCAGGCACTACATCGCTCTCTTGGTGCACTGCTTGATAATAGTATAGTGTCTTGCCAACCATCTTGATACCATCCTGCCATACAGCAACTTCCATTAGATCCCCTCGCTGCCTTTCAAGATCCTTAGCCATTTCCATGATATTAGCTGTCCCCTTCATTCCCTGCTTACCGCTTACAAATTTCACTCTTGGCACGGCTTCCCATGTTGCCAATATATCTTCTTCTTTAACCTCTTTCTCTAGATCAGCCATTATGCAATGAAGATGCATGAGTGTAGTTGGTGACTTCACAGCCATTGTGGTAATATTTATCCCTGGAATAATTGTTTTAACATCTGGGCCATGATGGGTTGGAAGTTTCAATGAAGGTTCAAGATTGTTTAGCGCCGAGCCCTTATTATCTGATGGATCAGCACCCCTTCGAACTAAAGTGGCTGAAACTCTTTCAATTCCGATATCTCGATCTAGTGGAAATAGAGTACGGACGAGTCCGGTAGTATTACAAGATACCACTCTTGCGAAGTCAGCTCCCCAGGCATCACTGTAATTAGCATAGGCATTGAATGATACTCCAGCTAGTTCATGCCTCTCTCCGCCCTGAAATATTGCTTTAATGCCAGCTTTCTGATATCGAGGGAGATAAGCCTCGCCAACTCCGCCAGGAGTGGCATCGATCATTATGTCAACTACATCCATCAGATCGTCTAGAGTACCTTTTATCTCAATGCCTTCTTTTTCAAAATTGGCTACTTGCTCAGAACTAGCAGTATAAAGTGGAAATCCTGATGCTGAGGCCAGGTATGCTTCATAGGATGGCCTAGTCTTAGTGACTCCAATTACTTCCATATCGTCTTGTGCTGCTACGGCAGAGGCGACCCTCTTACCTATTGTACCATATCCGTTAATACCAACCCGTACCTTCATATTGCATACACATCCGTTCTCAACAGATGGAGGTCGTTAATGATGACAGTTGCGGTAACGAGCTCCAGAAATGCTAATGGACGATAAAGAAATAAAAATACCTATGTTACTTAATCGTAGTAAGCTATTTATTAATCCAATCTCCAGAATCTATTACATACAATCATATAAATACTACATTCATCATTTCGGTAACGATGTCAAGGTATTCCACTGACCCCTTGGTCTTTTCTTTCTCTGGTGTAGTGGTAGTCTTGATTAGGTAGAGGCATCCAATAATTCTGGTTGTCCTCGCTCATTGTATGGATGTGTTATTGTGAGAGGTTCAAAAGCGGTTCTCACGCTTCTGGAGCAAAAAGGCGTCGAGGTGATGTTCGGGCTTCCTGGAGGGACTACTATACCCCTCTATGATGATCTCATATCATCTGATATACACCACGTGCTCGTTCGCCATGAGCAATGTGCAGCACATATGGCCGATGGCTATGCTAGAGCGACTGGTCGCATTGGCGTTTGCACATCAACTTCTGGTCCCGGCTCTACAAATATGGTAACTGGAGTCGCAACTGCATATGTGGATTCATCTCCATTACTAGTCTTAACTGGCCAGGTAGCCACTGGAATGATGGGTAATAATGCATTCCAGGAGGCTGATTCATTTTCGCTGATGATGCCAATTACTAAGCATAATTTCCGATGTTTAGATCCAAGTGATATACCCGAGGCAATAGATAGGGGCATCGATATAGCTACGACAGGTCGTATGGGCCCCGTTCATGTTGATCTGCCAACAGATGTTCTAAAACAACAAGTGCCTAAGGAGGCACTGAATCAAAAATTTCTAATGCCTCCTCCACTAGAGGATCTCTCAGCTATATCTGACGCTATAAAGATGTTAAAAAATGCTGAGCGCCCTCTATTATTAGTGGGAGGAGGAGTTCAATGGTCTAATGCATGTTCTGAAGTACTCCGACTTGCCGAAATGCTTCTGGCTCCAGTCGTCACAACTATTATGGCTAAAGGAGCAATCCCGGAGGATCACCCACTATCGCTGGGCATAATTGGTATGCATGGGAGAGAATGTGC
>JAAYTA010000048.1 GCA_012518185.1 Methanobacteriota archaeon
ATGGAACTTACGTTCTCACCCTTGTGAATAGAGTGAATGATAGATCCAGAAAGCCTATTGATCGCTCTAGTGGACTTGATGGTGACTTCGCGGACCTGATCCTTCTCTTCAAGTCGAGACTCTATGCGGTCGGCGATATCTTTCAAGTTATTCATAATGAAGGAACAAACGGTTTCCTATTTACGCTTTCCTAAGCTTCGCTATATGCTCAATTCTCTTATTCACTAGCTCTGCTTTCCCTATGTCATGACGTACGAATATCGCTTCTCCATGGATGTGATCAAGTGCCCTCTCACAAGCTTCTTCGGCTGCTTGGATAGAATCATCAATACCAACTACACCTATTGATCGAGATGTCGTGGTCAGAATATCATTTCCTTCTTCATTTACCATAGCAAAATAAATGCGGGCATCCTCTCTAGCGATGGCGTTCTCATTAATTTCAATTAGCTTACCAGCCTGAGGGCTGGTCCCATATCCCTTTGGCACAACGTATTTGCACACAGTAGCCTTTCTTGCAAATGATATATCTTTTGAAAGAGAGCCATCTACAATATTCTGACATATGTCGAGAAATGGCGTTTCTAATATGGATAGCACGTTCATTGCCTCAGGATCTCCAAATCTTGCATTGAATTCTATGACTCGTGGACCCTCACATGTCAGCATGAATTGACCATACAGCACGCCGCGATATGGATGACCTTCTCTAGCCATAGCTTCAATTGTTAATCTCATAATATTCAGTGCTGCATCACGATCATTGTTATTTACAAACGGTAGTAAATGATCTTCAGCAGAATAGGAGCCCATGCCTCCAGTATTAGGTCCTTTGTCACCTTCATAAGCACGTTTATGATCCTGGACTAACGGCATTGGAATTATATTTCGTCCGTCGCAGAATACCTGTAATGTGAATTCCTCACCCACTGCTCTCTCCTCAAGAATTACGCCTCCCCCACCCATATTCTGCCTGAATATCTCTTCTAGATACTCATCAGCATCCTGGATGGTCTGTAGATGCTCCCCCATAACTTTTACTCCCTTTCCTCCTGTGAGGCCTATAGGCTTGATGGCAAGCTCTAATCCGGAGTCTCGGATGAATTTTTTTGCGTCCTTTGAATTATCGAAGGAGGCAAAATGCAAATTGCCAGGTATATCATATCGCTGCATCAATTCGCGTGCAAAACTTTTTGAGGTTTCTAATCTAGCGGCTTCCCTTGTAGGTCCCACGCAGGCAATACCCTCGGCCTGAAGTAAATTCACCAGTCCTACTTCTAGAGGAGCTTCAGGGCCCATAACTGCCAAATCAACATTAGATGATTTAGCAAATTTAACCACGTTAATTACGTCGGTCTCTTCAATCAGACAAACATCTTTAGCTAATCTTACTATTCCTGGATTTCTATTTTTCATTGCTGAATATATTTCAGCACCACTGCTATATAGGGCAGCAGACAGAGCATGTTCTCTGCCTCCACCTCCAACGACAAGCACCTTCATACGAGCACCGCCTTAGATAAAGAGAAGTAGAATAAAAATTAGGCGTGAATATTCAACGCCTTGAAAAGCTCTTCAATACCCTCTCCCGTCTTCGCGCTGGTACGGAACAAGCGAGCTCCTTTCTTAAATTTAGCATAATCAGCATCTAATCTATCGATATCCATATCTACATGAGGTAAGAGATCGATCTTGTTCAATACTGCTATGTCAGATTCTAAGAAAATGAGCGGCTGCTTCCTTATCATATCATCGCCTTCTGTTACCGATATGACAACCATGCGGTGATCTGCACCCAATGGGAAATCAGCAGGACAAACTAAGTTACCTACATTCTCAATGAATAGAAAATCGATTGAGTCGAGGTCCAACTCTTCTAACGCATGATCTACTAAATGAGCATCTAGATGACATTCTTTTCCTGTGTTAACATTCACAGCCGGAACTCCTGCATCTCGGAATCTGTCAAAATCATCCTGACCAGTGACATCACCGGCAAGCACGGCGGCTTTAATTCCCATACGCCCCATCTCAACAGCCATCTTCTCAATGAGAAGTGTCTTACCAGCACCTATAGATCCCATTACGTCTACTGAGCGGATATTATGAGAATGGAGTAGGCGACGGACTTCTTGACCAAGTTTACGATTCTCAGCCAAAATGTCTGCTTCCATACTAATATCAGATATTTTGTGCACAGCATAGCTAGGATGAACGACCTAATAATTATTGTTCTTAAATTGCGATAAAGAAACGAATAATCGAGTCAAATGTCATATGAATCATATGCATTATGGTCAAATACTTTATTGATAATAATCTAGATCTATTAAATCCAATTTATTAATTTTAAACTTAGAATGTAAACTTTATTTACTGATGAATTTTACTATACTAAGGGCACGCACTCTTAATTAAGGATGAACAATATCTCGCGCTTGATCAAGCTATGTATTATTCACCACATCTTATGTCAATGCTCCAGAGTATAGATGCTGCCGAGGGAGATACCATTAGAATCTCTGGTGATGGGCGAGATATTTCCGGTGTACTTCAACCATCTGGAGAATTTAGCCACCCTGACGTACTTGTTGTTAAAATGGACAGTGGCTACGATGTGGGCGTTCGGATAACTCCTTCAATGAATGTAAATATAATTGCTAAGGGAGAGGTTAAAACAATACCATCCAGGGTGCCCAGTAAGGGAAAAGGATTACCCAGAGTGGCAATACTTGGCACTGGTGGAACAATATCTTCATATGCAGATCAGCGCACCGGTGCAGTGCATCCTGCCCTATCTGCGGAGGACTTACTCAACACTGTTCCAGAAATCGCTGATATATGCGATGTAAACGCTGAGGCTGTATTTTCAATATTCTCAGAAAATATGTCAGTGGATAATTGGCAACAACTTGCCGAAGTGACTGCCGACTATCTTAATTCTGGTATAGATGGAGTGATAATACTGCATGGCACAGATACCATGAGCTACACTGCTGCTGCATTATCATTCATGCTTGGAGATATTCCAAAACCTGTGATTATAACTGGAGCCCAACGATCCTCTGATAGGCCATCATCGGATGCATACATCAATCTCTATAGTGCAGCGCAATTTATACTCTCTTCAGATGCAGCTGAAGTATTGGTGCTTATGCATGATAGTCCATCCGATACCTCAGTTGCTGTACATAGAGCTACTAAGGTCCGAAAAATGCACACCTCTCGTCGCGATGCCTTCCAGAGCATAAATATATCTCCAATAGCGAAATTAGGCTCTGAGGGCGATATCGCATACTTGGAATCATATAATCAGAAATCTAATGTCAGAGTTTCACCCCGATTAGGTATGGAAAAAGATGTAGCATTTATACAATATTATCCGGGAATGAGTCCCACTATATTCGAGAATATAATAGCTAAAAATAAAGGCGTAGTTATTTCTGGAACCGGCCTTGGTCATGTAAATTCAGAACTAATCAAACCTATGCGAAAGGCTATCGAGTCTGGAACAGTGATAGTTATGACTTCACAATGCCTAAGTGGCAGCGTAAATCTAAATGTATATTCGACTGGAAGAGATTTACTATCAGCTGGAGTGATTTCAGGAGAAGATATGCTTCCTGAAACTGCATACGTCAAACTCATGTGGGCGCTAGGACAAACAGATGATGTTGTAGAAGTAAGAAAGATAATGGCGAGTAATCTTAGAGGAGAGCTCTCCGATAGGAGGCTGATGCAATGAGCCATGAAGTCACTGTAGGTCTCGAGATACATCAGCAATTGAATACGAGAAAATTGTTCTGCAATTGTCCTTCCTGTCTTGTAGAGGAAGAAGGGGCCACATTCCAGCGCCGTCTTCGACCTATCCAGTCGGAGGAGGGTAAGATAGATCGTGCCGCATTAGATCAAGCGGAGAGAAAGATGCAATTTCGATATCAATCGCCCTCATCGGCCAGCTGCCTCGTGGAAGCTGATGAAGAGCCTCCTCATGATGCCAGCTCTGAAGCAATAGATGTCGCACTTACAGTTGCTGCCCTACTTGGAGCTAAGCCGCTAGATGAGATATATTTTATGCGCAAACTTGTCATTGACGGTTCTAATACTACTGGATTCCAGCGAACAGCTATGATAGCTCTTGATGGATTTTTAGAGGTAAATGGTAGACGCATATCGATTGATACACTATGTCTCGAAGAGGATGCAGCAAGAAAGGTAGAGACAGATGGTTCTGAAATCACTTATCGATTAGATCGACTCGGAATCCCTCTGATAGAGATCGCCACTGCTCCAGATATGCACTCGCCTGAAGAGGTCAAAGAAGTGGCACAGCGCATTGGTTCTATAATGCGTGCAACTCGCAAGGTGAAGAGAGGTATAGGGACAATACGAGAGGACGTTAACATCTCCATACCTGGGGGAGCTCGCGTAGAGATCAAAGGTGTACAAGAATTGCGTATGCTACCCACATACGTGGAAAAAGAGATGGAGCGTCAACAATCATTATTAGCCATACGTGATATTTTATCTGGAAGAGGTATCGAACCAGTGGCCATAGAGGTGACCGATCTTACTTATCTCTTCGAAGGGTGTAAATCCAAAGTCATTACCAGCGCATTGAAGAGTGGGGGAAAGGTAATGGTATCGAGACTTCCTGGCTTTACTGGTGTTTTGAGATCTGAGGATGGCAAACTACGTTTAGGTGCGGAGATGGCACAATATGCTCGTACTAAGGGTGTGAGAGGAATATTTCACTCCGATGAGTTACCTGCATATGGTATCGAGAAGCAATATGTAGATGCCATTCGAGATGCTCTTAAATTAGGTCCTCAAGATGCATTTGCTCTATGCGCTGCATCAGCGGCAAAGGCCCGCGAAGCTCTTAAGACTGCAGTAGAGAGAGCCAACGGAGCCTTAGTAGGTGTTCCTGAAGAAACAAGAGATCCGCTTCCTGATGGTTCATCAGTATATTCACGTCCGCTACCTGGCGCTGATAGAATGCATCCTGAAACAGATGTTTTACCTATATCTGTACCAACGGATCGTATGGAAAACATCCTCTCAAATTTACCCGAATTACCTGAAATACGAATAGAACGAATTGCTAATGATTATGGCATTCATATTCAACAATCTACTCAGTTAGTCAGGGAAGGATGGGATGACGTATTCGAAGAGATCGCCACTGATAATGAGCTAGCTGCATTAGCAGCTAGGACACTCACGTCTACCTTATCTGAATTAGAGCGTGAAATTGACATCTCTCAATTAAATGAAAATATCTTAAAGGCCGCATTCGCTGGCGTATCGTCAGGGACATTTGCTAAGGAAGCTGTCCCCGATGTGCTAAGGAAAATGGCGGAGGGCATGAATATAGATGAGGCAGTTAGCGAACTAGGTCTATCTGCGATGAGTGCAGATGAGGCTAGAGAAATAGTTGCGCGAGTGATCCGGGAACGTGAAGATTTTGTACGTGAGAAGGGTAAAGCTGCTATAGGGCCCCTCATGGGTCCAGTTATGGCTGAATTACGTGGTAGACTAGATGGTAAGGCTGCCAATGAATTACTCAGAGAGGAGCTACAAAAATTATTATCTTAGTAATGGCACATTCTCAGTAGAATAATTCTTACGGCTCCAAAGGACGTAATTCCTCGACCCAAATTTCTTCAAAGAATAATTGCTGACGTCCAAGTTCAATGCGTTGGAATGGCCTAAGGATTGTTTCCAATGCGATTTGGTTCATTTCAGTAGACAACAAAAGGATTATTCTTCCATTAGGGAGAAGATGTTCAGGAGCTCTATTTAGAAATCGATCTACAACTTCTGTGCCGTCTGGGCCACCTGCCCAAGCCAATGCTAGATTATCATCTTCAGTCCCGGGACAATATGGGGGGTTGAAGACGATGAGATCGAATTGTTCTGATATGTTTTGGAACAAATCACTTTCCCGCACATCTCCTGATAACTCATTCCGACGCAGGTTCGCCTCAGTACACTCTACTGCCATAGGATTCACATCTGCAGCTATCACTGATTTAGCACTAGCTGCAAGGTGACAAGTTATTAGGCCAGTACCTGGACCCATTTCCAAAACAGACTCGTCGGGATGAATTTCTAATACACCTAATAGTAAAAAAGTATCTTCCATGGGAGGATACACATTCTCACATTCAACTATGTCGATCTCCTGGCGATATCTCATATTCCGCTGAATAGTACTAGAGCCTCTTAATTCCAAGGTGCTGCTGACACCAAATCAACTATAAGTGAATGGATACATGCACACGGCCATGATAGGTTTAGCCTCCTATGCGGTAATAGTTATAATCGCCGTCACCTTGATAATGGGGGCAAGGAAACATGCCGACTTAACGCCCATATTAATTCTAAGTAACTTAATAATATTTTTTGTAGAATTTCTCAGCTCGCCAGTTATAGGCATACCAATGAACTCACCGGTAGTGCAGGAGTTGGCATTTCAGCCAGCGGATCTCTCACAAGGAAATTTCTATACACTTTTCACTTCAATGTTCTTACATGCTAACTTTGTAACTCATCTATTAGGGAATATGCTCTTCCTGTTTTTACTAGGAATGCCACTTGAGCAACGTATAGGTAAGATACGTTTTGCTGTAGTATACTTTGTATCTGGCATAATAGGGACTCTGTTCATGGGCATAGTGTTAATAGATAGCCCAACCACGCTAGTATTAGGAGCCTCAGGAGCTATCTCGGGCCTTATGGGTGCCCTCTTACTCCTATATCCTCGAGATCAGATACCAATGATGTTAGGGATAATATTCCTGCCAAGGGTACCTGTCTGGTTAGCTGGTGTTAGCTGGCTCATATTATCAGTATTACAGTATGTTGGACTATCAAATAGTGGGGTAGCATGGGAAGCACATTTAATTGGCTTCATAGTAGGAGCAGTCGTTGCTGGTGCTATAGGGAGTAAGGAATCAATAGATCATAAAGCTAGATCGAGATCCATGGATCCCTCCATTTTGGAACCACTTGCTACTACACCTGGCCTACGCAATGCTCTAGAATCAATCAGCAATGAGGAGCATCCTGACGTCAGAAGAGCCTGGTTAGAATATTTCGCCGAACATGCTACATGTCCACAGTGTGCAGGTAAGATGAAGTATCAAAATGGCAGAATGGTATGTCCATGCGGATATGAGGTAGAGATACGATGAATCGGGTAATCTTAGTAGTGACTGGACTATTAAATAGGGATGGAAATCAGATTGTTGAGGCTCATTCTTCTGCCACCTTAATACTATCTGGGAATGCCGCAATCCTAGTAGATACTTCTAGCATCGAGCGACGAGCTGAGCTGCTGAATAATCTAGAAGAAATAGGCATACTTCCTTCTCAAGTAGATGTAGTAGTGCTTACTCATATGCATCACGATCACATAGGTAATCTAGAGCTTTTTCCAGAGGCAAGGAAGCTGGCTAGGGTGGAAGAGGGCGATTTTGATGGAATTGAACAGATAACTAATGATATGGAATTAATTCCCGGAGTAACTTTGATGCATACGCCTGGACATACAGAAGGGAGCATGAGTGTTGTGGTAGACAGTGGAGATGCAACATATGTGATCACTGGAGATGCTATCCCGACAAAGGATAATCATGATCGTTGGATTCCTCCAGGAATTAATATTGATCCTGAATTAGCACTGTCAAGCATGAAGTGCATCTGTCAGATCGGGAATATTGTTATTCCTGGTCATGGAGAGCCATTTACATCGTGCGATGAGCGATAGTTTTATCTCGCCGGCAAGTGCATGAATGGGCGGATACAAATGTCGGTACCGAACGCCATATACCTGGATTGCCCCAGTTGCGAGGAACATGCCGTCCATGAGGTTCTCAAGGGAAAGCTAGGAAAGAGGCAGGAAGTCATGGAGGCCACTGTTAAGTGTCAAGAATGTGGATATGTCTATGTAACAGTGGTTCGAGAACCCGAACAGATAATGGTACCCATTATCGTTTCTGAAAGGAGAACTTCTAGAAAAGAGCACATAGAGCTACTATCGGGAGATATGATCTCCGTCAATGATGAGGTATATCTCGGAGAAAACCATCTGTTGATAACTGCTATAGAGTGTGATGGGCGCAGAGTGAAACATTGTGCTGTCGAAGATGTC
Source organism: Methanobacteriota archaeon (assembly GCA_012518185.1). Lineage (GTDB taxonomy): Archaea > Thermoplasmatota > Thermoplasmata > Methanomassiliicoccales > Methanomassiliicoccaceae > DTU008. The sequence continues at coordinate 8,159 of JAAYTA010000048.1, forward strand.
GATACCCTATGGGCGAAGAATTTCGACAAGGTCATTGTCAAAATATCAGTAAACAAACACAGTCGTACCCTGGCCGCTCAAGTGGAAGCGCTTCCAGAGGAAGAATTCTATGTCGGCGATCTGATGACAGTAGGCCGAGACAATGTTGTAATACACAATATTCGCTCCAAAGAAGGAACTGTCAGAAGAGGAGGGGTGCCTGCAAGAGATATAGTGCGCATATATACCAAGGCAGTTCGCACGACTAACGCATGATTATGTATGAAATAGAACGCAGTAGACTGGTAAAGCGACTGAAAGCTCATGGCACTGTAACTGACGAAAAGGTTCTCGAGGCCATGGGACAAGTTCCACGGCATGAGTTCCTCCCTTCGGATCTTAGATCTCAGGCATACGTAGACTCGCCTCTTCCAATAGGTATGGATCAAACTATATCTGCTCCCCATATGGTAGGCATAATGCTGGAGGAGCTGGAACTACGACCAGGACATAAGGTATTGGAGATAGGAGGAGGCTCCGGATATCATGCAGCGTTGATGGGATATATGGTACGTCCAGATGGAATAGTATATACAGTAGAGCGCTTAGAATCTCTGGGGAAAAAGGCTGAAGAAGTAATTGATCACCTAGGGTATAATGATGTTGTGAAGATAGTGATTGCCGATGGCTCAGCAGGCCTTGCAGAACATGCTCCTTATGATAGAATAACAGTGGCAGCAGCTGCTCCTGGTGTGCCTAAGCCCTTGGAAGAACAACTAGCCGATGGTGGCCGTATGCTCGTACCTGTTGGAGGGAGAGGTTATCAAGATTTAATGCTCGTAACTCGCAACGGTGATCGGTTAGAGCGCACTAGCCTGGGCGGCGTAGTATTTGTACCACTTATAGGTGAGCATGGGCACGAAGATCATTCTAGAATGTGAGGTAATATATCCCTAATATCCTTAGAATTAATTATTATATTTGCATTCTTCTTAACGTGCTCATCGATGGGATTGAATGCTATTGACAATCCTGATAGGGCAAACATGGATACATCTACGAAACTATTTCCTATAGATACGGTGCTCATTTCGTCAATGCCGTATAATTGTTGAAAACGGCGTAGGGCCGCGCCCTTATTCGTGAGATCCACTCTTAGAATCCCCTCTCCTGTAAGAACTCCACTGGGATCGCACTCGACACTATTGGCTATATAATCATCGAAACCATGTTCATTAGCGATTTGTTTAGCAGTAATATCTAATCCCCCACTTACGATGACCACTTTCGCTCCTGAAGATTGTAATGCATCTACTGTAGAGGATATCCCATCTATTATCGGAACTGGCTCAAGAATAGTTTCCAAGTCGTTTCGACATATGTCCTTTTTCACATCTAGCCACTTTTTGATATCTTGGCGCATGAATTCCATGTCGTCGATTCGGCCCTGTATGTATGATAAAAGAGTCTCTTCATTATCAATATCAAAGTGATCGTGTACCCATGTCCACGATGAAGTATAATCAACTAACACTCCATCCATGTCAAAAGCAATGAGGCTCCATCTCGATTTCATAATCTGAGAGATTCAGAGCTTGTTGATTTAGATTGTGGGTAATATTTAGCATTGTAACTGCTCTGAACCATATAGCATTACAATCTAATTATAATTCAAGATTGAATAAATTTAACATACTCTATATACTCACTACTCTGCAACTCAGCCAACATCGCCCTGACTATTGCTGCCTTTCCTCTTATCAGAAATACGTCTAAACATTTTCCATTTTTGAGATGAGAGTGTACTTGCGTTGTGATGATTTCTTGAAATTCATGCCTGTTTTCATCATCGCCTTCAGACATATGTATGGTCACGAGAACTCCCTCAACAGTTCCGCTTAATAAGCCGCGCTCTCTTACTTCAGCCTCAGCAGATCGTATGCATAATCGGATAACTTCGCTTCTACCAGTTAATCCATATGCTTCCTGCAACATGTCCAAAGTCTCAAGATTTTTCTCAGTCAAAGAGATACTAACAATGGGCATAGATGGCCTATACAGCCCAATAATATAAAATATTATGTTGATATTAATAAGATATGGGGGAAAAGAAGTGTATTTGTTAATAAGATTATCTTTAATTATTAATAATCACATCTACAATCTAGTTGTATGAGATCCCCGTCTACGATCGTCCTTACCATAGCGACAATTGTAATGATGATAGCTATGGTATTTCAGGCATCTGCCTCATTCAATGAGTCAGTTTCAGATGATAGGATCAACGCATTAGTAACAATTGCTCCACAACAGAGAATGGTTGAAGCCATTGGAGGAGAATATGTTTATGTAACTCTAATGGTGCCATCTGGACAAGATCCACATAGTTATGAGCCTACATATGGAGACATCAAGACGGCAGCATCAGCAGACATATACTTCAAAATCGGCTCGGACATTGATTTTGAATTAACTAAAATGAATACATTGATAGAAGTAAATCCTAAAATGGAGATTATAGATTGTTCAGAAAATATCGCTCTAATCGAGCAAAGAGATCACCATCACCATCATGGAGAGGAGGGTCATGGCGAAGGAAACGATCCCCATATTTGGCTATCTCCAAAAAATCTAAAGCAGATGGCTAGGAACGTGTGTGATGGCCTAATAGCACTAGATTCTGAACATTCAGAGGAGTATGAACAAAACTTCAAAAATTATGCGATAAATATGGACTCCCTTCATGAGAGAATCAGCTCTGAATTAAGTCCTTATCGGGATGAGGAGTTTATGGTATTCCACCCTGCCTGGGGCTATTTTGCTAAAGAATATGGTCTGAATCAAATAGCCGTAGAGCAGGAAAAGCAGAATCCTGGACCGAGAGGATTATCAAACATTATAGATAGAGCCAGAGAACGGAATATACACGTGATATTCATATCTCCTCAGATTGATGATAGGGGAGCTAGAATTATAGCAGATGAAATTAGAGGAGAAGTAGTTTCCTCAGATCCGCTATCTCCCGATCTTGAAACAGAGTTATTCGATTTAGCCATAATAATGTCAAAAGGCTTCAACGGACAAAGAGGGTGATGTAATAGTAAGTAATCCATCATCCAATATCAATATAATGGACTCAGATAGTAAGAATAAGTCCGTTATTTCTCTACATAATGTTACTGCCGGATATGATAGGCGACCCTTTATAGAGGATATTAATTTTGAAGTCAGAGAAGGTGATTTCTATGGAATTATTGGACCTAATGGAGGAGGTAAATCTACTCTTCTTAAAGTCATTCTAGGACTTATTATTCCTATGAGCGGAGAGGTACGAATTATGGGATTATCTCCGGAAGAAGGTAGACGATATATCGGATACCTTCCTCAGTACACACATTATGATAGAGATTATCCTATCTCAGTATGGGATGTAGCTTTAATGGGGAGACGGTCAAAGCGAGGTATCTCTCCATGGTATACTGCTGAAGATAGAGATGCAACGGAGGAGGCATTAGAATCTGTAAATATGCTTGATCTTCGTGAGCGAAATATTGGAAAACTTTCAGGCGGACAACGTCAGAGAGCATATATTGCACGAGCTCTAGCATCCAAACCAAGACTGCTGCTGTTGGATGAGCCCACAGCTAGTGTAGATCCCGAAGGACAAGAATGCATTTTCAATTTGTTTTCCAAATTAAACAAAGAGATGACAATCGTCATGGTAAGCCATGATGTAGGAATGATAACTTCTCATGTGAGTAAACTAGCCTGTATCAATCGTAATATAGTCACTCATGATGAGCCTATAATAACGCAGGAAATGTTGGAAAAGGGATACAGTTGCCCGATGGATCTTATTGCACATGGAGATGTACCACATCGGATTTTACGGAATCATTAACAGGGAGAATTAATTAAATGAATGGCAGGGAAAAGACAATTGCTGCAATTGCGATCGTTACGATCTTATTCATTATTTCTTTCGTGTATCTTAATGATTATTACTCATTCATCAATAGAATGTTCCTAGCAGGTATTTTAGCTAGTTTAGTCTGTGGAGTAGTAGGAACTTACGTAGTGGTTCGGCGAGTAGTGTTCATGAGTGATGCTATTGCACACTCTACTTTTGGGGGTGTTGGCATGGCGTTCATGTTACAGAGCACTCTAGGGTGGTTATGGTTCGATCCCATGCTTGGTGCAGCCATATTTGCTATCGGAGCTGCAGCAATCTTGAGCATGAGATGGACTAGGCTAAGTGTCAGGGAAGATTCAGTAATCGGTGTGCTCTGGGTTATAGGAATGGCACTAGGAGTACTGTTCTACAGCATGGTGGATCCTAGAAAAGTCTCTTTGATATCTCCAGAGAGTATCTTATTCGGAAGCATACTTCTCATAAGTGAGGAAACTCTCTGGATGATGTTAGCTATTCTTGTGGCAATCTATGTTGTAGTATTTTTCCTATTCAGAGACTTACAAATATTAACTTTTGATGAGGAACATGCTCGCATATCTGGTCTTAATGTACCTATCACTAACTTTATCCTATTGACGCTCATAGCTTTTACTATAGTCGCTCTCATACAACTTGTAGGAGCAATACTAGCTATCGCCATGTTAACTATACCTGCAGCGATTGCTGGCACATTTAATGATGACCTTAAGAGCATGATGCTGTCAGCTGTTACGATATCTCTAATACTCACAGCCTCAGGATCTCTATTATCTATAGCATTAGATACGCCTCCAGGAGCAACTATCGTTATCCTAATGGGCTTAGCATTTATCATAGTGATATTCGCTCGCTTCTTATCTCATAATAAGAAGATGCAGACAAGTCTTGAGAGCTGATGGTGCTAATTAATCATGCATATGTCATTTGAATCTAATTGTAGTAATGGCTAATGACTGAGTGAGACCCAAAACTTATTGATTGTGCTATGTGTTGATTCGTCGATGATAGTTCTGCTAGGGGTCGGCCATGTGTTCGACATCTCCACTCAGGTCCGCAGTATTATCGAAGCGGAGCGACCCGATATAGTATGTATCGAATTAGATCCTCCTCGATATCAGGCTTTGATCAATCCACCCAATGGTCGCATCGATGCCCCATTACCTTATCGCCTCTTATCAGTGTTTCAGAAACGTATAGCAAAGAGTTATGGTAGTGAAGCAGGAGCAGAGATGCTAGCTGCGGTAAATGCAGCGCATGATATTGGTGCCGAGGTGTTAATGATCGATGTAGATGCCTCACACATGTTCCATCGCCTATGGTCTAAGATGTCATCATCGGAAAAGATTCGCCTCATATTCTCAGCAATTTCTTCATTGTTTCTAAGTCGACGCACTATAGAAGCAGAATTGAGTAATTATCAGGCAGATGAAGATCGCTATATGAAAGAAATGGCTCAGCAATTCCCAACTATGAAGCAGGTATTAATTGATGAGCGAAATACACACATGGCCAAGCATATTAACGCAGCTGCTTCCCGTGTACCGTTAGTATTGGCTGTAATAGGGGATGGACATGTAGAAGGTATTGTCCGCTTACTGGATCGAGATGATGTCCAGGTAATCCGCCTCAAAGAGCTCATGGGAGGCCAGGTTGAAGGAGGAGGAAATAATGGAGATAATTCACAGGCCAAGTTCCATTACCAATATCTAGCTAGTGTACTATAATGGAGTGTGCGCGTCACACTTCTATCATATACTAAGAATGCAGAACATTTATGCGCCGCCGCAGCAAATTCTTGCTATTCAGGACGAGGGGCATCTGAATTAATAGAGGAAACAGATGAGAGAAAAGTCGAGAATCGGCTCCTAACTCCACTAAAGGCAGGGCATCATTCTGTCATTGAACATGCTTCATTTACATTCTCTATCGAGGGAGTGAGCAGAGCCTTAACGCATCAGTTAGTTCGCCATCGCCTGGCCAGTTACTCTCAACAATCTCAGAGATATGTAGGCATGAAAAACGCAAATTACGTTATGCCGGATAGTATAGCGAACGATGAAGAGGCATCGCAACGATATCAGAAACTAATGGATCTTATCTGGGAAGAATATCGTTATCTCTCTGATAAACTTCCATTAGAAGATGCCCGTTATGTGCTTCCAAACGCATGTACTACTAATATAACAGTCACTATGAATGCTCGTGAGTTATGGCATTTTTTTGAATTGAGGTGTTGCAACCGCACCCAATGGGAACTCCGCAATGTTGCTGATGAAATGCTTCGTCAAGTCAGGGAAGTTTCACCCGTAATATTCTCTAAGGCTGGTCCTCCATGCCTATCAAGGGGCCGATGTCCAGAAGGCAATATGTCATGCGGACATCCTAGAATCGAACTCAAATTCTCTGGTCAGGACGCCGCATCAGAATCATCAGCCCCAGAAAAGGATTAAATAGACTATCATCTTAACCAAACTCTAGCCCAGGTGAATTCATGGGAAACATTCGCTCTACTTATGTCAAAAGAATAGCCCTCGAACTCGTGCAAAAATACCCTTCAGTATTCAATGACGATTTCGAGAACAACAAAATGCTAGTGTCTAAACTAACTAATGTAGAATCAACTACATTACGCAATCGTGTTGCCGGATACGTTACTACGTACTGGCAGAATTTGGAACGTTGAGCAATCGTTTTTATTAGGGCACCTGATACCTTTCAGGGTGACCACTGCAATCGAGATCCGCTCTCTTAGCAGAGTATTCTCCGGTCGAAAGGAAACACTAGCCTTAGATGACATTAATCTCACCGTGGAGGAAGGTGAGTTATTTGGCCTTCTAGGTCCTAATGGAGCGGGCAAGACAACGCTCATAAAGATCTTAAGTACGCTCTTACTTCCATCTAATGGAACAGCTCATGTTCTTGGGCATGATGTATACAGCGATGCCAATTCTATCAGAAAGCGCATAAATATGGTATCTGGGGGAGAGATATCCGGCTATGGCCTTCTCACGATTCGAGAAAATTTATGGATGTTCACTCAATTTTATGGCGTCCCTAGGGTCGTGGCAAAAAAGCGCATCGATAATTTATTAGATATATTTGGACTTCAAGATAAAGCTGATGCCAAGCTTCGAACAGTCTCAACGGGGCAACGACAGAAGATGAATATAATTAGAGGATTTGCTACCGATCCCGAATTAATATTCTTAGATGAACCAACACTTGGCCTTGATGTATCGACAAGCATAGACATACGAAACTATCTCCGTGAATGGATAAGCGAATGTAGTAGCCGTACGATGATGCTGACTACACATTACATGAAAGAGGCTGAAGAACTCTGTGATAGAGTTGCAATAATAGATAGAGGTAGAATTGTAGCAATTGACACGCCAGCCGGCCTTAAACGCAGAGTGGGTCGCGGCTCATCATTTCTCATCGAGGCCACACCATTTAATCCGGAGTCCATACAATCTATCCCCGGAGTTAGAGCATTTGTAGCTAGGCCGTCGGAAGATCATATGCATCTTCGCATGATCCTTGATGATGAATCTGTCATTGCTGATATTATTTCGGAGATAGTTTCTTCAGGCGCTCAGGTCACTAGTCTTAACAAGAATGAGCCCACACTAGAGGACGCATTCATGCATCTCGTAGGGAGAGGTCTAGTGTGAATGATTGGGCCCTCAATTTTAAAGCAGGCATAGCTAGAGCACATGCTAGGGCGATAGGAGCTATGAGAGAGCCATCGTGGGTAGTATTCGACGTAATATTGCCGCTACTAGGGGTGGCAGCATATATTTACTACTACCGCGCCTTAGGCGCTGACCCTATCTTTGAGGGCTTTGTCATACTAGGTGGAGCCATGACTGCTTTCTGGCTCAATGTCCTATGGGGAATGGCGGCTCAACTATACTGGGAGAGGGAAGTAGGAAATTTTCAATTGTTCATGATAACGCCCATGTCACGTATGGCGCTACTAGCAGGCATGGCCTTAGGTGGACTTTTCACATCATCTATCAGGGCACTGAGCACTCTAATACTGGGGATATTAATATTTCAGATAAAAATATCAGTAGCAGAACCACTCGCTTTAGCAACAATATTCATCCTCACTATGTTAGCAGTGTATGGTATAGGGATGATGCTATCTTCCTTATTCCTAATGTATGGTCGCGATGCCTGGAATATTTCAAATTTACTCCAGGAGCCAGTCTATTTAGTTTCTGGATTTTATTTTCCAATTCGTGAGCTCGGTCTGACAATATCAGCAGTGGCATCGCTCATACCTGTCACACTAGGTCTAGACGCGATGCGCCAATTACTGTTTGGACCTGCATCTCAAGGTATCCTCCCAGTATGGGTAGAAGCAATCATATTAGCATTCCAAGCAGCGATCTTCATGATACTTGCAAAATTCTCACTTGATCGAATGGAACAGCGTAGTAGAAGAGAGGGGAGGCTGACGCTCAGATGGCAATAAAGGATCATCTTAGGACGTTAAAAATTTCTGCCTGGCTTGGATGGCAGATAGAGTCCAATTGGGCCCGCCCCTCTCTATTTCTTCTATACTCGTTTATACGCCCTATCGCAGCCACTTTAATCTTAGTAATAATGTATTTAATAGTAAAGCAAAATGTGGCATCTGAGCCTGCTCTTTTCTCCTACATGTATTTAGGGGCAACATTCTACATGTTCGTCTCTAGCGTAGTATTTGGGATCACATATGTTATCCATACAGATCGAGAACATTACCAAACATTAAGAAATATATACATCTCTCCGATTTCTCTGTACGTATATCTCATCGGTAGAGCGGCTGGAAAAGTAGCACTTGCTACGCTGGCAGTTATTATATCATTGATATTTGGAATAGTAGTACTAGGTCTACCATTTAACCTATTAATGGTCGATTGGATCTTATTCGTACCTACTATGGCGTTGGGCATGGCATGCCTTATATCTTTAGGCTTAGCCTTAGCAGGTATATCTTTACTGACGGCAAAGCATTCAACTTCTATCAATGAGGGAGTGGGAGGGCTAGTGTATTTGCTATGTGGTGCAGTATTTCCTATAACGGTGCTGCCAGCCTGGGGACAAGCAATAGGTCTTACCATTCCCATTACTTACTGGCTAGAGCTCATACGTCGATCACTTTATCCTGGAGAAGGAATTGAATTACTAGGGGGTCTTCAAGATTTCACTGATGGAACAATCATGATATTCTTGCTCATTTCTACCCTAATATTTACTATGTTATCACTAACAATGTTCCATTATGCTGACCGCATTGCTCGTAAAAAAGGTAAGCTAGACATGATAACAACATATTAGCGATATGCCTCATGCCCACACTTACATCGTTCAGGCTTCAAGCCACATCCGAAACATATCGGCTCTATGTTTAATGGATCACTACATTCGGATGCAGATCTAATGTTCTCAAAATCATGAGATAAATCATTCATAATCTCCTCAAAACATGATGCGCATATGGAGCGAGCATAGCGAGGAGATGATCTATTTCCCGAGCGTATGAACATAATACCTTTAGCTATGTCCTTACTACAACAATGACATTTTCTCCGTCTTTTTGCAATTTCTACCCACATCCGGTAATCTTTCATATAATCTATCTATTCTCAAAGAGTAGACGTTTAAGCTCCTTTTCTTATCATTATTCATGTTGATATTCAGATTGCTTATAGGTCACAAGGCGAAAGATATTAAAGGATGATACGAATCAGGAACAAGGCCCGCGTGGGGTAGCTTGGATATCCTAAAAGATTGCGGATCTTTGGACTTGGGTTCGAATCCCAGCGCGGGCGCCATATTTTCACTCTAATCCAACTCGCTCTATGATCTCCATATTTCCAGGAGGGAGTATTCTTGAAATTTCCTCTTCTGGAACTTCAAAAGCGCGGGCAAGCTTGGATGAAATCTTACCTCGATTGGATTTTCCAGGACGAATTACGACGTATTTGGAAGAACGATCTATAATTGCTGATGGAGGAGCACACATTATCTTTTTGGATCCTTGATAATCTACTTCTCCCACGACCAACTCTAGACGAAGATGGTAGAGATAATTCCTCCGCCCTCTAATTATGAACGCTCCTCGCGGGACAAACTCTCCAGCTTGCGCCATCTTACTTACTTGATCAGGGAGGACCCAATATGCTGCTCCCTCACTGGCCCCAGCTGTCCACGCTTTAGAATGTGCAAGAGCGAAAGTGCATGCCTCTTCTAACTCCCGCTCAGTGGCATTTTCTCCCTCCTTAATAATCGCGCTTGGTGCGCCATGAAGATCAGCATGCACGTATCGATCAGCAGGCTTGAGATGTCTCTTGATCAACTGATCATTAGATCGAGCATCTCTTCCAGACATGACAAGTTTATCACCAGAAGTGAAGAACCACTTATATCGCTCAAACCAAAATTCCTTAGTCTTGCGTGCCACATGTTTTTCAACCAGCCTCTGCTTTTCCCCTTCCTTGATCCGCCTAGCCAAACGTTCCTCAGTATCTTTCAGAGCTTTTTTTGCACCTTCCATCTTGTCTCTAAATTCTTTTGAAAGTTTATACAGCTGATTGGCGTTTCCCTCGACACTAAGAGTATAATCCAATTCTACTTCTTTACCTGATATAGTGGCACTAAGAGTATGATTTTTGGGATTTACCGATGTCACGCCTGATATCTTTTCTCCCTCTATCTGTGCATCATCCCATTTCATGCCTCTCAATTTAGATGCAGCTCTGAGCAATGCTTCAGTTCCTAAATAATCGGAATATATGGCCTCAGCTTTTTCAACGAATGAATGAGCTTCAGCGTCTTGAGCTTCTATAGCCTTCCTTTGTCGTTCCAGCTGACGTTGTAATCTGGCTAGCTCTGGATCTTCTTTCTCAGGAGGTTCAAACGAGGAGACATAGGCATAGATGGCATCAGAAAAAGTTTGATAGTCCCTCGTCTCTTCAGAAGCGTATAATTCTAATGGAATCGGCGTTACATCGATAGATCTACCATCTTTTAACACCTCCCTAGGACGTCGATTATTGACTGCCTCTTCAATCATAAGAGTCAATGAATCATAGAGCCTTCTTATGTCATCATCAGTAAGTTCCTTGGCATTAGTGCTCTTATCCACTTCCGCTCTCTTACAAACTTCCTCAGCAGTTTGCCCACCTGTATTGATTGCGGTAGCTAGAGTACGCACTGCATCAGAATTCGAGCCTCGTACTGCTTGATAAAATGAAGAATCGTCCATGGACGTCGGATCGAATCTAGCCTGTGGAAAAGTATAGTCTGCACCAGGTCGTATTTCACGATGGCGCCATCGCCTTGATACGACAGAGCCAACAATTTTCCCTTCCGAAATAACAATGAGATTTCCACCACCGAATAATTCGATGACGATTTGGAAAGATACTGGCCCCTTCTGCACTTCTAATATAATTACTCTATCAAATTCTTTTTGATAGACTGAGGTTATGCGACCATTCGTCAATACTTTTCGAAGATGCACAGCAAATTGTGAAGGGATATCCGGTATGTCTGGTCGTTCTGGAGACATGTATAGCCAACGGAGATCATGGAGAACTAGCTCCTTACGCCCGTCAGAGGGAGTATTGATGCGAAGCATCACGTTCCTACTGTCCCAGTGGAATATCTTATCAAGATATCCTCCCACTAAAACCTGCATCTCCGAAGTCATTGCAAGTATATCGAACGCGCTCATCTCGCCCTTCATGTTCTACCCTTACTGGTGAGATACTCATAAGTCTTACTAATGCATCATTTAATATGGCGAGTTATGCACTTTCGGATGAACATATTAATTAATGAGAGAAAACAAGTGAGGACCATTGATAGATATTGAAGACGTAATCCTGCAACGCATAGAGCAGATCGAGGAAGACGATCCAGAACTAGATGTAGGGTATGAGATCATAGGAGACGAAAATAGAGGCATAATAATTACTGCCTGGGAAGATATTCTGATAAGCGTTGAGTTTGTGGAATCAGACATTAGCTGGAAGCGCGAACTAGCAGAATTAGAGTATTTGGATGCGAGAAATGAAAATCTTATAGTAGCAGTTATTGTGCCTACTGATGCTTATCTTGAAGTCTATAGTCGACTTAGAGATCATTCTATCAAGGGACTTTTAGTATTATCTTACGAATCATTGGGCATACTTTCTACACCAATGACTAGCTGAACCACTTGATTAAGCATCCAATAGATCATAGTAATTACTCGATAATGCCAATATCTTATGTAACAGAATCGATCCATCGACGAAAGCTATATAGCTATCAAGCGGATTCGTGGTTCCCATCGCCACTGTGGCTTAGCGGTATAGCGACGCCTTGGTAAGGCGTAGGTCGAGGGTTCAATTCCCTCCAGTGGCTCCATTTATAATATCTTCAGTTATTTTATAAAGAAGCAAATCGTTCTCACTCCGGACGAATGGGATGCGAACTAAGATCTTAGTAGTGACACTAATACTGATAATGAGCTTGATAGTCTCACCGATCATATTATGTTCGGCTTCAGTAAATATTTCTGCCAGTGAGAAATCATTAATACAAATAATCTCCCCAAATGAGAATTTTATTGATGATAAAAACGTTACAATAATATGGAAAATTGATCCTTCAATTGAATATTATACTATATGGATCGATGGTAAGGAACTAGGCAACGAGATCAATATAGCAAATGAAAGTATAACATTAGAACTTGAAGATGGCCCCCATCATGTAACGATACTTGCAGGAAGTAATACTGCTGCCTATATTGACAACACCTCTTTCTTCGTAGATACCAGTTATCCGGAATTGAACATATATTATCCGCACAATGAAAGCATCCTCAACACTAGTAATGTTACTATTAATTGGAAAGCATTTGATACATCATCTATAGTCAACGTTGAGATAGAAATATCGCTAGATAATGAGCCACTAGTAATAGATTCAAAAGATATGGATACTAACAACGACACCTTCACATTATACGATCTAGAAGATGGAGATTATGAAGTATCTATTACGGTAACCGACGGCTCAGGCAAGCACACACAACAGGCCATCGAATTCTCGATCGATAATACTGTCCCAACAATAGAAATCATATCTCCCTCTGATGATATAGGAATTTATGACAATAATATAACTATAGAATGGCTAGCTTGTGATGAAGGTGACAATATCATTGGCTACGATATATATGTCAATAGAGCTTATCATACGACTGTTGCACCATCTACTAATTTAATTCACTTTAGCCACTTGATGGATGGAGAATATGTAGTAGAGGTTATTGCAATAGACTCAGCTAATAATACAGCCAGGAGCAATATATCATTCACAGTTGACACCGAAGAGTTCATGGTAATCAATACTTCTCCTACTAATGACGCTCTTAAAAATGTCTACGTTAGTATAGAATACTCCAAAGACATAAATCAAGATGCTAGTAATATATTATTGTCAAATAATAATAAATTGATCAGTGGAGTGGTGAATTGGGATGGAAATGTAATGACATTTACTCCAGACACTCCTCTGGAGCTTGGAATAACCTATGAAGTATACACTACTGCTGTAGATTATAGTGGGAAGAGGCTGGATCATAAATGGGCATTCAACACTACTACTATGTCATATGTCAGCGGATTAATAAAAAATGCTGATGGAACTCCACTGACTGATGCCAGAGTGTATATACTCGGTACCAACGGTCCAAGCACGATGACTGATGAGCAAGGTCATTTCCGGATAAAAGTTTCTCCAGGCAACCAGACGTTATCTATATCAAAGTCTGGCTATGTCACTCGATCTATACCCATTAATACACTGCCTGGAGATGAGAAAATAATGAATCCAGTGCAGCTAACTTCTACCGAACTAATAGTCACTGTAGGATGGATAGTTGCTATCATAGCTACTATCTTTGTGATTGCTATATATTATTTCAAAAGAGGCGGGAAAGAACGGCACAGGATGATTCGATTATCAGTCAGAAGTCAAGGAAAAGAGACATCCCGCTCATGGAAAAGAATGGAAGAGCCAAAAAATCGATATCGACGATAGGAATACGCTCGGATCCCTTATCGCAATATATCATGCTATAGTTTAATTAGAATTTATTAGTGATGGATAATTAAGCATAATTAAGCAGTCCCTGGGACTGCTATTAAAGTAATTAATAGGAGCAGGATGAACGCGAGCACGTATATTGGCCCTCGTCCGACACTTACAGTCTCTATCCTGCTCCTGAACGTCTTTTCCCCCCCAGATTCTCAGCGAGTCCCGTGGACCTCGCAGATTATACTTTGGAGCATCGGCTACATATAGGTATTCATATTGTTTAATAATATCTAATTAGATAATGGAGTATTATTTCATTCCATATAATATAAATCCAGACCATATTTTTGGCCAGAAATATGTAGTCTTTTTTGGCATCTTTTGCCCTTGTTCGGCAACATTCCATACCAGGTCTAAAGATGGAGCACGTACCACTATTGCTAAATCTGCTCCTCCTTCAGACATGCGATTAGCTATGGAAGTAACTTCGTGATCATACTCGACGCTAAGCTCATTAACATCTGTCATTGATGATAAAATATTCTTGAAGATTACTTCTTGGCAGACATAAGCATCGACTGACCATAAAACACCATCTTGCACTTGGAGATACTCTGCAGTGTAAATATTTCCGTCATTCAGAAATAGGCCGAAAATAGGCAATGTAGAACTGTCAAGATTTTTCTCCATTTCTTCTATATTCTTTATTTTCTGAACTTTAAAATATTTTTTCATATTTTCAAGCAGATCAGTAGGCTCATAATTCAGATTCCCTATCAAGCGATGGGTAGGAAGGACGAGCATTCCATCGTCATTGGATGCCACCATGGTGCATAGGACATATGCTTTATCGCGCTCATCTCTATTTTCCTGTGCATAGCGGTGAGCGGTTTCATAACGATGATGACCATCGGCAATTAACATCTTTTTTGAGGAAAACATCTCTTGTATGGCAGATGTATCATTCACATCATGTATGCGGAAGATCTGGTGAAGAGTGGAAAAGTCGTCAACTATCTCGAATAGTTTATCTGCACGCTCGGAAAGATTTTCAAGATCTATATCTGAATAATCATAAAGTCCGAAGATAGATTCGCAATGAGTAGCAGTTGCTCTCAGTAGGTTGAGTCTATCCTCCTTCACATTTGAGAATGTCTCCTCATGAGGCATTATGATCCCTTTATTATAATCCTCTGTTTTTAATATGCCAATTATGCCATTTCTAGAGAGTAATCCTTTTTGTCCTTGGAAACTCTGGCGATATAAATAATAACATTCAGAATCATCTTGCATTAGTTTTTCTGAGGATATCCATCCATCTAGCAACCTTGCTGCCTCATCATATCTGCCGTCAAGACCTCCAAGAGTTATGCGAGAAATATTATATTCTTTACTCTGCAGCTCCGCCTGCTCCTCTTTAGAGATTACATCATATGGAGGTGAAACACGCTCATTTATGTTCTCGTCACTGCCCACATATGGCAGGATACCACGGAAGGGACGAAAATCTACCATAGAAACGTATCTAGTATAGCAAACGTGTTCAATAGACTTATGGCTGCGGAGCAGTTTATTTTATAAGTAGGCCTCCATTGCGCAAGATAATGGCCGAGGACATCCTATGAATTTGCTTGAAACTATTAACAATTTTGTTATAGGACTTATCGATCAAGCTGGTTATTTAGGCGTATATCTAGCGATGTTCATCGAAGGTGTTTTTACGCCAATACCAAGCGAGATTATTGTCCCCTTAGCAGGATATCTTGCTTATACTGGACGATTCAATATAATCCTAGTAGTGCTCATAAGTTCACTGGGGGCAGCAAGTGGCTCGACTGTGGCATATTATATAGGGCATCGCTTGGGTCGTCCATTTGTAGATAGATTTGGTAAATATTTCGGATTAGGTCACGATAGTATGTGCCGTGCTGATGCATGGTTTGAAAAATGGGGTAATTTTGGAATACTTATCGGACATTCATTACCAGGCGTACGCTCAATAATCTCATTTCCGGCTGGAATCGCCAAAATGGACGTAAAGCGATTTATTCTATTCACATTCATAGGTGCGACATTTTGGAATACAATTCTCGCAGTGGCGGGCTTCTATCTAGGAGAGACTTATCTGCGCATTTCAGAAACTCTCGATGAGTGGAATGTAGATTGGATAATATTAGGTTCATTGGGCATAATACTGATTATTTGGATAGCATATGGAAGATGGAAGAGGGTAAAATGTAATATTGAGGCCAATGAGCCAGTTGATAGGTAAACCCCTTAGCTCTACTTAATTTCCAATAAGAAACTGCACTCAGAATATAATCAGAAGTTATTGAAAATCGTGCAAAATGGAGTAGTACAGACTCTTGGAGTATATATCGAGTACAGTTTATAATCTGTTATTATAATAAATAATCTATGTATACAATTGTCAGCGGAACCGAGCGAAGCGGCGAGGATTTCGGGATGAATGTACAGATCTGTTCAGGGCAAAATAAGGGGGTAGCCAGATGGTAAAAGTGGGCTCAGCCGGATTTGAACCGGCGATCTTCGCCGTGTAAGGGCAACGTCATAACCGCTAGACCATGAGCCCATTCATGTCCTGGAATGAACAAAAGGTATTAAAACCTAGCTGATGAAGTGGTCAAAACTAACTCAATCTGAATATGATTTGTGTGATTATTGACTAATTTATGGGATTATATATCTACCATGGCCTACTTTCTCATCGATCTCCTGATGAATTCTAAATGAATTTAGCTTATTTAATAACCCTCGATATGATTAGATTAAGAAGCAATATCAGCAAAGAGTTCCTAACTTTCAAATGCCGGGGAGTCATACAATGTCTCTTAAGGTGCTATATAATTGGCAATGGAAGAAAGTTTTATTGATAGATTACAGGCCGTGCTTAGGGCGCCTGACACTGGGCCAACAATGAGGCGTTTCTTTGTCAATACAATATTTGACAGCACCTTTGTGATTTTGGGCATTCTAATAGCATCAGCATTCGGAACAGATCCTGACTTCAGAATTATAACGACCACGATAATTACTAGTACAGTGGCTCTTGGAATCTCTACTGGCGTAAGTGTTTATGAAGCTGAAACTATGGAGCAGAAGTTGAGGATGCGAGAGATGGAGCGAGCTATGCTACGTTCATTAGAAGACACTCGCATTGAGCGCATTTCTCAACTAACCATTATATTAATAGCGGGAGTCAATTTCACTGCTCCCTTATTAGCTGGTCTCGCTACTCTAGCGCCATTTTTCATTCTTGGAGATGGGGGGATACGTGATGCAGCAATTATAAGCGTAGGATTAGCAATGTTGATCTTATTCATTGTAGGAGCCATGATGGGGCGATCTGGAGGACGCAACCCATGGAAGCAAGGTGCCCGTATGACTATAGCTGGTATAGGTGCATTCATAATCTGTTATTGGATTGAATCACTATTATGATTAACATATCCTCGGCACAGGATCGCCAATAGGCGTCTCAAGTATGCGGTGTCCTCCCACCTCAGTCCTCAGGACAACTCGATCATATTTACTAGTAGCCTTTCCAACTATAGCTGCATTCTTTCCCAAATTGCTCTGATGTAATACCTCGAGCACTTCTTCAGCCATATCTGGGACCACGCCAATTATAATCTTCCCCTCGTTTCCAATACTTAATGGATCTAATCCAAGAAGCTCACAAGCGTTCTTGACAGGTTCAGCAATAGGTATGGTGGCCTCCTCGATCTCTATACCAATGCCAGACTTAGACGACCACTCGTTGATGGCGTTAGCAAACCCGCCCCGAGTGGGGTCTTTCATACTAACCACTCCTCCAACTTGAAGAACATCCTCGATCAGTTTATTTAAGGGAGCTATATCGCTCTCGACTTCTGTTTCAAAACCATAGCCTTCTCGGAATGACAATAGGGCAATTCCATGATCGCCTAATGTACCCGAAGCAATGATCACATCTCCTTCAGAGAGATTATCATCAGTTAACCAATTAGATACAATTGGACGATAAGACCTAGCAACTTCAAGATTGTGATCTAGGAAACGGCTGCGTTTACCAATTGCAGACGTGGTAATGATCATATTGTCTATTGCACCCGATTCCATAACTTTTGTGTCGCCCGTGACTATTGGAACACCGGCAAGTTCAGAATAATGGCCAACTGATTGCATAGCTCTCTCGAGAATATCAATCTCAAGGCCTTCTTCCATTATGACTGATTGACCCAGTGCTATTGGCTGGGCGCCCATGACTGAAATGTCATTAATTGTTCCACATACTGCTAGAGAACCTATATCTCCTCCAGGAAAGAATAATGGCTTGATCGTGTGACCATCCATGGTAAACACGACATCATCTACAACGGCGGAGTCGTCGAAGGAGCGCAATGGGACTTCGACGGTAAATTGAGGTAAGAATGGTATGATGTGAAGGGAGAGAAGCTCATGCATGAGCTCGCCTCCTGCTCCATGACCCATAGTGACGCGCTTCATAATACGAGGTGATATTTTCTAATTAGTTTAAACCTTCTGGCTAATAGTACAGCAGTCTATACAATAAATGTGTTCAAGTAGGCATAACTATAAGATCTTCTAATTTAGGATTCGATCTGACAATATCATATGTATAACTTGACTGGATTTTATCTCCAATAATGTTAGTTTCATTCACTTCAAATTCATCGCCACTTTTCCATTCGTAACAAATTTTTTCAGCCATATGCATTTCATTGCCAGTTCCATTCCATTCCACGTAAAGCACATCGCCACTTTTCCACTCCCCAATATGATCATGAATCTGCCCGTACGAGCCGATAGTAAATTGATGAATCTTTTCTTCTTCTTTCGAATATCCAAACAGATTCGCTTCTTGATATTGTTCCTGGCCGTCTAATTCCATTGTAATTGTTAACAAAATTCCTCCGCCTATCACTTCCCTACCGTGTAGATCACCAGTACCATAGATGGTCTGATGACCTACAATCCCCCTAACGTCCATATGCCAATTTCCTAAGAATCGTCTGAGCCTATCTAGTGGTAATGTATCCATACGATCGCCACGTAGTGTTTCGAGTTAAAGAGTAATAAATCTGGTCACAGGTTAATTCTAAAAGCAATTATTATGGCCAACGCACCCTCCCATTCCCACTTCTAATCTACCAACATTCAAGAAAAATTTTGTTCAGATGATCTGATTATTAAGTAACTAATCACTCTTTTGATACGATATCCTTAAATGTGATTATGTCCTCGCATGGAGAAAATAGGGGCTCGTAGGGTAGCATGGATTATCCTTTCGGCCTTCGGAGCCGAGGACGGGGGTTCAAATCCCCCCGGGCCCACCACTTCCTTTCTGGGAAGCTGAATAATTTACAAGAGCGATTTGTGGAACCCATGTTACTCTCTATTGGTCTGCTAATATTGGCTATTGCTCTCATATATCTGGGCGCGCGCTGGCTAGTCGATGGGGCATCCGAACTTGCAGCTTATTTTGGAGTGAGTTCGATAATTATAGGCCTTACCGTGGTAGGTATGGGTACATCTGCTCCGGAATTGATGCTAGCAATTATATCTGGAGTAGAGGGAGTAGGATCCATATCAGCAGGAAATGTATTTGGAGCCAATATAGCCAATGCCACATATGTGATAGGTGCGAGTATAATTGCACTTCCAATAGTAGTAAAGTTTAAAGAAATACGTAGGGAGGCCCTATTCTTATTTGCTGCGTTATTAATCACAACATTCATGGCTCTTGATGGCACCATCTCTAGATTGGAAGGTATCTTCCTCATTTTGCTATCTTTCGCTCTTATGATATTAACACTAAGGACTTTGAGGAATAATCGGGTAGATTCCTCACTAGCTGAGGAATTTGAATCCATTAAGCCAGATACTAAACATCCTCTAAAAAGTGCATTATTAGTCATAATTGGACTCGCTATCTTGATTGTTGGGACTGATCTAGCGGTAGATTCAGCTACAGAAATTGCCACGGTTCTAGGCGTTAGTGAATTCCTAATAGGGCTTACTATTATGACATTTGGAACTACTACTCCGGAATTTGCCGCCAGTCTAATTGCTTCCTTGAGGGGAAACTCTGATCTAGCATTAGGAAATATTCTCGGCACTATGTTTTTTAACGCCACCATAGTTCTAGGAACGGCTTCAGCGATATCTCCACTCATTATATCGAGTGATCAATTATTATTTGGAGTCCTAGCACAGTTGGCGATAGGCTCCCTAATGTTAGCGATAATATATCGTAAAAATTATCTAACTCGTCCTCTAGGCGTAGCTTTAGTACTGCTGTATATAATCTATATCTCTGCAGTGCTTATTCTGACATGATGGCAAATATAATGAATCAATAAGGAATACTCTGATTGCATGACATATAGGGAGAGATCATTCAGTGAGCTATTGGTAGGTGACGTTGCATCAAAATTAGTGCATACTGCATCTACTGTCAGTTCAAAAGCATCGATACGCGAAGTCATAGAGAAGATGGCAGCCAATCCACTGTCTCGGAAAGTATATGTTGTAGATGAGCAGGGTAGGTATAGAGGTACAGTTAGTACTGAAACAATTCTACGCTTGTTAGGCTATCGTGTCGGCGTTCGAAAAGATGGGGGGATATCCTTCATGCGCTTTCTTGTGGATGCACTAAAGGAGGATGCAGGACATATAATGGTGAAGGGATCCACTGTGACTACCAGTACTAAGCTAACCACTGCTCTAGATATAATGGTTAATGAACATCTAAATGATCTGCCAGTGGTAGATGCGGATGGTATTCTAATTGGAGAAATGGCCAGCCTAGAATTACTGGAAGAGGGAAAGGCACTATTCGATGAGAGTCCTAGGGATTAAGAGGAGCATTGTTCGGAGTTGAATTCACTCGGCTTCAGACTCTGATGTCTGTTCAGGTGATTCTTCTACCGAGTCTACATGCACTCCCATTCCTCCCCTCATGCCTCTGCTGAAACCAGAAATTATATCTTTGCCAGTTCTCAATACTCTGCCAACTACTATTCCTGCCTTTTCAGCTGCTTCACCAACTCTACTATTTTCTCCATTCATGGATCATAGATGGCGTGTTTGATATATGAGCATTAACGCCTATTCCTTCTACTTTATTGATACACTCATACTTGTATGATTAATTCCCTTATTCCTGTTAACTCTAGGCTTTTATGATAAAGTTCCTCGCGTATTACCGAGTCATAAGCTTGATTATATGCTTCTGTTTCATGTGTGTGATCGAAGAAGCGTCCAGTTATGCCTTCTAAGTCAGGAGATGTTGCTAAAAACATTATCGAGTCGGCGCCTTCCTGCACATCTCCCTGCGGTGGAGTCCCAATTTCCTTCACCATATTGGTATTGAGGAGTGAGCCAGGATGGACCGCATTTATAGTGATAGAAGTATCATTGAGTCTAGCTGCCATATCTATCGTGAACATTATCAGAGCTAACTTACTCTGTCCGTACGCATCCCATCCATCATAGTTATGAATCATCATCAAGTCATTAAGATCCACATATCTCTGACCTAAAGAGGCTACATTAATCACACGTGATGATGAGCCTTGTAGATTAGGAATCATTAGATGAGTAAGTAAAAATGGCGCTAGGTAATTTATAGCCATCCTAAGCTCATAGCCTTCCCTACTGACTTCTCTTCCAGATCCTGGAGGCCCTGCACCTATCCCAGCATTATTGATGAGTATGTCAATATTTATTCCTTCAAGATCATGAGCCAACTGTCGAACATTGTTAAGTGATGAAAAATCTGCATTGAAATATTGTAATCGTTCATTGCCCGTAGATTGAATAATCTCATCAGTTACATAAGCACCCTTGTCTGGACTTCTTCCATGTATTAGTACTTCTGTACCTTTAATAGCTAGATCATGAGCTACACGTTTTCCAATACCGTCCGTTGAGCCAGTGATCAATACTACGCTGTCGTCGATAGACTTCATACGTATCTACTTTCTGATTGATTAGTATTGAAACTATCGATGGAAAACATATCTTAAAATTACTCATCAATTTCAAGACGTTATGATTAGTATGATAGGAGTTCAAAGTTTACAAATCTATAATATTTTACTCAGGAATTATCAGTTATCAGTTATATTGTAGTATATCGATAGATTATTCCATCTACGGCATTAATGCAATGCACTGCTATCACATTCGTTATGTGTGACAAATTAAGCTTAATGTTTTCTCATAATGGAGTGGTAGAAGGCATATCATCAAATCAGTCTTTACCTATCCTCTTGTCAGGCAGGCCATTCTGTCTAGGAGATAGATATGGATAAAAAGGAAGTTCATAGATTCATAGAAGATAGGCGTCTAGGCGAACTAAGAGCTCGCTTGATGTCGATCGATAGTCCTGCCTTGAAGGAGATAATGGGAGATCTAGGTGCTGTAGATCGAGTAATAGTTTTTCGCCTGTTGGATAAAGATTTAGCAATAGATCTATTCGAGAATCTCGATGTAGATCAACAAGCTTCGTTGATATCTTCTATGGAGGATCCAGAAGTTCTTGGCCTTATTGAACCATTAGATCCTGATGATCATGCTAGATTATTTGAAGAGCTTCCGGCCAAAGTAACTAAACGCCTCTTATCTAACATGAGTCCCCAAATGAGAAGTTCAGTAAACCTTTTACTTGGTTATCCAGAGGGCAGTGCGGGACGTGTAATGAGTCCTCGATACATGGCTGTTAGAGGATATAGAACCGTAAGTGAGGTACTATCAAGCCTACACAAATCCTCTCTACGTCCAGATGAGATGGAGAGTATTTTTGTAATTGATCGAGAGAGGCATTATTTAGGATATATAAGGCTTGGACAATTAATTAAAGCAACACCAGATATTGCTGTAATAGATCTAGTCCAAGGTCGAGATATCTTCGCTCGTACGCTCGATCCACGATCAAAGGCTATTGACCTAATTATGGAGGAGGACATCCCAGTAATTGCAGTAGTAGACAATGAGCATCGTTTGGTAGGCGGAATTACTTTCGATGATGCTCTAGATATGGTAGAAGAAGACACTACTGCAGATTTCCATAAATCGGCTTTTGTAACTACTGTTAAGACCAATCTTAAAGATACGAGCATAAGAGTACTTTATCGTGCCCGCTTGCCATGGCTATTATTATTAGTCTTTGTTAATATATTTTCTGGAGCAGGCATTGCTCTATATGAGTCTACAATAGCGGAAAAACTCTCCTTAGTGTTCTTCCTACCCTTACTCATAGATAGTGGCGGTAATGCAGGGACACAATCTTCTACTCTAGTAATCAGGGCCATGGCTACTGGGGATGTAGGAGCTAAAGACTGGCTACGAATGATAGGGCGCGAAGCCGTCCTAGCATGCACGATGGGAGTGACATTAGCATTAGCTGTATCATTGATAGGATTAGAACGCGGTGGTCCAGAAGTAGCCCTTATTGTTTCACTAACAATGGTGATTGTTATCCTAATGGGCTCCCTTATAGGAATGTCCCTTCCATTCCTTATGGCTCGTTTAAACATTGATCCAGCTACTGCCAGCGCTCCATTGGTTACCTCGATAGCTGACATCAGTGGCGTCTTCATCTACTTCACCATGGCTACTTGGATATTAGGCATATGATTTATCTTGCATAATATAATCAGGCCAATAGTCGATATCGAATAAACCCTTCATAGATGCTAAGCCTGTGGTATATCTCAATCTAGAAGAAATTGATATCACTATTTCCTATATTTAAGATAAATAGTGTGTATTACTGCTACATTAGGGCCACTGGATATGATCCCATCTTAGGATCATAAGGAAGATTATCAGTATCTATCTCCTGCATTATGATCCAGTTGTGGTGGCTAGGTATGAAGATCTGGCGATATTAGGCAGTCCACGGTGAAGGAGGACAGGCACAGATATTATTAGAAAGATTGAGAAGCACTTATGTTCTCGCGGCAATGTAGGATTAGAGTACTTACATCTGACTGACACTAATCCTGCAATTTACCACAGCTGTTTTACATGCATTAGTAGAGGCGAAGATTATGTCTATTTAGGGGCGATCAGAAAGTAATCGAAGAAATGATCGAAAGATCTGATGGCATAATCTTAATTTCACCAGGATATGTACAGAACGTTAGTGGACTGATGAAGAACTTCATCGATCGATTTGCCTACACTAATCATCATTCACGTTTTTCGGAAAATAAATGATGCTAGTGGCCAAAGGAGAAACTGGTCCAGATAAGACTCTTAATAACTTACGAGTTGCTATTTTTGGGCCGCAAATTGTTAGCGAATTAAATTATGTGAGCTTTCTCTGGCTAATATCTCCACAAGCGAATTCAAAATAAGAAAAAACTAAAGCAAGTGTCTGTTCGACTCTATAGCGCCATTATGAATAAGATATAAGACTTACCTTTACTGATTACATATACTTCTGATTCTTCAAGAAGATCTCCAATGAAGTTAGAGAGTGACTACCTGCTGACTTCACTTACTATCTGTCCAAAGATGAATATTTCTATGATATTCATATTAGTCTGATGAGGATCAGGGCTGCTATATTAATTAGAATAGCTGACTTATTCATGAGAATATGAAGTCCTATCACGGTAAAGAAAAAATATAGTTTATGGAGCTCCATTGTCTGCTCCACTCCTAATATATTTAATCAATTAGGTTCTCTGGATTGAGCGATGTTAATTCTTTGATCATGAATCGACCATCTTTACGAATTAGAACATCATCAAAATATATCTCCCCGCCTCCACATGCTGGACTCTGGATCAGCACCATATCCCAGTGTACTGCAGAACGGTTACCGTTAAATGCCTCATCATAAGATGAGCCTGGAGTGAAGTGTATGGAACCCGCTATCTTTTCATCAAACAAGCGATCCAACATAGGTCTGGTGATGTATGGATTAACTCCTATCGCAAATTCTCCAATATATCTTGCTCCTTCATCAGTGTCTAAAATATGATTGAGTGCTTCAGTGTCTGAAGCTACAGCACTGATAATTTTACCCTCACGTAGTGTTAATTCCACGTCTTCAAAGACCTTACCATCATAGATCGTACGGGTGTTAAAGTGAATGATGCCGTTAACGGAATTTCGCACAGGGGCAGTGAAAACCTCGCCATCAGGAAGATTAAACTCTCCTGCACACTTGATAGCTGGAATGCCCTTTATCGAGAATGTCAGATCTGTGCCAGGGGATATTAATCGAACGCGATCAGTTTGTTCCATCAGGGTTACTAAATTATCCATCGCTTCAGACATTTTCCTATAATCTAGCGTGCATGTATTGAAGTATAATTCTTCAAAACCATCGCTAGACATTTCGGCTTGCTGAGCCATGGATCGAGTTGGCCATCTAAGTTTTACCCAGCGTGTATTTGGTACTCGCCAATCACTATGCACAGGTCTCCGCCAATAATTAGTGTATAATGCCATCTTATCAGCCGGTACGTCTGATAATTCGGTAACATTGTCGAATCCTTCTATGCATATGTATGCCTGTGAACTCTTGATTTTATGTAATTCGATTTCTCCTACCAGGCGCATAGATTCTACAGTGGCATCCATAAAGTACGCTCTCAATGCTCTCCATGATTTCTGTGAGATTAGTGGCACACCTCCGACTAAATGTACTTCCTCTATCAATGCCTCCAGCATCTCATCGGGAGTGTCGAAAGTCTCAATATATACAACCTCTCCTTTCTGAAGCTTTATAGAATAATTTACAATTATTTTAGCGAGCTGACTCATCCTAGGATCGCGCATATTTTCATGAGCATCATATAACATATTAAAGAATAATCTATCGAAAGGCTCGACATATCTCATGCCAGCCCTTACTATATCGGAATAATAGCTAATTTTACTGATTACCTCAGATATGGCTCACGTTTAATCGCTGAAAAATCTTCAAGGGCAATAGGTAAGCACTAATGCTACACCTATTCAGATTCCAAATCCATTCTAGAATTTAATCATCATCGGAAAGAGGTTCGGCCATATTGTGAGCGGTGTCTACGAAGCAGTGAGGATAAGTGTTCCGATGTGCACTTTTCTATCGATTGTTTCGAATCGCATTTAGGACATCGAGTCATACCGCAATTATTGATGGCCGATGGGCAACCATAACATGCTAAACCTCTTCCCGCTATCAATTGATACTTATGACCACAATGTGAGCATGTAACCCAATCTCCCTTTTGCTTATTGGGAGGGGGATCTCTACGAAAATCCGCATTATAACTTCCTCGCGATGCTACAGTTTTCACTAATTCCTTAACATTACTCAACGGCATACCTCGGTGCAGAGAGCAAGAACACATGAAGACATATCCACCACCATCCTTGCAGGCATCCAGGCATCTTATTGTCTCTTCTCTGATAGCTTGAGGAGGGCCGAGTAGAAGTGTGGTAAAGGCGTTGACTCCTCCCATGATACAGGTCTTATTTCCCCAATGCTCTTTAGCTTTAGCAAGATCATTATCCTCAGCGAATTGGAATCCAGAAATACCAGTATCTAGTGTCGCATCTACTAAATTAGAAAATTCTCCATGAGAGAAAATCCCATGAGGGTGGAAGGCAGTAGGCACTCCTTCCTTACGCATAATATCGACTATCTGATCTAATCCAGGAAGTGTATATTTCCTATATATTTCACTACCAAATAAATTTGGATTATCAGTAGCTGCTGCTACGAACATAATCTTAGCTCCAGCCTCGCACATGGCAGTACAAAGATCTATAGTAAGCTCATTGGAGAGCCGAATTATTCGAGAGAATACATCAGGATCACTGACCATGTCCATAGCTAGAATATCTAAACCTCTCAATATTCCAGCTTTGGTGATAGGTCCCTCAACATTTCCCACTACTGCTACCTCATTACCTATGCGCCGATTGACTAATTCATAAGCTTTTATTATATTAGAAAGTGGAGCATCTCGGCGAGCATCTGGGATCTGGATAAAATCAATTTTTTCCAATGAATCGAGAGGAGCTCTGGTAACTGAAGGTATTCCATGCGATGGAAAAACAACTTCGCCCCCTAACATCTCTACTTCTATTCCACAATATTGGATACTGCCTACTACAGCATCATGCCCCAGCTCTTGCTGTGCCGCTATTACGGAGCGTGCTGACAGATTAGCGTCGAATTCGCCAGCACATACTTCTGGAGTTCCTAATCCTGCGACATCTAACCCCAATGTGAGATCACGTAGGAAAACTGGAACACGATCTGGCACATCTCCAACAAGTGCAGCCATCATGCGCTTCTTTGGAGTCATGAAGTGACCTCTATTAAGGCTATTAATATTCTAAGATCTGAAGCAATGAATAGCATATCTGTTCAATGATGAATGGAAGAACATAGGTTGATAATTAACTTGGCGTGCTAGGCGAGAACTTAGAAATGGAGCGAACAGTACATAATCAAATAACGTGATGATGTTACGATGCGAACGGCCAAACTACTCCTTAAGATACCGGGGAATTGGTTCGGGGAGTTATCTGTAAGATGTAATGCTTCTATCAAGGTCCTTCAGTGTATCCCATCCAATCGAACTACTGGTCGAAGCCTACTCCGAATAGATGTGTTAGAAGAACCGACGGACCAAAATATAGAAGATGTGATTAATGCAATCAGCCCAGATTGCCATGTAAATTTAGCCACGCTTGGGCCGGGGAAACACATAGCTAGCGTGACCAATAATGCCTGCCTCATATGCAATCTATTGAATGAGGCAGGATGCTTCCTAGACTCGGCAGTATCACAGCCTGATGGTAGGGTAGCATGGACAGTCATTGCTCCACGTTCGAATAACATTGGGCAATTGATAGACATGCTTAGAGAGATGGGCTGCGAAGTAGAGATGCTTAATCTACGAGATCAGGAAGAAGACGGTCCATTGACATATCATCAGGAGAAGGTGCTTAGAACAGCTTATGATATGGGATATTATGACATCCCTCGAAGCGCTACATTAGCTGACTTATCTAAAAAGTTAGGTATAGCTCGTTCCACAATTGATGTAGTCCTTCGAAGAGCCGAAAGGAGACTTGTCAGCAAACATATAGGTAGGTAGCAGGCGGACATATTCGCCAATACAATATCAATGGAGAAGTGCATACGTCTTTTGTAACAACGTATAGTCAATATTAGCGAGTACTCCTAGGCAGGAGCTGATATTGCCTGATATGTTGCTCTTGAGGAATCATCTCATGAGTTTCGTACTATCAGATCAAACGGATCAATCAACATATTCCAATACGATCTCATGGTAATTTATCCTCAAAATCACGACTCAAATGAATAATATGGTGTTTTAAGATGAAAAATAAGACAGAAAAAGTGGCTATAACAGCAACTGAAGAGTCAGTTAATGGTGAGATGGATCAGCACTTCGGTCGATGCCCATATTTCATCATCTCTGATGGAGAACGTAATTATGCGGTGAAAAACACAGCTCGTGATGCTACTGGAGGGGCGGGAATAAAGGCTGCACAGTTAATGATAGATCATAGTGTAGAAGTAGTTATCACCGGTAGCCTTGGACCTAAGGCCTCACAGGCACTGAATGATGCAGGAATCCGCAGTTACGTGGGGGCATCAGGGAATATCGAAGACGTAATTAAGCAATATCGAGAAGGTCAACTAAAATGAATAATTAGTTGTAAATATTAATAGGAGAAATTGTCATGATAATCTGTGTACCTACAGAAGGAGATCGCGGTCTAGATGAGGCCGTGTGCCAGCATTTTGGAAGAGCCACAACGTTCACACTCTATGATATTGATACGGGGAATATCCGAGTTGTAGAAAATCGTAGCGAACACATGGGAGGAGTAGGAACTCCTCCAGAGCATCTTAGTCGCGAAGGTGTCAACATCGTGATTGCTGGCGGGCTAGGTCCTAAAGCTATAGATATGCTCAATAATTACGACATTGAGGTGTTTGTAGGAGCTGGCGGTACTGTCCGAGAAGCCATAGAACTATGGCGCAATAAATCGATAGAACGAGCTACTAGAGATAATGCCTGTCGAGACCATGCACACTGAATATGACCTGATGGGTGGAAAATATACATGAGAATTGCAGTGGCTAGCGGGAAGGGAGGAACAGGGAAGACCATGATCTCTGTCAATCTTTCAACTGTCGCCGGGCTAGATATGATTGATCTTGACGTAGAAGAGCCCAATGCCTTTCTCTACTTCGAGGATGGAGCTTCGACCAAATCTGGGGTGAATAGGCCAGTCCCATCGATCAATGAAGAGGTCTGTGATCTATGTGGAGAGTGTGTAAGGATATGTGCGTTCAATGCACTTATCCGCCTACCTAATAAAATAAAGGTGGATGAGGAATTATGTCATGGATGTGGAGCGTGTTCGCGCTTATGCCATCTCCAGGCAATTAAGGAGATAGATCATGAAGTAGGAGATCTGATTACAATTGATTCAGGTGAAAGACGTCTTAATTACGGACGTCTTAAGATTGGGGAGGCTAATTCTATACCACTGATCGCTGCTGTGAAAGATTCTATCCCCTCTGATAAAACTGTCATTGTCGATTGCCCTCCAGGAACTTCTTGTAATATGGTCGAGGCAGTGAAAGATAGTGATTATGCTATTATGGTAACTGAACCCACTCCCTTTGGAGCTCATGATCTAGTTATGGCAATAGAGGTATTGGAGCGACTTAACATACCTCATGGTGTAGTAATCAATAAAGATGGCTCATGCGGTGCTGATGTCTCTGCTATATGCGCTTCTCGTGGTATCACTGTATTGGGATCGATACCGTTTCGTAAAGACATAGCAGAATTCCACGCTGCAGGAGAATTATTAATCAATCATCAAATCTATCGCCAGAAATTTATCGACATATGGAAAACCGTCATGAAGGAGGCGCGTATATGAAAGAAATAATCGTCTTAAGCGGTAAAGGTGGGACCGGAAAGACGACTATAATGGCTGCCCTTACAAACTTGACTCCCAATGCTGTACTAGCCGATTGTGATGTAGATGCTCCCAACCTCCACATGCTTATCGACGGCGAAAAAATTGAGGAACATGAGTTCATTGCATCAGATGTAGCTCAACTTGATGCATCAATATGCACTCTCTGTGGAATATGTGTGGAGGCCTGCCGCTTCGATGCAATATCTCTAGATGATATTCCTACTGTCGATGATATCTCTTGTGAAGGATGTGGCTTGTGCTCTAGAATATGTCCTGTTAAAGCCATTACAATGGCTGAACGCGTATCAGGAAGGTGGTCAGCAACGATGACTCCTACTAGCATGATGTTTCATGCTCGTCTGGAGCCGGGGGAAGGAAACTCTGGCATACTGGTCACTTTACTGAAGCGACGAGCAAGAGAATATGCTAGCGAAGTGGATGCATCTCTGATATTAGTCGATGGTCCTCCTGGAATAGGATGTCCAGTCATAGCTTCACTGTCTGGAGCAGATATAGCATTGCTTGTAACTGAACCATCTAAATCTGGGAAAAGTGATGTTGAGAGAATAATTAAGCTATGTCGGCAGATGAATGTTCAGCCAACCATCGTGATCAATCGGTGGGATCTCCATCCTAGTATGGCTGAAGATATTGAAGATATGGCTAATGAAGAAAAGATCCCCTTACTGGGCCGGATACCATTTGATGAAGATGTCCACTGCAATGCTGCTAAAGGCCTTACAGTTGGAACCGGACCAGCTGGAGAAGCGATTGAACGCATATGGGAAGCAATGCAGAAAATGCTTTAAGATGGGGTCTCTCCGACCCTATCTATTATTTCATCCAATATAGATTTGAAAATTTCCCCCTCTTTATTGAGCACAAATGGTTTACCGTCCTCGGCACTCTTTGCTACCTTTGGATCTAAAGGAATCTTGCCTAAATATGGGATACCGTATTCCATAGCGGCCTGAAATGCAAGGCTGCCTCCAAGTCCCATTGCCTCTTCTCCACAGTGTGGGCACACAAATCCATTCATATTGTCTATCAGCCCCAGGACTTTTAATTTGACCAGACTGGCGAATCGTATAGATCTCCTAACACTAGTGAGTGCTATATCTTGTGGAGTAGTGACGATAACTGCGCCATCAGGTTCTGGGATAGATTGAGCAATAGTTAGTGGTTCATCACCTGTACCTGGCGGTAAATCAATGATGAGATAATCCAGATCTCCCCAATCTACATCCTCGATAAATTGCTTGAGAGCTCCCATCTTAACAGGGCCACGCCATACTACTGGAGCATCCTTCTCCTCAAGGAAATAAGCTATAGAGATTACCTTGAGACGCGGTAGTACTTCAGCTGGCTGAATAAGTCCATTCAGCATCTCCAAGTGTTCAAATGGAGCTCCTAAAAGTCGAGGTATACTTGGACCGTGAATATCTGCATCGAGTATTCCAACTGAATGACCACGCTCAGCCAGACCGGCAGCTATATTCACTGCTACGGTACTCTTCCCAACGCCTCCCTTACCACTCATTACTACGATCTTATGCTTCACTCCTGGAAGCATGTTTCTCTTCTGATTCTTAGCTGAGTCGTTGATGACATTAATCTCATCGTCCATGTATACGCTCCGCATCATCGTAGATGCGTTGCTTCCAATGTCTGATTATAATTTGGTACTGTCGGCGAACGCTCCCTATATTATTGCTTATTTCAGATGTCGGTGGGCGATAGCATCAGCTTCTCGATCGATGCTTATCTTTAATCTCACTCGATATGGCTCCTTCTAATTCTTCTGGTATCTCCTTCCCATGCGCTTCCATCATATGCTCGCGCAACCCTTCTATAGCATCTTTAGCACTAGCGGTTGTGATGTAATAATTACACCCTGCCTCAGGACATTTGGCACCTCTTTTTCTACTCATATAGAATCTCCGCTTATGATTTCAATCACAATAGATATGAACATTAGGTTCAGAGATCATGCATTAACATTATGGAAATAGGCCTGAAGTCTTGTTTAGCATAAAATTTTAGAACATCATCATTCCCGTAGACTGTGAATAGCGCCATAGTTCTAGCATTGTTTTCTCTCATCCAATCTATAGACTGGTTAAGCAGTGCCTCTCCTACTCTTCGGCCACGAGAACACTCTTCTACGAATAAAGATTCAACTTCTCCTGCTCCATCGATAATTGAACTTATGCAGAAACCCATCTTATTTTTTCCAAAGGTTGCTAGATCCACTCTAAATGGTCCTCTAGAAGCTTTCCTCAATAACTCTGATTTCCTCTCATCCCAACGCTTATTATGAAAATAGCTAGAGAAGTGTGTGGAGTGTTTAGATGCATCCATGGTCAATTTAGACCACATATCCTTGATAGAATCAAGCATCTCTATACCACCAGAGGTTAGAGCAATGCCGTCCGACATACTATTCATTATGATCTATTGAGTTATCATGCTTATCTCTAGAAATAGACCAATGCAACTAGACTCATTGAAGTATTCTCCACATAAATGCGAAAATAAATTTCGAAATTTATGAAGAGAGAATATGAAAATATCGATCCACACTCCCTACAGAGCATCTCATGATAGTATGTTAAAAACATTCTTTTCATTCGTAAGCAAGATTGCCAGAATATTGTAGTCTGCTTTATCGACTTTAGGAAACATAATCTATTGTATATGCCATATTAGTTGAGTAGTCTTATGACGATCTATCAGCGATATCAATTATAAATCGCTCAAAAGAGACAGTATGTAGTGTCGTTACTAGATCTAAAAAGGCTTAGATAAATTGAAGCAGAATCATCTCGACATCGATATATGGAGTGAAGCATTAAATGTCAACTCTAGATTGGATACTATTGATAAACGCTATCTTAGCTATCTCATTGGTCTTTCTGGAGGAGAAACGACCACGTAAGGCGGTAGCATGGTTACTTGTCATGGTCATGCTTCCAATTGCGGGCGTTATCTTATTCATCATTTTTGGACAAAATTTCCGTAAAACTAAGCAAGC
>JAAYTA010000049.1 GCA_012518185.1 Methanobacteriota archaeon
TTATTCCAGGATGTGATTCTATTTCAATATCTGGATATCTATCAAGCATTATAGCACACTGTCGAGAGAATGTAGAGTAGAAACTCGGATCGCCGATTATGCCTAATACAGCAACACCTTTCTCAGCTACCGGAGCTATCTTTTCAGCATTGCGGATTAATGCTTCGGTGATCACATTTTCATCTGAAACCATTGGAAATTCTAGCATTACTGGATCGCAGTAATCAGATACAATATTCTTAGCCATCTCTCCAGGAACGAATACTGTATCAGCATTTTCTAATAATTTAACTGCCCGGAGAGTTAGTAGATCCTTATCTCCTGGACCAAGTCCTAAACCTATTAGCATATTATATCTCACCCTACTTACTTCGATTCATCTAAATCCTTTCGGACATGGTAACTTACATTAGGTATTTGATGATGATTCAGCTCATCCACTTCTTTTCAGACATGGTGATTTATTTTTCATCAGATGATCATTATTAATTAATCCGTTGCCGCCGCTATGATGGCAGGAGCCCATTGTGGGCAGGATAAAGCATGTAGATGCATATATGTGCCCATAGATTTGCGTAGCATGAGACCATCCATACCTTCGTAGATCCCTGCTCCTCTTTCTACCTGAAACCCATATTTACTACCAAGTTTAGGATACACTTCTGAGTAATGAAACTCATGACCTCGAACAGAGTGATTAGGTAGTAGGAAATTATCAAGAGTTCCCGTTGCCCTGACATATGATGGGCCATGCCGTTCCCTTGTGAATTTAGCATCTGAGGGGAATATTCCAGACATCGGATATTTGTCGCCATCAATTTCAAGAGAGGAGCACATTGTCAACAGACCTCCACACTCTCCATAAATAATTCCTCCATCTTCAGATAATGTACGGATTCCTTCAAGAAAATCATGATTATCTGCTATTGCTGGTGCATGTAATTCGGGATATCCGCCACCAAGATATACTACATCACAATTAGGGAGGCTCTCTCCATTAATGGGAGAAAAATATACTAATTCAGCGCCTGCTGCGCTCAATGCTTCAAGATTTTCATTGTAATACAAACAATACGCACGATCTAATGGTACTGCAATTTTAACCCCAGTAGTATCATGACTTAGGAATGGTGAAGTACAAGAGAATTCGATATCACTAGCGGATGATGCGATCTCCACGATACGATCTATATCAATGTCTTCTACCATCATTTCCAATGCATCTAATGAATCATTTTCATCTGGAGATATTAATCCAAGGTGTTGCTCTGGAAGTCCCGCGCCATCTCGACTGACTGATCCTAATACTTCTACACCAGTTAGAGTTTCCACAGCCTCTTTCGCTTTAGCCAGGTGCCGAGGTCCACTTATCTGATTCAGGATAACGCCGGCGATCCGGACTGATGGATCAAGTTCGCGGAAACCTAACACTACTGCTGCTGCACTCTTGGCAAGACTTCTAGCATTGACAATTAAGATTACTGGCGCATCTAGCATCTTAGCTATTTCAGCTGTGCTCCCAGTATCTCCAATAGATGTAAGGCCATCATACAAGCCCCGAACTCCTTCAATTATGGCAATATCGGCATCGTGAGATGACCATCCAAAAAGGTTCTTCAGAATAGAAGGTTCGAGCATGAACGAATCCAGATTTCGTGATGGACGCCCTGTTGCTGCCTCATGGAATTTAGTATCGATGAAATCTGGCCCTACTTTGAACCCTTGGACTTTGCAATATCGTGAGAGTTTTCGCATTATACCAGCAGCGATAGTAGTTTTTCCCACTCCGCTACCTACTCCGGCTAACACTATTCGTGATATCATCGCTGCATCTCTCGGAGCATCGTCCTAATGTCTTCCGGATCCATGGGCGATGGGATGGTAAGATTAGTATTTTCTAATATATTTCTCCCAAGTTGACGATATGCTTCAGCTTGTTTATGATCTGGAGCGCCTTCGATGACAGTCATGCCATGATTTTCACAATCTCTAACGACACCATCTCTAGGGATGAAACCTATTAGGTGTGTACCTATGCGGCGAGCAAATTCTTCCACGATATGCTTCTCATCAGAGATATCACGAGAATTGCAAATAATTCCTCCAAGTGTTACGTTAAGATTGGCCATACCTCGAGCAATATTATTTGCTGCATATAGTGCTAGATATTCCCCACTTGTTACAATGTATACTTCATTAGCATACTTCTCGCGGACAGGTGCTGCAAAACCTCCACAAACCACGTCTCCAGGTACATCGTATATGAGTATGTCATCATCTTGCTGGAAATGATGTTTGGAGAGTTCCTGAACTGCCACAATTATACCACGTCCAGCGCAACCTACACCAGCTAATGGACCACCTGTCTCAACACACTTGATTCCTGCAAATCCCTCAACGGTGTTAGTTTCTTCACCATCCTTCATCTGCTCCAGAAATGTAGGTATCTGTTTACCTTTTAGTAATGTCATGGAGCCATCGGATTTAGGATCACATCCAATATACCAGGTTTTCAAACCTGATTCAGCGAAGGAGGCTGCTAAGTTAGCAGATACGGTAGACTTTCCTATGCCGCCTTTTCCATATATGGCGAGTTGTCTCATGCAAGGCCTCCATCAGCCACCTGTCTTATTGTCTCTCCTAGCTCGGAGCGTAACACTGTATGAGTAGACATTACATCAGCATGTGTTGATAATTCGCCGACAGCTATAGTAAATCCTTTCTCTAGATAATTACGTATTTGTCTTGCCTGATCTGTTACTAATACATCATTTTTGGATAGATCGGGTACAGTATGCGGTAATCCAGCAATGATACGTAAGTCGGCATCACACTGCTTTAGCGCCTCCGCGGCTTTCTTACCACTGACTGCGTATTCATCCAGGCCACCAGTGATTGACTCAATAATAACATTAGCATCATCCAGATCTCTGAGTATATTAGATGCATATCGACGTATGCGAGGTAATCCGACCTTATCATCTAGATTGCCAATATAATGTACTTCGCCTCCCACTACAGAGCGTGCGTGCTCGACAGCCCTCATAATATCAGCAAAACCATATGCGGTCTCCTTTTTAGCATTCAGCACCACTGATATTTTCCCACCCTTGCGTAATGTTCCTACTATGGCCTGAGCGGCTGAAAGTTTAGTGGTTCCAGGATGAGGTTTTAGATAACTCTTAGACGTGAGTCCACGTTCTTTCTCGATGAGAGTGGCCTTTTCAAGCAACATCTTCTGACGATCTCTCTCATGTTGAGTGATTAATCCATATGAGGCAGCTGCATCTAGAACTGCTATCGCTCCAGTCGTATTCGGTCCAGAACATCCATGAATATCAATTGGCAATACTGTCGCTTGGACGTCAGCTTTCTTTATAGCGCCATCGAGATTTTCTCCAATTATCATGGATGCGCATGTTCCCACAACGCCAATGAGTCCAGGATTGAATCTATCATCTATATCTCTCAATATACGAACTAATTTTTCCTCAGCGCCAAATATAAGATCACTTTCTCGCATCCCCGTAGTCATCACGTGGACGCCTGCCTCCTCTAAACGCCGCGAAGCCATAAATCCACACCCTGCTGGTCCATGCATCAGGACGACGTCGGCGTCCAAGTCCCTTAGCGTATACATGGCAGCAATGATAGGATTGGGCCTTGGATGTAATATGTCATTCAAAGGTATCCCTCTTTGATACACCATAATGTAGCTTGATGATTGCTCGTTACCTCTTCCACTGATCTAACTGATTTGAACCCTTCAAAGTCACTACCATCTGACGATATAATGTATATTCCATTAACTTCAGAATATTCATCTACAACCGATCTTACTGCTGGAAGATCGAGCTTCTGGCATACTTTGTAATTTATAGGTTCAATAACTAGTCCTATATCTCGGTAGCCATAGGCGCTTAAACAATGAAGATTCCAATCAATTGATGTAGCACTCACTCCAGGATTTCGATCTTGTACCAGAACATGATCATCTTTAATCGTTACTTCACCTCGCCCTCTGACTCCATCAAACGATTGAAGTGCGTTAGATATGGAATCTAATGGTGCACCCATACTCCAGGCAGTCGCGATAGCAGCACCAAACACTGTACTATATGCTGATGCCAGATAATTAGGTGAAAGCTTAGCGGTAATCGATTCACCGCCAACATCTACGTGGAGGAGAGATTGCCGTTCTAATGATAATTCTTTAAATTCTGTCTGCACGGTTCCTTCTGAACCAAACGTTACAACTTCTGAATAAGTGACATGAGGCTTCCATAACCCACGCTCCTCTTCTGGAAATATGACCGCTCCACGAGCAGACTGAATTATCTGGATTTTACCATCGATTGCCCTCTTAGTATTTCCAGCAATAGGATAATTATCGCCTATAGTAGTGATAACGGATATATCTGCTCCAGTCCCTCCTAAACTTACTTCAAATACTCCTACGTCCACATCATATTTATCTGAAGAGATGTCGAGTATAGTAGGTGGAGCGATTGAAACTTTTTCTTTCAGTATGCGAATGCCATCAGCATACACTATCCCAAGTCCGCCACTAGTTAGCAGTAAAACTCTTTTTCCATAATTGGCAAGCATCTGCGCGATCAGTTGGCAAGTCGAAGTCTTCCCATGAGCTCCTGTCACTTCAATTACTGGAAAGGGGAATTTTACCAATTCTCCCACTGCCTGATGATGTGTGAGCTTTCTCTTGCATTGTGATTCATTGTAGAAATGATCAGGACAATGTATCGGAGCCACGCCCAAATCAAATTGTTCTGGTGGGGATGAATTGAGCACCCGAATGCCTCTGGTACTCAAATTGTTTCGAAGTTCGGCTGTGGACGTCTGATATACATCTACAGCCGTAACATCGTCGCCACGATCCGCATAGGTTTGAGCTAGCACCTCGCCCCCGTGGACTAGGTCCAATATCAGAACCTTCATCTCAGCCCTTCCGAGATCTCTCCCTGACACGGTCTGCTAGTATGGCTGCAATACGATCATCGTCACCGATTGGTTGGCAATAGCGAAGTATTACTTTCTTACCATCAACATCCATAGTCGTTTCAGTCTTACCCTTTTCCAGCCCTATCTCTTCGGGGATGTCCTCAGTGAGATGTATGCCGGACGCTAGAAAGCAAGGTTGAACATATATTGTCTCCACACCCTTGTTAACCAGTTCTCTTATGCCTGTTTGTATGTCTGGCTCATTCAGTTGCATGAAGGCCGCCACCACAGGGCCAAATTCCTTCATCTCATTCATCTTGGCAGCCGCGCTTGCTACAATATCTCTATTATACTGCAACTTGCTTCCATGCCCTATTACTAATACTCCTGTACTCATTTTCAACTCTCCGAGGTAGACACGGCCTGACCTCATCGCGTAACACGAATGATAAGTATTTTATGCTTCCGTTGATTCTGGTTAGATGCACGAAAAGGATCAGGAGGTCACTTCCGTGCACAATAATGTGAGGAGAGCTCATGCGTTCACGATATTGGTTACATTCTTACGGGTGGTGAGGAATGCTTCCCCTATTCATTGACATGGTAGGAAAAAGAGTGGCAGTGTTTGGAGCTGGCCCAGTTGGTACGCGTAAGGCTAACTATTTCATCGAAGAGGCCGAAGTAGTGGCTATATCACTCGATTTCACTGATGAGCTTGATCCCAGAGTAAGGAGGATCAGGGGAGATGCTCAAGAATTAATGAGTGAATGGATAGAGTGGGCTGACATAATTATAGCTGCTACCGATAGTGAAGTGTTGAATAAACTCATATCTGGGGAAGCATCAAAGAGAGGAAAATTGTTCAACAGTACCGATGGCACTT
Organism: Methanobacteriota archaeon; assembly: GCA_012518185.1. GTDB lineage: Archaea > Thermoplasmatota > Thermoplasmata > Methanomassiliicoccales > Methanomassiliicoccaceae > DTU008. Next base: position 5,843 of record JAAYTA010000049.1, read on the forward strand.
CATCTTTCTTCATACCATCTCTTGTATCTAAAGATAAATATTCTATAGCAATTTCTACTAATGGACGATCCCCCGCTATGTCTAGATTCTTGCGTCTGAAATTGGAAGAAGATCTAGATGAGCGATATGATCTCATGATTCGATTGCAGGAGGAAATAAGAGAAATGGCTCGTGGCGCGATATCATCGCAACAAGAACGTGAGCAATATTTACGTTCAATACTCAATGATAAAGATATCTGGAAAGCTCTTCTGATTGATTATAGTAAGGCGAAAGAGATTGCTGTTAGTAAAATGGTGAATTAATATGGGAAGTATACTAAGTGCTCATTTAACGCACAAACGATCCCGTATGTCTGAGCTGGAAAATATCGCTCGGAAATCACCATCTGAATTACTATCCATAATTTCCAATATGCCAGGAGTTTTAGAATGTGCAGTTCTTAAAACTTGCAATCGTGTTGAGTTTTACACAGTAACGAATGATGTTGGCGTGACAAAGGATGCGTTGGAGAGAACTATTGGTGCCATGCTATCATTCGATGCTAGTCAGAATGCGACGCTCTATCTTAAAGACCTAAATTCAGTCTCTCATTTATTACGAGTTGCCTCCGGCTTAGACTCCATGGTTTTGGGAGAGGATCAGATACTAGGGCAAGTCAAAGATGCTTATGAACTGGCGCTCTCTGAAAGACATATAGGACCTAGATTATCTGTAGTCTTCCGTGGAGCAATATCTACCGGAAAGAAAGTCAGAACTGAGACTAGGATAAGTAAAGGCGAAGTATCAATTGGCTCTACTGCAGTGAGGATGGCCGAGACTTGCATTGGCAGCCTAGAAGGAAAAAACATTTTGATACTGGGTGGCGGAGAGATGGCTAGCCTCATAGCTAAGCATCTAGTAGATAGAAATCCAAATACTGTTTTCGTATCTAATCGAACATATTCTAGAGCTGTTGAACTGGCATGGGAGCTTAACGGGCGAGCTGTGAACTTTGATGGCATGGTTGATCATATGGCCCAATGTGACGTAGTACTATGTGCCACATCAGCCACTCATATGATATTAGTTAAGGAACAAGTGGAACGAGCTATGGAAGATCGCGGTGGCCGAGATTTATTGATTATAGATGTGTCATTTCCCCGTAATGTATCACCTGATGTATCTGATGTCCCAGGTGTACGTCTATATGACATCGATGGACTACGAGAGCAGGCCGAGGAGAATATTAAGCGTCGTAGAAATGAGATCAGAGATGCTGAAAGAATAATCGCCGCTGAGCTTGAGTCATTACACATGAGATTCAATGAAATGCATGCCGATGCGATCATATCGCAAATGTATCAAAAATACAACTTGATGAGGGAACGAGAAGTAAATAAGGCTTTGAATCGATTGGCCGCTGGACATGAGCCAGTAGAGATCGTGCTTGAAGATCTTGCTTCCGCTCTTATGAATAAATTCCTCTTCGAACCCACCACTGCACTGAAGGAGGCATCAAGAGAGGGGAATATGGATAAGCTGCTCATGGTAGGTGAAATGTTCAGAATGATAGGTGAATCACATGTTTCCAGGGACCAGGCTCCGAAGATTGAGGTCGAATCGCACGATTAGACAGATAGTAAGTGAAAATACACTTACACCTAATGATCTTATCGCGCCCATATTCGTGAACGAAACGCTGAAAGCTCCCACTGAAGTATCATCGATGCCAGGAGTAATCTCTCAGACGCCTGAATCAATAATGGGAGAGGCTAAACGTTTGGAGGATCTAAGTCTACCTGCCATATTATTATTCGGCATACCTTCGAAAAAGGATGAGCAGGGTACTCAGGCATGGGATCCGGATGGAGTGATTCAGAGATCTATCAGGAATATAAAGGACAAGAGTGACCTGACTATTATAGCAGATTTGTGCCTCTGTGAATACACTTCACATGGACACTGCGGTGTTCTAAAAAATGGAACAGTAGATAATGATTCAACGTTGGAACTTTACGCTCGCACAGCCATTGCTCAAGCCGAAGCAGGTGCGGACATAGTAGCACCATCAGGCATGATGGATGGTCAGGTATTAGCGATACGAGAGGCATTGGATGGTGAAGGGTATGAGAACGTAGCTATCATGTCTTATTCAGCCAAGTACGCGTCTTCATTCTATGGTCCCTTTCGAGATGCTGCTATGAGTACTCCCTCATCTGGAGATAGACGAACACATCAGATGAATCCCGCTAATAGACGGGAAGCGATGCGAGAGATTGGTGCTGACTTGTATGAGGGAGCTGATATAGTAATGGTTAAGCCAGCTTTAGCTTATCTTGATATTATTGCTGAGGCAAGAAACATGTTCGATGCTCCTTTAGCCGCATATCAAGTCAGTGGTGAATATGCAATGATAAAAGCAGCTGGAATTAATGGCTGGCTTGATAGTGAGGCAGCTATGATGGAGTCGCTTCTAAGTATCAAGCGAGCCGGAGCCGACATGATTATAACTTATTTCGCTGCCAATGCAGCCAAACTTCTAAAGAGTGATTGAATGAATCGTATCAATTCTAGTAAACTATATGAGAAATCCAAACGTCTGATGCCTGGAGGAGTATCATCTCCAGTCCGTGCATTTACTCCTCATCCTACATTCATGGAGAGAGCGAGTGGTTCCCGACTCTATGATGTAAATGGGAACGAAATGATAGATTATTGTATGGGCTTTGGACCACTCATACTTGGCCATTCACACCCTAGAGTGGTTAACGCATTAAAAGAACAACTTTCGAATGGATCATTATTTGGATCGCCTACTGAATTGGAAGTTCAATTGGCCGAGAGGGTATCGAATTACTTCCCCTCTATGGAGATGATGCGTTTTGTAAGCTCTGGGACTGAAGCCACTATGCATGCCATACGTCTTGCACGTGGATTTACTGGTAAAAAACTCATAATAAAAATGATTGGTGGCTTCCATGGCGCCCATGATGGAGTATTGGTAAAGGCTGGTTCTGGAGCTACAACACACTCCGCTCCCGATTCCGCTGGAGTGCCAGAGGAGGCTGCGGCTAATACATTATTAGTGCAGTATAACGACATAGATTCTGTAAAATCGTTCTTGGCAGCAAATAAAGATCAGGTGGCCGCAGTGATCGTGGAGCCAGTACTAGGCAATATTGGACCCGTGCTTCCAGATGATAATTACTTGAGAGACCTTAGAGAGATTACAAGCAAGCATGATGCATTGCTCATATTTGATGAAGTTATCACTGGATTCCGATTGGCTATGGGAGGAGCACAATCTAGATTTGGAGTAGAAGCAGACATTACTACTTTGGGTAAAGTGCTCGGCGGAGGCTTGCCAATTGGAGCATTCGGGGCTCGAACGGAGATCATGGAGAAAGTATCACCCATAGGTCCAGTATATCAGGCAGGGACATTTGCTGGAAATCCCATCAGTATGACTGCCGGCATAGTAACTCTTGACGAGTTAGAAAGAGTCGGTCATGATGAATTGGAACGTAAAGGCGAGATGATGCGTTCGCTACTTACCGACTTATTGAAAAAACATAATCTTCCCTACCAAGTAGCAGGGATAGGATCCATGTTCCAAATATTCATGACTGATCATCCAGTACGTGATCATAAGGATGCTATGACTTGTGATGCTAAGAAATTCATGAAGCTTTTCCATGCTCTTCAAGATCGAGGAGTGTATATTCCACCATCGCAATATGAAACTTGTTTCATTAGCACCGCTCACTCTGATGAAGACATACGTCTTACAGTGGATATCTACGATGAGGCCCTGGAGGCAGTTCATTGATAATAGGTACTAGAGGAAGTGATCTAGCGAGAGTGCAGACTGACACAGTTGTCTCCATGCTCAAGGAGCGTCGGCCTGATATCAATGTAGATGTAAAGATTGTTAAAACTACTGGCGATATTGTGAAAGACAAGCCACTAAGCGAGATGGGATCTCCAGGCGTCTTCACTAAGGAATTGGATCGTCTTATCATCAGCGGCGAAGTAGATGCTGCTGTAAATAGTCTCAAAGACATGCCTGTAGATCTAACAGAAGGTACCGAGTTGGCAGCAGTGCTCCCTAGGGCACCATCTGAAGATGTCCTCATCTCTAGAGTATCATTTGAACAACTTCCCTCTGGAGCAGTGGTGGGCACATCTAGCACTAGAAGGAGGATGCAGCTGATCTCATATCGTCCTGACCTCGATATTAGAGATCTTCGCGGCAATGTTCCCACTAGAATTCGAAAATGGAAAGAGGGAGAATATGATGCCATAGTGGCCGCCAGGGCAGGTCTAGTTAGACTTGGTTTAGATGAGGAGTGTCATATTCTTGATCCAGATATATTCATACCTGCACCGGGGCAAGGTGCTGTGGCAGTAGTTTGTCGGGCAGATAGTCCTTACCTTTCAGTATTACAAGAACTGGATGATATTAAGGCTCGTAAAGAAGTTGAGGCAGAGCGCTTTGTGTTGAAGGCTTTAGGCGGAGGTTGCTCTATGCCTATCGGAGTATCATCTAGAGTAGTGGATGAGAATATGCATATTAAGGCTCTTGTTAACTCAGAGCATGGTGATGTTAGAGTAGAGCGCACACTCACACTTGATGATTATGAAGGATTGAACGATCTTGTTCAGGAATTACTGGAGGGTATGTCATGAATGGGATTGTTTACCTAGTTGGTGCCGGGCCAGGGGATCCAAAACTCATAACTGTAGCGGGATTGGAAGCTCTCCGAACCGCCGATGTTGTGGTATATGATTCCTTAGCGGGAAAGGAGCTGCTTCTGGAAGCAAGAGAAGATGCTGAATTGATAGATGTGGGTAAGCGAGGCGGACATCATAAGGTCAAGCAGAGTGAGATAAATCACATAATTGCGGATAAAGCCAAAGGTGGCTTAATGGTGGTGCGGCTAAAAGGTGGAGATCCATTTATGTTTGGGAGAGGCGGTGAGGAGGCCGAAGTCCTTAGAGCATCTGGCGTAGATGTGAAGATCATACCTGGAGTTACTTCAGCTATTGCAGCGCCTGCTCTTGCTGGTATTCCTGTGACGCACCGCGATCATGCATCATTCGTTACTTTTGTCACAGGTCATGAGCGCGATGATAGGGAGGATGAGCGCATTGACTGGGAGCGATTAGCAGGTCTTGGAGGCACAATAGTCATACTCATGGGAATGACTCATTTAGGTAGGAATATGGATCGATTGATTGAGGGTGGTCTCGATCCTGAAACTCCTGTAGCTGTGATACGATACGGTTCACGTCCTGAGCAACGATCAGTGTTAGCCACAGCAGCAACGATTAATGAAAAGTGTCGGAAGGAGGGCATCCATTCACCGGCTGTGACAGTAGTAGGTAATGTGGCCTCACTGCATGATATATTAGGAGATTTGAGATGAGATTGGCTATCCTTCGCCCGGTTGATCGATTGGAGGCATCAGTTGCACTCGCGGAGGATATGGGATTCAATACAATCACTGCATCACCACTTGCTACGGTTCCCAATGACAATGCTATTACTGAGCTCATGTTCAAATTACTCCAGCAGAATGAATTTGACCATGTAGTGATAACATCATCTGCCGGAGTCTCATCAGTTTTAACATTGGCAGATAAGTACGATGTAGACATAGTCGATCTATTGAATAAGTATCAATTAACAGCAATTGGTCCAGCCACAGCTGAAGCCATGTTGTCTGCAGGGATGAAAGTTGATACAATTCCTGCCGAATATACATCGACTGGCGTAGTAAATCTACTCATATCTGAAGACATTATAGGAAAGTCAGTATGCTTAATACGTTCAGATCATGGAGATCCTATCTTAGTAACTGGTCTTCAGGATGCAGGTGCAATCGTGCTGGAAGTTCCTATATATCGATTGATGGTCAGACCAGATAATAAGCATTTAATCAAAATGGTACAGGAAACGCTGTCTGGAGATGTCAACGCTTTTGCCTTTTCATCAGCTATGACTGCTTCTACTTTCATTGAAGCTGCTAAGCTGATAGGTAAAGAGAAAGTATTGAAAAATATACTCAATGAGTGCATTGTTTCTGCAATTGGGCCTCCAACTGAGAAGAAATTAAATGAGTTAGGAATTAAAGTCGATGTTATGCCAGAGCAAGCTACTTTTAAGGCAATGTTGGAAGCGATAAGAGATTTTTCGAACTCTCAACATTAATGATATTTTGACGTTCGTCTAAAGTATAAGTAATGAGTAGCATATATCTGAAATTGCAACGATTCAAGTCAAGATGTGACATGATGCTGATTAAGGGCGCGTGCACGTTGCTACATTCGAAATGATCTGATTGACTACGGTGGATTCCATCGTCAGTCATTGGAACGGGGATTTCAGAGCAAAAGTTGCTTGAGGAGGGAAAAAATCAGATCACCGAATGTAGTGGAGGAACAACGATGCACGACGCCCTTCTTGATATGTTTTGCAGAATGAGTGGGCGTTAGCGATTAGAGTCGATTATTTCTCAATTGTTTATCTGAAAAGACGCGGATGAATTAAAGTTACCATATCTCAGAGAAACAGGTGCTGACAGTCTAGCAATATCATCGATGATAATGGGGTAATAATGAGTTTATAACCTCGGACCGTCGAGAACTTCGGGACCTCCAAGGGTCCCAAGTGAGAAGAGATGGGATGCACTAATACTTTATCAGAAAGGGAGGTACAAAAGGGCCTCCGCAACGTTATAGGAGATGGTTTGGCCACACAGGTCATGACCACTCTCACTACCAGCGTATTCCTGGTAGCGTTCGCGCTAGCCCTTGGTGCCTCTGATCTAATAATAGGTATGTTGGCCGCGATCCCGCCCTTGAGCGGGATTATGCAGATCCCCACCATTTACCTGGTGGAGAAGTTTAGGACTCGCAGATCCATAACTATGATCTCATCGGCCCTCAGTAGGGCGTTCTTGCTATTGATCGCCTGCATTCCCCTCGTAGTTCCATTAAATGTAGCCCTACCGATTGTCCTAGTAGCACTGGTATTGAATTCACTGTTGGCCAATATTGGCGGATGCAGCTACAATTCCTGGATGCATGACCTTGTGCCACAGGCAACTATGGGGCGCTTCTTCTCTAAGAAGATGTTGCTATCCACTGCCATCGCCATACCAACTGCATTGTTGGCGGGTTACTTCCTAGATGTGTGGATTGCTGCATTCCCAGAGATGGAGCTCGTCGGTTACGCTATGCTATTCATTGGTGGATTCATTGCTGGCATGCTCGGCATAGTGCAGATATCTAAGATACCTGAGCCACGGATGGTTAGTGCTGATAAAATACCTCCATTTCGAGAGCTATTGGTCCAACCATTCCGTGATAAGAACTTCAAAAATCTCATTTGGTTCTTGACCTCATGGAACTTCGCCGTCAATCTGGCTCTACCATTCTTGACGGTTTACATGCTCCGTGGACTCGGTATGGACATGACTATGGTCGTCGTCCTGACTGCTCTGCAACAGCTAACTATGGTGGCTTTCTTTAAAGTATGGGGAACACTGGCTGACAAATATTCCAACAAGTCAGTGCTCCGCGTATCTGGACCACTGCTGCTGGGTTCATTCGCACTATGGGCATCATTATCTATGTTCAAAGGAACCGGATTAATAGTTCCAATGGCAGCGGGCATACACATGTTGTGGGGTATGTCCACTGCAGGCGTGAATCTAGCTACCAGTAGCATAGGATTGAAACTGGCCCCCAGAGGAAAGGGCACTTCCTACATGGCATCGTTCATGCTATTCACACAACTGGCTGCAGCTATATCTCCACTGCTCGGTGGGATAGTTTCACAGTACTTTGAAGGATGGACAATATTCCTCATAGTGGCTTTCATACTGGGCATGTTCTCACTGCATCGCCTTACTAAGGTGAAGGAGCAGGGAGAAGTCCATGAAAGAGTCGTGGCACGTGAGCTAGTAGTAGAGATGCGGAATAGCGTGTCGATTTCCAGGTTAAAAGCATCGACTATGCTGGCAACTATGGGTCTGGCCGCACCGATGGCAAGACATAGAAATGAGAGTAATCACGGTGAGATACTCTCTCCGCCAAATCTCAGGCGGTGAAGAAAGGTATGCGAAAGCCCCCGGTCATTCTCTTCCTAGAGCCATTCGTGCTTCTAGCTACAGCAATGGCAGCTCTATTGCTGATACTATATGCACGATTGCATCGATTGAAGAGGAATTCGACCGGAAGGAGGTTATTGGCGCTACAATGTTGCGCCATACCTCTCATAGTCATCGCTATACTGGTACCATCTTTCGGTCCGGTAGCGTTGCTATGCTTCTTTGGCCTCGCCATGATGGTTCTCATGGGAATGCGCAGAGACGCCTGAATAAACAATATCTTAGTCCCTTAAGGGACTCTTTCATTTTTTTCGACTCCATCAATAATTGAGATAGTATTTGTTCTAATATCTCCAGGATCGAGCTTGTACAATGTCAGACTTCCAAGTACTAGTACAATTGCTAAAATCATTTCATTTTGAGCTCCATCATAACCATTCATGAACGTCAGAGCTGCCCCAATCACTTGTATGAATGCAACAAACAGCATGATGGCGTATATGAATCGTCGATGTTTTAGCACAATGTTGCTCATATTAGCCAATCGCGAGCTTAAGTGATTGTTCCATATGGCTGCAATCATAGCTACGATACCAAGCATGAATGCATATTCGGATGGGGCAGTTAGCTCAGCCATTATAGCATTACCAAAATAATCAGGATAACTTTCTTGAGTGAATGATCCTAGTAATGGCCAGAATAGGGTGGTCGGGTTACTCCACATAGCATCTAGTAATAGATGTGATATAACTCCAGCGAATAATGCAATCCCTAATGTTTTATTTCTCCTCCATAAGTAGATAGATATAATTCCTATAATGCCGAGAAATAATAAGCTATGTGCAAATATTCTTCCATTGTCTAGAGTGCCTTGTAGTAGTAAATGACCAAGTGGCTTATCCACTATATCTGGCAATATAGAGGCGATCATAGCCATCGGAACGGCGAGTAGATTCCCCTTCCATCGATATAGGATATAGCCAATAAGAGTGCCTATGAAAAGATGGCAGGCCAAAAGCATGAATATTGTATATCAATAGTGCTTAAGAAATACTCGCATCTACTCCTCATCATACCTCATAAACAATTCCTATCACTCCTATACTTTGATCAGTTGATTATCAATTGATGAGTTTATCCGAGCATGATATAGTATCATTTCATCATATTCGATAATCTCACCAGATCATCTATATCGATATCCTGATAGGATTATCGTAGATTATACTATGAGATGAGAGTAATGCGAGCTATATGTTCATGAATATTAGCCATATCATGTATGGAATGATTCAAAGCTGCGAATGAATATATATAGAGATGTGAGTTCGGTTGAATACCATCACCTATGAGATCACTGTTGTATCACTTTCACAGACTCATAGATTAGGATAATATATCTAGGTAGATACAAGCTAGATACAGGCAAAGGTTGGTAGGAACATGCTCGAGATCAAAAACCTGACCGTAGAGGTAGGGAGCAGAAAGGTGCTCAGGGACATTTCCATCTCTGTCCCATCGGGATCCACCAGCGTACTGTTCGGCCCTAACGGATCCGGGAAATCATCACTACTCAATACCATCATGGGATTAGGTAACTTCCGCGTTGTAGAGGGTCAGATAATCTTTGATGGAGAAGATATAACATATTTACCAGTTCATGAAAGAGCAAAGCTCGGTATTGGCTTGATGTCACAGCGCCCTCCAAATCTTGTAGGCGTGCAGCTAAAAGATATGCTACGCGTGACTTCTAAGGGTAAGAAGGACCCTGCCAAGCTTGCCGATTCGCTCAATATGAAGCGGTTCTTAGATAGAGATGTCAATGTAGGATTTTCTGGCGGGGAGATCAAGCGCTCTGAATTACTTCAACTGGCAGCGCAAAACCCTTGCTTATACCTACTAGATGAGCCAGAATCAGGTGTTGACCTTGAGAGTATTGAGAGGGTGGGAAATATGATACATGATCTACTCACCGGCGGCGTGACGTGTGCAGGACGTCGCGCAATGGAGGGTAAGAGTGCTCTAGTTATCACACATACTGGTCAGATACTTGATTATATAGAGGCCGATCGAGGCTACGTACTATGTGATGGCGTAGTAGCTTGTTCTGGCAACCCCCGCGAGCTATTGCGTGAGATTAGGAATCATGGTTACGAGGAGTGTGCGGAATGTCGTCTATTGAAGCAGAGATGAGGAGGCGTGCAGAGGCTGCGCTGGAGAAAAAGGCCGCGCTGGGTGAAGATATAGATTTATCAAAATACCAAGAGGGCGCTCGCGACATTCCAGAAATATCATCATTAGATGCCTTGAGTGATGAGGCACGTGAGGCTATGCTCCGATCGGGAGTAATACCGACTGGAGAAGGGCGAGATGGTAGCATCGTAGTGTTAGATAATTCAATGGTGTCACATAGCGCTGCTTCCAAGGCGTATGAAGTCATGGATATAAGAGCCGCAATGAAAAA
>JAAYTA010000050.1 GCA_012518185.1 Methanobacteriota archaeon
TAAAGATAGAACTTGCTATTTTCAGTGAACTTAGGATGAAAAGCCATTCCTAATAATCCCCGCTCGTCATATTCAGGATCAAGGTCGACCACTTCATCACTAATGTCTAGAAATAGCGTCTTTTCTTTACCTGCCAGCAAATAAATCCTCCCCACCTGCTCTATTATGAAAATCCTCTTACTTCCATCAGCTGGATATGCCATAGCAACAGGATTAGTAAGGCCATCTACCACAGTCTCCAGACTGATCGTTACGCCCTTATCTTTCAGAGTATCGATCGTACCACTGTGTTCCATATTAACACCGTGGAAGACCTTGGCATCCCAAAGTAAATAAACCACAATGGTGAGGATGAATAGTACTGATTCTGCAGCTGCAAGATATCTTACTGCAGAAACATTCATAATCAACGCCTTAGGATTGTCATTTACGGATATCTTGTAAAGAGTCCTAGGAGGCGTACATGGGATCAGTGGATAACTGGTGGACATTTCCCGGGTTTAGGATAGAACTGGTGGCAACTGGGCTTGATAAGCCCGTTAATGTATCTATGGCGCCCAAGCAAGCCGATGTTATGCTATATGTAACAGAGCTCTATGGCCAAATACGCTATGTAACTAATGATTGTGAGGTTGGTACTTTTACAGAAGGCTTGCTCAATTACAAGCCTGATTATGTACTCCCTGGCTCAGGCGAATCAGGCGTAACTGGCATATGCGTGGACCCAAATTCAGGAGATGTTTTTGCATCAATGATTTATGTCAATGATGAAAAACCATTCTCTAGAATAGTTAGATTTTATACTACTGACGGTATGAGTGTAGAAAATCAAGAAGTCATACTAGATGGAGTGCCCTCTACATTCAATGCTCATCAAGTGCAGGCCCTTTCTATCGGCCTGGATGGAAAACTCTATGTTAACTTTGGCGATGGGTACGATAACCCAGAAGCTGCACAGGATCTCGAGGACCTGCGAGGAAAAGTTCTACGCATGAATCTGGATGGTTCGGTACCAGATGATAATCCGATTAAAGATGAACTGGTATATGCTAGAGGATTTCGCAATCCATTTGGTGCAGCATGGAGGCGCAGCGATAATTCTCTTTACATATCGGACAATGGCGCACAGTCTTATGATCGCATTGCTCGCGTAGAGAGTGGCGGCAACTATGGCTGGCCACCTGATATGAGATACGGATCGTTATTTTGGTGGACTTTTGCTCAGGCTCCTACTGCTCTTGATTTCGCGCAGGATGGACAATTTGGAGGCCGATTCAATGATCATTTATTTGTATCTCTTGCTGGACCGGCGAGATATAAAGCACCATTGATGAAAGGGAAAAAGATAGTAAAATTAGGGTTAGGAAATGATGGAAGAGTATTATCATATGATGATTTTGTAGTGTACTCTGGCGAAGGATTAGCTATGCCAGTCGGTCTGACATTTGGATCAGATGGTATGTATTTTACCGATCTATATGGTGGAGGCGACATATATGGCAAGAAAGCTGGAGGAAATGTATACAGAGTGGTAAAAATTAAAGAAGGTGAGGGCCCTGGCAAAGCGTTGCGCTATTGATTCAAAGGACAAATGGGTAGAGGACAATGAGCAAAATTATATCGAATGTTATTGTCCTGGATGTCCAACATATCATGAATGCATGAAGGCGGGAGGAGAGAAATTATTCTGTGCTCGTCAAACATCAAAATGTGAAATTGTACGATTGGGCTGTGAATGTGGAGAATGCTCGGTAGCAATACGTTCTCGACTATCTCTTAACTATTATTGTCAAGATGGACCTGCACGATTCTAGGGCTTCTTACCACTGTCTTTTCTATGCTTAGCCTTTTCAGCAGCTGGATCTCTGGCCCTTATTAGGATTAGGCTTGCGGCTATAGCCAATACTCCGGCCAATATGAATGGAGTTGATCCGATTCCTTCTTCTCCAGTCGGGAGAAATGCAGTGAGAACTATAGGTCCGATGAACGAACCCACATCACCCATCGTTCGAAACAATCCCATAGAGGCACCCAATCTTGCTGGACTGGATATATCTGAGACCCACGCTCCAATGGGGCCAGTGAGACCTAATGCAGCTCCCATAGCTATCATGATGATAGAGAATATTATCACGTCATTGGCGAGAGATAACAGTAGCACTAGTATGCCCGTAATCATCAAACTAGCAAACATAAATGGACGACGGCCAAGGCGATCACTGAAAACTCCTGCAGGTAATAATGTGAGAAAATTTGCAAAAGAAAATGCTGTCAATACTGCTCCAAATTCGGCTGGTGATATGTTGAGATTTCGCGCCGCAAATATTGGTAGAATGGTGGCGATCAGACCTATACGTACTACAGATATCGATAATAGTCCGATGTTGATGGCTGCCAGTGTGCGATCCCGAAAAGCAACTACTAATTGCCTTATGTCTATATTTCCTCCTACGCCCTCCACTTGTGTTCCCTTAATTCCTAGATGTACCATTATTAGAGATACGGCGGCCAAGAGTGCATAGATAAAGAATGGAGTACCTAATCCGAAACTTTGCCCAAATAATCCACCTACTAATGGACCGCTCGTCGAACCAAGAAATTGTAAACTTACGAATAGGCCAAGATGTCTACCTCGCTTACTGATTGGACATAGGCGACTAACTGCTAGATAAGAGGAAGTGAAGTAGACTGCTGAACCTGCTCCTTGTATGATGAGCCCAATCAACAACATCATGTAATCTCTTGCTAGTGCAGCGATAATTGCAGAAATGGCAACTAGTAAAAGGCCCAATATCATGAATCGCTTAGTTCCGACACGATCTGAGACGACGCCGGCGGGTATATCCAGAACAACTTTAGTGATGCCTATACTGGCGACTAGTATACCTACCATGGCAAGATCGATTCCAAATGTCAGAGCATATAGGGGAAGCACGGGAGTCAGTAAACTAAATCCAAAACTAACTAGGAAACCAACTATAGAGATGAGCAGAGTTGATCTGAACCCTTGCCGTACAGAACATTTCTCCCGCTTATCCGCATTCATGCGATTGCATTAGCCGAACATATACTATTTGGCAGCATCGCGTTCAAGTGCATTTAGATTATACATGGAGGGAGATAGTCTCACAGATGTCACGATGGATTGTAGAAGTGCCTATATATCTAAAGACATTTTCTGTCACTGGTCTGTATGAAAGCAACCAAACGCTCGATGGACGTATCCTACGCCATCCGCGACATACTTCTGCCGGCAAGAGAGCTAGAGAAGCAGGGTCACAATATAGTGAAACTGCACATAGGCGATCCTAATAAATGGGATTTTGAGACTCCCAAGCATGTTCGAGACGCGTTGTGTCAAGCCGTTGAGTCCAATGATAATGGATATGCTGAATCAGAGGGATGCTATGAACTCCGTCATGCAATTCTCGCCAAGGAAAAGCGCAAAAACAATGTTAGTGCTGACATCGACGACTGTCTAATCACATGTGGTGTAACAGAAGCTATACAGACTATCTCTGCAGCAGTAATTAATCCAGGCGATGAGGTACTCCTTCCTAGTCCAGGATATCCGACATACAGTGAATTTACCAAGTTTTTCGATGGCGTAACTGTATCTTATAAAACTGACGAATCGAATGATTGGCAACCTGATATCGACGATATGCGTAGTAAGATCACGTCAAAAACTAAGTATATTGCTGTGATCAATCCCAATAATCCTACTGGATCATTATATTCTGATAAAGTATTGAAGGATATAATCGATCTAGCTGGTGAGCACGATCTCTTTGTGATATCGGATGAGATATATGATCTCATGACTTTCGATGGCGAACATCGATCTATGGCCTCATTATCTAAAGACGTACCAGTTGTATTATTCAATGGATTCTCTAAAGTAGATCTACTACCTGGATGGAGGCTTGGTTACGTAATCTTTAACGATCCTCTGGGAAAAATGGACGAAATTAAAGAAGGCATGATGCGCCAATTGCGTCTTCGCATTTCAGCTAATAATCCATGCCAAACGGCTGCAATTGCGGCGTTAGAAGGTCCTAGAGATCATTTAGAGGCTACTAATCGAAAGCTGAGAGAACGTCGTGACTATATGGTTAAGAGAATTAACGATATACCAGGACTTAGCACGGCAACTCCTCGGGGTGCATTCTACATATTCCCGAAGATCGAATCAGATTATTGGAAAACTGATAACGATTTCGTAATGGATATTCTAAAAAATGCGCACGTTCTACTAGTCCCTGGATCAGGCTTCTGTTCTGAAATAGATAGCAAACATTTCCGTGCGGTGTTCTTACCTCCTATAGATACTCTGGCTACAGCCTTTGACTCTATTGAGAACTATATGAGAAAAGTGATATGAATTTAAGTTTGAACACCTTCCATTACTTTTTTCTTTTGACCCATTCCTCTCCAATATCCACTACTGAGCCAAACGTCGAATGACAATAGACTAGGATGCATTCTTCGTATTGATGAGATGTCAGATTTGTATCCCACATCTTGAAGCCATTGAGCCATGACAGGATACTCAGGGTCCATTTTTTCCAACTCATCCATAGGCAGCTGTACGAATTCAACATCCCTGCCCAGATGAGCTGAAAAACGCTGAGCAACCTCTGGCATAGTCAACTCATCTCCGGCCAAGTCATAACTCTCCCCAATCATTTCATCTCCTCTATCGAAAGCCATTGCTGAAAAGAAGCCAATATCATCTATTGCTACCATCTGCAGTGTTCTATCAGGAGGAAGTGGGAAGACCAATCTTCCGTCGCGAATGGATTTACATTGAGGCCCTATGTTAAAATTCTCCATGAAATGAGCTGGTCGTAGGAATGTATAAGGAATTTCTCTAGATATGATGTAAACCTCATTTTGTTGCTTACTATCAAAGAAAGGTA
>JAAYTA010000051.1 GCA_012518185.1 Methanobacteriota archaeon
AAGAAAAGACGCTATTTCTAGACATTAGTGATGAAGTGGTCGACCTTGATCCTGAATATGACGAGCGGGGATTATTAGGAATGGCTTTTCATCCTAAGTTCACTGAAAATAGCAAGTTCTATCTTTACTATAATGCTCCACCAGAGACACAAGGATGGAATAGTGTTAGCATTCTGGCAGAATATAAAATAGAAAATGATATACCAAGCCGTATCAGGACTTTATTGAAGATCCAGCAACCTCAGATGAATCATAATGGGGGACACATTACTTTCGGTCCGGACGGTTTCCTTTACATCCCATTGGGAGACGGCGGAGGCCAGAATGATCGGGACCGGGGACATGATCCGGAAATAGGTAACGGCCAAAGTCTAGAAACAATGTTGGGAAAAATCCTACGAATCGACGTCGATACTCGTTCAGAGGATAAGGAATATGGCATCCCAGAAGATAACCCATTCGTAAATGGTGGAGGCCTACCAGAGATCTTTGCATATGGTCTTAGAAATCCATACCACATATCATTCGATAGGGGCACGGGCAGATTATTTGCAGCTGACGTTGGCCAGAGTAGATGGGAGGAAGTAGATATTATCGTAAAAGGAGGCAATTATGGCTGGAACATACGTGAGGGCTATCATTGCTTTGATGTGAATGATAATCGGGCAGAGAAAGATGATTGTCCTGATCATGGGGCAAGAGGTGAGAAGCTAATTGATCCCATCATGGAATATCCCAATGCATCCAACCGGCGTGGGGGTATTGGTACAGCAGTAATAGGAGGCTATGTATACCGTGGGGAATCGATTCCTCATCTACAAGGCGCCTACATCTTCGGAGATTTTAGTGGCAAGAGTGGATCTCCTAAGGGTAAAATATTCATTGGCACTGAAGGAGAAGATGGGAAATGGAAGAGAAAGGAAGCTGCCATTCATGGACGTGATGAATTAGGCGAATACATCTTAGCATTTGGTGAAGATGCCAATGGTGAAGTATATGTTATGACGTCCAAAACAGAAGGGCCATCGGACGATACTGGAAAAGTACAGAAGATCGTTAGTTTCGATCTATGATGTCTCATCAAATGCATTCCTTATATCGTGATATACGAGGCAGGAGTGCAAATTGATTTATATTTGCGTCCTTACTCGCAAGATGTGGCTCAGGTCAGATTAGGAAGGATGCTCCTTAGATGGTGCGATAAATGCAATGTTCCAGTCCTTGATATACGAAAATGTGGAAAATGTGGAGAGTCGACGAGATCTATTGAGGTTACTCCACCCGGAGATATTCGGCCCGCATTTTCACATGATATAGATGTAGCTCATCGCACACTAGATGCTCAATTTGGCGAGGGAGTGGGAGAGACCGTTCTTCCTAAAAACCACACTATAGTATTGAATAAAGCACCAGCTCTAGATCGTATGGATGAGATAGTTTCTAATGGAGCAGTTCTAGGAACTATGCGTTATGATGCTGGGAGGGGATGGACTTTTCTTCCACGAATGCAGGCCGTAAGATCTATGGAAAAAATAATGACTAAGGGCCGAATTGTGGCAGATGATGGCGCCATTCCATTCATACTGAAAGGTGCGAGCCTTCTTGCTCCCGGCGTAGTGAGAGCTGATCCAGGAATCGAAATAGGTGATGAGGTCATTATACTCGATAAGCAGGGACATTCAATCGCCTCCGGATTGGCTAGAATGACATCTGAAGAGATGATTCCAGGCGCTAAAGGAATGGCAGTCAAGATAAGATGGGTAGAAGAATGGTGTGAACCTCAGACCCATGAGCCCTCAACCTGGCAAGATGCTATTGATGCAAATAAACCGGAGATGGAGAAGAGGATAAGCGAAGCTATTTCGTTCATGGAGAGAGTCATCGAACAAAATGATTTACCTGCTATGGTATCATTTTCAGGCGGTAAGGACTCGTTGGCTACATTCCTTCTCGCTAAAAAAGCTGGTCTAGACTTACCAGTGTTCTTCATCGATACAGGTCTGGAATTTCCCGAGACCATAGAGCATGTAAAGGATGTGGCATCTCGCCACAATGTAAAATTGATCGTAGAGCAAGCGCCCATCGATGCATTCAATGAGGGATTTAGCGTCTTTGGCCCTCCCGGTAGAGACTATCGCTGGTGTTGTAAAACTAACAAATTAGGACCAACCGTCAGAGCAATAATGAAGCACTATCCAGATGGAGTGTTATCATTTATCGGCCAACGTCGTTATGAATCTGAATCGAGAGCATATAAGCCTCGAGTCTGGAATAATCCCTGGACACCTGGTCAAGTCGGAGCATCTCCAATTCAAAATTGGACCTCACTTCACATATGGCTCTTAATCATGTCTGAGGGAGAAGATGCCAACCCATGGTATGAACGTGGTTTGGATCGCATAGGATGCTACCTCTGTCCGGCTTCAGATTTAGCAGAGCTAGATGTTGTAGGAAAGAATTCCCCACTCTATGCAAAATGGCTTGATAACTTACGTGAGTATGCTCGATCAAAGGGACTTCCTGATGAGTGGGCAGAATATGGAGCATGGCGATGGCGAAATATACCAAAATCACATCGTCAAGAACTTGAGAAAATAGGAATAGATATCACTCGATCGAATGATAAGGAGGAAGAATCATCTAATCTCCGATTATTCCTTGCCAAAGGAGTTTCGCCTTGTGTTATGGGATTCAGTATCGAAGGAGCATTCTCTAAGTCATTAGATTTGGATAGAGTGGCTAATATATTGAATATCATTGGGCCAGTTAAATCTAGTGCATCGGAAGGATGGTGCGCAGTAGATGATATTACAATATTCGAAGAAGGTGCACTTGTCGCCAGAGGTCCGGACGCTAAGGGACTAAAAGAAAAAGTGGAGAAAATTCGCCGAGCGGTGGTCAAGGCCGAGGAATGCGTCGGATGCGGCGTCTGTATCGCCAGATGTTGCGAGGGTGCACTAAGGATTGAGCTAGGCAAGATCGTTATAGATGATACTGCGTGCGTCCATTGTGGACACTGCGCAGAGCCTTGTCCAGCAGTCACCTTTGGCGATAGTACCGTCTTTGACTTTTAACCTCCCATTGGGAGGGAAAGGATTTTGACGGTCCCTCGAGTGCCCCCTCCGCTCAGCGGATGAAATCGATTCCATCATCATATGCAGGAGTCTGACGTACAGGTTTTTCCTCATGCGATGATGAATAATTTCCTAGCTTCCTAGGTTTAATATCGAATCCACCGCCATTAACAGTAGGAGCCCCTCCTTTCCCAAACATGTATTTGGATTGGGCTCCAGTAACAATTAGCAAGATCTTGATGGATCCTTCCAACTGATCATCGACGGAACATCCCCAGATAATTCTAGCTCTCTCATTGACTGATTCATTGACAATTTGAGCGGCACGTTGAGCTTCTGCTACGCTCATGTCTGGTCCACCTACGACCCTTATCAGGCAGCCCTTAGCATCCTTCAGATCTATTTCTCCTAGTAGCGGAGAACTTAAAGCTTCATGAACTGCGGCTCTGACACGATCATCGTCGTTCTCATCGGCCTCTCCAATACCTACGAACGCTACTCCGCCCTCTTTCATAACTGTCTGGATGTCAGCATAATCAAGATTTACTAAACCTGGCTTAGTTATGATCTCAGTAAGCCCTTTGATAGTCTGCATCAGAACTTCATCAGCCACCTTGAATGCAGCATCTACAGGAAGTTTTGGGACTAGTTCTAGAAGTTTATCATTAGGCACTACAATAGTGGTATCGCATACATGTCGAAGCTTATTCAGGCCTAACATAGCGTTCTCAGCCCTGACAGTGCCTTCAGCCTTGAACGGGAACGTAACTACACCTATGGTGAGTGCGCGAATTTGC
Source organism: Methanobacteriota archaeon (assembly GCA_012518185.1). GTDB lineage: Archaea > Thermoplasmatota > Thermoplasmata > Methanomassiliicoccales > Methanomassiliicoccaceae > DTU008. Next base: position 3,872 of record JAAYTA010000051.1, read on the forward strand.
TCTTTAGCAATAGACGCAACATAATGTGCGGCACCAGTACCTGTACCGCCGCCCATCCCTGCAGTGACGAAAACTATATTCGATTCAGATAAGAAATCCCTTATCTCTGCATCATTCTCTCGAGCTGCGGCTTCTCCATGTTCTGGAAGTGCTCCAGCCCCCATTCCACGCGTGATAGTCTTCCCAATCAATATTTTTCTCGGCGCCCGGATAGTAAGTAGGTGTTTTGCATCGGTATTAATAGCGCATAATTGTGCACCGTCGACACCGGCATCTACACAACGGTTTATAGTATTAGATCCGCCGCCTCCGCAACCAATGATCTTGATACATACGTCTAATTTCTTAGCAAACTCAAGAAGTTCTCTGTCGACATCAGAAATCTCGTGCTCAGCAGGCACGGCACCTTTAGCATAATCGCTACCCAGAGCGTTCCTTACCAATGAACTTGGCATTAGTGCATCCCTCATCGCCATAACTGGATCATGGAGATATAAATGTTGTGAGATGAATTATCATTACTATAATTATCTATTACGATATTAAGTAAGAATCTACCTTATCTGTTAATGCAGATATCATATTCTCCGAATATTTAATTCTGGCTAATTTAAATAGGAATTAACGGACGTCAGTTGGATCGCTCAATATGATCTAATAACATATAGTGAAAATTAAAGTAACTATACCAGACTTCATTTTTATCAAAATCTATTTATCGACGCTAATAACTTAGCTTAATATATTATGGAGCGCAGCTGAAATGAGTGAGATTTATGCAGTCAAGGACGCTCTTGATCGAATAAGAAGTATAGAGCATATGTCAAATGCTTCCCTTATATCAAAAGGGGGCATGTTCGTCATGGGCGATGTGCCAGATAACATTCATCGCGATGTTTTCTCCGCCATGTGCGCTATCGCCCAGGTAGCTGGCCAGACCATCACTTCTGAAATTGAAGAACGTCTGGATCGCATAAAGATCCTCATGGATGATAGTGTATTGATTCTAATAGGAGTTAGTCCGAAATACATTCTTGCAATGATAGTAAATCAAAAGATCGATGAAGAGATGCTGGAACAAGAAGTTCGTTCACTTATAAATAACATTGAAAATATAATGTAATTACAATCTCCTAAAGCCTCTAAGTATCCATTTGAATATACTCCTAGTGCCATAGGCAAGCGTTTCATCAAATCCTCTACTACGACCTTCGGTAGAGATCTTTCCTCTTTTTATTTCATAGATTAGGTCTTCAGCATTTTGACAATCATCTGAAAAAACTGTTACAGCGCATCCCACATGTTCATTCACGTGAGCATCACTTCCACCTATACCGGGTAATTTAACTTTACTTGCTAGTTTCTTCGCGCGACGATTTCCACGACCCGATGATCGAGAGTTTAAGATCTCTATAGCATCAAATTTATGCTCTTTTACATTTACTTCTCCCAGTCCAGACCACCAACGATATGGATGAGCAGCTACTGCAATACCTCCTTGATCGTGAATGAGATCGATAGTCTCACTAGTGTCTCTCCCCCGAGGGATTGGCTCATTGATCATGTATGCGAGTATATGACCATCTGAAGAGGTTATCTCCATACCTGGGAGAATTATGATATCATCAAGTTTGAATGGATAACAATCCATGTTATTGTGATCAGTGATAGATATCGCTCGGAGGCCGAGCGCTCGGCATCTCCTTACGATATCATCCAGACTTTGCCTGCCGTCTCCTGAATGATCAGAGTGGATATGCAGATCCGCTCTCATCGCACTGTAGCTCCACCTGGAAGACTTTCATCAACGGTTACTGGTCCTCTCTCAGTGGCAAGCACAAGTGCTTCTTCGGCATCTTTCGATGGCATGTATACTATAACTCTCTTGGAGCCATCCTCTACAGGATTGCTCGCTTTAATTAAGCGCCCAATATCAAGACCTTCTTTCGATACTTCAGCCACTCGAAGAATTAGTTTCTGGAAATCTTTGAACTCAACCGTTCGATCAGATTGATTCATTCCACTGTTAACCGGCTCTCCTGGCTTAGAGTCTGCAGGTGGTGAAACAAGTCTAACAATGTCATCGGCATCAGCAGCAAGAAGCATGCCCTCAGACCTCTCTCCTCGTATTCGAGCAGGCTTGAGATTCGACACTACTACTACATTTAGTCCTTCCATTTCCTCCTTGCTATAGTATTCCTTCAGACCAGCTACTACCTGGATCTTTTTACCTATGTCTACATCAAGGAGAAGGAGTGAGTCAGCGTTCGGATGATCATTTGCTTCAATTATTCGCCCTACTTTGAGATTTAGTGTCTCGAATCCTGCATACATAGAATCATTCTCGTCTTCTTCTATCTCAATTTTAGAGAATAGTGGTTTCGATTCATTTAACCTCTGATGATATGGTAAGTCAGAATCAATGGCCGACCATCCAGATTGTTGTATAGTACTATCCTGACCTAGGAACTTCCAGACTTTTTCGGACGAAGTAGGCAGGTATGGCGAGCTCAGAACTGCCAGCGCCTTAACTAGCATCAAATGCATATGCAGGGCCGAGCCACATCTTTCGCGATCTTTCTTAATAAGTGCCCATGGTGCGGTCGAGTCGAAATGACGATTACCGAATTGTGCAAGATCCATTATGGCTTTTAATGCTCGCTTGAAATGGCAGTTATCCATAGCCTCTTCTACAGATTTGCGAGTTTTGCGTATTGCTTGTAATATCTCATCTTTTTCTTCAGTAGCATCTATGAGCTTTGGCACCTCTCCAAAATTCTTATACGTGAAGCTCAACACTCGATGGTAATAATTCCCCAGCGTAGCTACAAGCTCATTATTGATTTTGGCCTCAAAGTCATCCCAGGAGAAATCAGCATCCTTATTCTCAGGCATATTAGCTGCTACATAGTATCGAATGATATCGGGCTCAAATTTCTTCAGTAAAGATGGAATGTCAATTGTTGTTCCTCTACTCTTCGATACTTTATCGCCACGGAATGTCAGAAATTCATTTGCTGGAACATCGTAAGGTAAATTGAGTCCTCCTCTACCAAGAAGTATGGCAGGCCATATTATTGTGTGGAACGGAATGTTATCCTTCCCTAGGAAGTAATAGCTTCTGATTTTAGGATCGGTCCAATATTCCTTCCATGCATCTGGATCTCCAGACATCTTGGCCCACTCTATTGATGCACTTAGATATCCAATGACGGCGTCAAACCATACATAAATTACTTTTCCCTCTTGATCTGGGAGCGGTACAGGGATACCCCATTCCATATCTCTCGTTATGGGTCTATCTTCCAGGCCTGCTTCAAGCCAGTTCTGAGTGAATAGTTGTACCGACGGGCGCCAGTACTGCTTATCCTTAACCCAATCGATCAATTCTTCCTGGAATGCGGAGAGCCTAATGAAGTGGTGTTTTGTCTCTCTGAGCTCGGGGATGGTTAAACAGTGAACACATCTTGCATCTGTTAACTCTCCTCCCTCGAAAGTCTTACCACATTGTTCACATTGATCGCCTCGTGCATGCCCACTTTCACACATGGGGCATATGCCTTCTACATACCGGTCAGGAAGGAATTTCGCACAATTCGGACAGAAATACTGTTGTGTAACTTTCTCATATAGGAATCCCTTTTCAAGGAGGTCTAAGAATACGTCGCTGACAACATGAAAGTGATTGTCAGTGTGCGTCTTGGTGAATAGACTAAACTCTATATTTAGATCTTCGATGGCTTTTTTATTAATCTCATGGTAGCGCTCAGCTACATCTAATGGTGTGACTTTTTCAATCTCAGCTCTGACAGTGATGGGCGTACCATGTTGATCAGATCCTGAGATCATTAACACTTCATCACCTCTTAGGCGACGATAGCGGGAGAACAGATCAGGGGGTAGTAATGAACCTGCTACATGTCCCAAATGTATAGGGGAATTGGCATAGGGCCATGCGACACAGATAAGGACTTTAGCCATATTATCGACCGCGCATTGTAGATTAAGGATTTAATGTTTGACCGCGGCCATGACGGCTCAAAGCCGCGTTAACAGACAATCAAGTTTTTTAATAGCGGACCTATAGGGCAACTCATGCGTATCGCGGTCCTCCTTCGTGACCATTGCCAGCCCAGAAAGTGCAATATCGAGTGTAAGAACTATTGTCCCAAAGTAAGGACGGGAGTTGAGGCAATTGTTATAGGAGAGGGAGGTAAACCTATAATTTCAGAAGAATTGTGTGCAGGATGCGGCATATGTGTCAATAAGTGCCCCTTTGAAGCAATCAAGATCATTGGACTTCCTGCAGAAATAGAAAATGAACTTATGCATCAATATGGTCAAAACAGCTTCCGCATATATCGGCTGCCAGTTCCTAAGACCGGTCTAGTAACTGGCGTTCTAGGTCCAAACGGTATTGGAAAGACCACCTCGATAGGACTGCTATCTGGGAAAGAGATTCCTAATTTTGGTAAATATGATAACCCCCCTTCTAAGGAGGAAGTCTTGGATCGATTATCAGGAACCGAGCTTGGAGACTACCTTACTAAGGTATACGCTGGAAATGTTCGTACAGCGTTGAAACCACAGTATGTAGATAAGCTACCTGCAGTAGTCAAAGGCGTACCACGCGACCTCCTCAGTAGAGTAGCGGAAAGGATGAGTGTTGATGAGGCAGCGGCCTTACTGGAGCTAGAACTTGTCATAGATCGTCCACTCGATAAGCTATCTGGAGGAGAGTTGCAGAGAGTAGCGATTGCTGCTACTCTCATGAAAGACGCTGATGTATATTTCTTCGATGAACCATCATCATACCTTGATATTTACCAAAGGATTCGCATGGCAAGGCTCATCCAGGAGCTCGCCAAAGAAAAGCAAGTGGTAGTAATCGAGCACGATCTCGCTATTCTGGATTTCATGGCAGATAATGCTTATTTAGTATATGGTTCAGAAGGCGCATATGGTGTCTTTGCCAATCCTAGGCATGTCCGAACTGCCATCAACACATACTTAGATGGATATATGCGTGAGGAAAACATTCGTTTCCGTGATACATCCATTCGTTTCGAATCTCATCCACCGCGAGATGTTGTAGAGATGGTAACTCTTATGGAATTTGGAGACCTTGAATGCAATTATGAGCAATTTAAGTTGAAGGCCAAGGGAGGATCCATAAAGATGGGTGAGTCTGTAGGAGTCGTGGGTCCAAACGCTATAGGAAAAACTACCTTTGTTAAAATGCTTGCTGGCGTTCAAGAGCCAACTACTGGAACGTTGGATAAAAACGCTGTAGTTTCTTATAAGCCTCAATATATTTCACCAGATTTCGATGGAACAGTGGCTGAGATGTTTATGGCTACGTCATTTGAATTTTTCCAATCGGGATTCTTCGAAAGTGAAATTGCCCATCCGCTAGCCCTCCGTCGCTTGTATGAGAAGAACATTATGCATCTATCTGGTGGGGAATTACAGAGAGTAGCGATTGCGATGTGCTTATCCAAGGAAGCGGATATTTACCTTTTAGATGAACCATCTGCATATCTAGATTCTAATCAACGTATGGAGGCGGCTAAGACTATTCGAAGAGTCATGGAAAAGAGAGGACGCAGTGCATTGATCGTCGACCATGATATTTACTTCCTTGACATGGTCTCAGATAGTATGATGGTATTCCAAGGAACTCCAGGAATCGAGGGTGTCGCAGGAGGACCATACGAGATGAGGCAGGGCATGAATATGTTCCTAGAGAACATTGATGTGACGTTCCGACGCGATAGCGAGACCAATAGACCACGTATCAACAAACCTGGTTCACGTCTCGATAGAGAGCAGAGAAGTAAGGGTGAGTATTACTACAGTTGAATACTGTATTTAATGCATACTTATCCGAATATAATACATAGGTTGGACGTCGATACGAACCTGGTGAGCCATTGGAGGCCATAAGAGTTACAGATAATGTATATTGGGTCGGAGCGATCGACTGGAATGTCAGGAATTTTCACGGATATACTACACCGAGAGGTTCTACCTATAATGCATACCTCATGACTGGGGAGAAAAACATCCTCATTGATACAGTGAAGCGTCCCTTCCTAGATCAGCTTATATCTCGTATCAGTAGCGTCATGGACGTCAAGGACATTGATCTGATCATTTCTAATCATACTGAGATGGATCATTCATCTTCCCTATTAGAGATGCAAGAATTGACTGGTGCTAAAGTCCTAGCATCAAGGAAGGGAAAGGAAGCCTTAGCACTGCACTATCCTGAATTGGACGTAGATACGGTAGAGGATGGGAGCGAGATTCAATGTGGCGGAAAAACGCTCAAATTCATCAACACTCCAATGCTCCATTGGCCAGACTCCATGTTCACCTATATCCCAGAAGATAAGTTGCTATTCAGTATGGATGCCTTCGGGCAGCATTATGCTACTAATGCGCGATTCGACGATGAGGTGGATCAGGGAATATTATTCCAAGAGGCTGCCAAATATTATGCTAACATTATATTTCCACTTGGATCCATGGTCTTGAAGACATTGGAGAAGGCTAGTGAGTTAGATATTCAAATCCTAGCGACCTCGCATGGTGTCATATGGCGTAAGAATCTTCCTCAGATCTTGAAGGCATATACTGACTGGGCATCTGGAGTGACTCGCGAGAAAGCAGTGGTCGTATACGACAGTATGTGGGGATCTACTGCAACCATGGCTATGCAAATTGCAGATGGTATCTCTTCTCAAGGAGTTGATGTAGAGGTTTTGAAACTTGGAGAGACTGATCGCAGCTGGGTCATTAAAGAGATATTAGACGCTCGGGCAGTTGTAGTAGGAACGCCCACAATAAACAACACCATGTTCCCTACAGTAGCTGATATGGTATTTTACATGAAGGGGCTACGACCAAAGGGGCGAATAGGGGCAGTTTTCGGTTCCCATGGATGGGCGGGGGGAGGCACTAAGGCAGTTCGAGAACAGTTAGAAGCTACTGGCTTTGAACTGCCATTGGAAGATCTCCAGATAAGATACATTCCTCAAGAAGATGAGAAAGAAAAGTGCAGGGAAGTAGGACGTAAGATCGCTGAGCTGATCAAAAGCTCAGACTGATCTGATACAGATGGAATATCTAGTTAAGAAGTATCTAGAAATGAGATAAAGATTGGGAGCAAATCTCCCGTAAAATATTTAGGCTGAGGCCTTGGCACCATTCGCCTTGGCCTTAGCTTTCTCCCCAGTACTTCCGTTTATGCCAACAGCTTTACGGAGCTCGTCCACCTTGTCTAATTTCTCCCAGGTGAATTCTTCTTCATTTCGACCGAAGTGTCCATAAGCAGCGGTCTTACCATATATGGGGCGTAGAAGATCTAGCGTCTCAATTATACCATCGGGACTGAGGTCAAACACTTTGACAACTGCATCTGAAATACTATCGTTGGAGACAATACCAGTTCCCATAGTATCTATCATAACAGAAACGGGATGTGCTACACCGATTGCATATGCTGCTTGCACCTCTACCTGTTTTGCTAATCCAGCAGCAACTATATTCTTGGCAATGTAGCGACACATATATGCTGCCGATCGATCAACTTTACTTGGATCCTTGCCAGAGAATGCTCCCCCTCCATGGCGGCCCATTCCACCGTATGTGTCAACAATAATCTTACGCCCAGTTAGGCCAGAATCGCCACAGGGTCCACCTATTACAAAGCGTCCTGTAGGATTGATGAAATATTTAGTCTCGGCATCTAAAAACTCGCCACATATAGGCTCAATGACCTTTGCTATAATTTCCTTCTCAATTATAGCATGGATTTTAGCATCGTCAGTTTCGCCATCTATAATGGGAGCATGTTGAGTGCTCACCACAATCGTATCAAATCTCTTGGGCTTCCCATTTTCGTATTCTACTGTTACCTGAGTCTTACCATCGGGACGTAGCCAAGGAAGTGTGCCATCTTTTCTGACCTTAGCTAATTGATATGCTAGCTTCTGAGCCGTTATCAAAGGTAGAGGCATATATTCGGGCGTCTCGTCAGTGGCATAACCGAACATCATGCCTTGATCTCCTGCCCCACTGGCAAGTTTTTTTCCATCTGCTGTACGACACACTCCCTGATTTATGTCGGCACTCTGCTCATGGATGGAGCTCATAACAGCAATAGATGACGCATCAAAACCAAATTCAGGATTGAAGTATCCGATATCGCGTACAGTGTCTCTTACAATGCGATCCACATCAATATTTACATCTTTGGTAGGATCGGTCTTCACCTCTCCCAACACAAATACTATTCCCGTGGTAGTTACTGTCTCAATAGCTACATGAGCGTTCGGATCTTGCTCCAAATATGCATCCAACAGTGCATCAGAAACTTGGTCACAAAGCTTGTCAGGATGACCTTCAGTCACAGATTCAGAAGTGAATAAAGATTTTCTCATCAACATTACCTAATTTGAAGATTGTTCGGAGAGTATATATATCTTAGAGCATTGTTTTGCACATAAAATATAACTGGGAGTAATAGATGGATTTATCAGATATAAGGAGACTGAGAATAAAAGTAGGGTTAAGTCAGACAGCCCTGGCAAAAAAGGCAGGAATCTCTCAGGCTCATATAGCTAAGATAGAGAGTGGAAAGGTAGATCCCAGATTCTCTACTGTACAGAAGATTTTCCGATGCCTTAAGGAAGAGGAAAAAGACTATTGTTCAAATTATATGACTCCGAATATAATAGGTGTCGAGCATGATGAGTCCATTTCCTCTGCAGCCAAAATAATGCATGATAAGAAGATATCTCAAGTAGTAGTATTTCGTGGCCGTTCAGTCATAGGAATATTAACTGATGAGGGATTGTTAAGATTCTCCGGCAATCGAACAGCGAATGTTAGTGAGGCCATGTCAGATCCACCGCCTAAGGTATCAAAGACAACATCGGCAGATACTGTGAAAGACTTGTTACTTGAGTTTCCAGCAGTAATGGTCATGGAGCAAGATGACGCCGTTGGAATTATAACTCGCTCGGACCTTATCAAACGATAGGTCTCATAATTGCTAGTTTCCACCATAGGCTTATTAAATACATATCAATCTCAGCTCAGCGTGCGAGGAAAGGCAGATATCCATATTCATACAAAATATTCGGGACTCCATAGAATGGGGCTACTTCGCTTCCCCGAGTCCGTATCCAATCCTGAAGAGGTCGTTAAAAAGGCCAAGAAAGCTGGTATGGATGTTGTTTGTATTACAGATCATAATAGCATAAAAGGTGCAGAAGTTGCATACAAGGCGGCTAAACATATCGATGGTATTGAAGTAGTCAAAGGAGAGGAAGTAACGACTACTGATGGCGAAATATTAGCCCTATTTATTGAGGAGGAAATACCTGCAGGACTTAGCGCCGCTGAGACAATAGATCTCATCAGAGAGCAAGGAGGATTAACTGTCGCTCCACACCCCTTCAGCCTTCATTGTCCTTCCTTAAAACATAAGATAGAAGAATTAGACTTGGATGGTATTGAGGTATTGAATGGTGGACATATAGATGACTATTCTAATCCTAAAGCCGAGGAGATCGCACAATCAGGTCGTTGGGCTCGCTTGGGCGGATCCGACTCTCATTACATCAAAACTATAGGGTATACATATACTCATTTCGAAGGAAATACCGCAGAAGAATTACGACATTCAATTTTGAATAAAACAACTTCAGCAGGAGGGATTACCATCCCTATGACAGATGCTATTGCTTGGAGTATGCAAGTGGTTTATCACTCTGACTTATTGATTCTTCGCTCCATAATGGGCCTAGATAAGGGAGAAACTGATGATCCGATTATATTAAAAGTAAGAGGGATGAGTAGACTTCAGAAAGCAGGAGCGTTACTTGGTTCACTCGTATATCTTACCCCCCCTATACCATTTCTTGTAGGTATGACATCTAAGCGCTTATTCCGCCGTTGGGCATTATGTGAAAGAACCGATTCACCACATATGGGGCCCATCTGGCTTCAGTGATTATGTGCTCCTGGTTCATCCAATGCGGAAAATGCCCTAACTACTACCTCACTTAGCGATGGATGTGTTACTTGGCTCCTAGCCATTGGCATGTATCCACCATCCTCAGCATTCATCAAATATACTACTTGTTGTACCAGTTGATCAGCCTCTGGGCCAGCAATATGAGCGCCTAGAATTCGGCGAGTCTCTGCCTCCACTAAGATCTTTACCACACCATGATCGTTAGCCATGGCTGTTCCCCTTGCTACTTGAGAATAGAAGCTGTATCCAACGAGATATTTCAGCTTTTCACGTTTGATCTCATCCTCAGTTAAGCCAACGCTACCCACTGTAGGATATGTATATACTGCATGAGGGACAGCGTGTTCATCTAAACTTGCCTTGTGATCTGACATCATATTATGCCACGCCAGTTGGCTCTCATAATTGGCAGTGTGTCGGAACATATATCTTCCTATAATATCGCCCAATGCCCATATCCCTGGTGCAGTAGTCTCCAGGTATTCATTCACTTTGATATATCCACGATCATCCAACTCCACTCCTGTTGTAGCAGTATCTAGCCAATCAGCATTACTCTTTACACCAGCCACGAGTAGGAGCATTTCTGCTTCATCGTGTATATCCTCATCCTTGACTTTATCATGACTTATAACCTCAATTTTTCCATTATTTTTCCTTATTTCTTGTGCATCATGAGCTGTTCGAATTTTGACATGCTTTCCCAGTTTGCGCATAACTGCAGAACTTATTTCTGGCTCTTCATTCGACAATAATCGTGGGTTGCGCTGTAGGATGGTTACGTCTGAACCAAATGCTGAAAAGAAGTGGCCGAATTCACATCCCTTGTAACCGCCGCCTATGATAATCAAACTCTTTGGAAGCGTTTCGATATTGAAAATAGTCTCTGAGGTCTGATAATCTACATCTTCAAGTCCAGTTATCGGAGGTATAATGCTACGAGCTCCGCTAGCAATCACTATACGAGGAGCGCTTATTGTGCGATCCGATGCTTCTAATGTTTTTTCTCCGACAAATCTGACTATATCCCGTATAGAAGTTACATCTGGATCCTCTTTGATTGCCTTATCAATTGCATTCCTTTCCTTCAGAACTGAATCCCATGTCCTCTGCCTTACTAGCTCGAAATCCATCTTCTCTAATTTTGCTTCAATTCCGACGCGAGCTCCATCCTCAATCTGCCTTACTACATCAGCAGGATATATCCACATCTTACTCGGTATGCATCCTCGATTGAGACATGTACCACCCATGGGTCCATTTTCAGCTAATGCAACTTTCATACCAGAACTAACAGCTGAAGATACTATGTTCAACCCTGCTCCGGAACCAATGACTATGAGATCGTAGTTCTCCATCGTATTCCTCCGCATTATAGTATAGTTCATTGCTACGCTTCCCTTAATATGGTTTTATTCTACGAGCCCCGATCATAGCTGATTCATCATGTACAGAATTAAGTAGAAATTATTCTATCAAATTCTACATATTGTGTCTTTCTTACTTTTACTTTGAAGAGGAGTACGCTGGCGTAGAATACTGTATACTCATTTTAGAGGCCTAATTGCTTAATCTGATCATTACTGCTATTGGTCCGCAGAAAGTGCCCTCAAATACCTTATAGGAATTCCACTGGACAGCTTCTAAGAGTCTGTAAAGGCTCTAGGAGACTAAGACATGCCTGAAAGGAGTTTGCATGAAAAGAGAGTTGAGGCTGGCCGCAAAGGCGGACTAGCAGAGCACGAATGTCGAGGACGTGAATGCACTCATCCAAGTCACCAGCAAGAGGGAGGAGAAGAGGAGAAATCGACTAGAGAGAAACTATCCGAAGCTGGTCGAAAAGGTGCAGAAGCTCAGCCCAAGGAGGCCAAGGCAAAAGGCGGACGCCACTCCCACGGTGGAAAGGACTGAAACTTTTTCAAAAACCTATTTTATTATCAAGATATTGTCCAAGTAATGATACGCTTTGTATTGTCATAGATAATGTTAGCTATCAGTTGGGCGGCATATATGGGTATCGAATCACTGAGCAAGGTGAAGTCGAGAAAGAGTGTAAAAAAGGCCGCAGCAAGCACTTCTATACTCATTGGCAGATCAGTCTGATATCAGCGAGAAGGCCACTTATATGCGACAAGAGCGTAGAACAGCGAGTGTAAAAAGATTATGAGGCTAGCAACGGAACGGCTATAGAAGTTCTTGAAGTTCTAAAATATGATATGAATTTTAAGCACATCTAGCCGCATTATACTCTCGAGCTACTTTATATATCGGTCACCTTACAACGCTAATAATAATCAAGTAATGAATTTATAGGCTCACATGAATCTGTAAGGGATGCGATCGACAAAATAGTATGATGATCGTGGCATCAAACCTGAAGATGCTTTTCGTTATTTCATGGACACTCTCCAAGACACATTGAACACTTGGACTTATTTCGTAAATTGGGAAAGAGTATATTCAAATTTAGATTCCATTATCATTGAACTTAACATACTGAACTCGCTAATTGGTTCAACGAATTTCGAGAACGATTTATCCCTCTCGTGTGCAGATATCCAGAAGTAAGAAAAGCACTCCCAATTCTTCTTGCAACTCGTAATAATGACATCACAGTTTTAGAAGCTCTCGAAGAGGGATCTTTAAAAGAAAATAATTTTGATTTTAGCTCGAAGATAATGAATGAAGAGAACGCTCATGAATTGATGGATTTTATGATTGGTTCAGGACTATCCAAACTATTCACTGATGATAGAGTGAAGAATCTTGTTGATTATGTGCTTGGCGTAGAAGTAGGCCTAGACACCAATGGCTGGAAAAATAGAGGAGGTAAGCAGATGGAGACCGTAGTAGGTGTCTTCATCTCAAATGCTGTCCGAAAGAATCCCGTGTTAGAATACATAAGTGAGGCCACACCATCGGCCATTAAGAAGAAATTCGGAGTAGATCTTAGTGTCGATAAATCAAAGAGAAGATTTGATTTCGCAGTTTTCAATAGAGAGTTGAGACAGCTGTATTTGATAGAGACTAATTTTTACAATGGGGGCGGGTCAAAGTTGAAAGCAGTATGTGGAGAATTTAGGCAACTAAATTCTCAACTAAGTGCCCAAAATATCGCCTTTCTATGGATTACTGATGGCAGGGGTTGGAGAACGGCAGAATACTCGCTCAATGAGGCATACGATGAATTAGATTACACAGCCAACTTAAAGATGTTAGAGGATGGGTTTCTCGATTCTATATTCTCTAGAAACTAATAATTAGAAATGTATAAGGAATCTGGATGTAGGGTTTCTACACTTCTCTTATAAACATAAAGGATAGTTAATTTATGACTTCGGAATTACTTTCTGTCCCCGGACTCGGTCCGAAGAGGGTCAAATCACTTAATGATAATAATCTCGACACTCTGGAGAAGATTAAGGCCGCTAGTTTTTATCAATTATTAGACGTGCCGCACATTGGCTTTAAAACTGCATGGAATCTGAAAAAATATCTGGGACAAGGCATCGATTGCCAGGACATGCAGGAGTTCGTCGACGATACTATGATTCAACCACTTAAGATCGAGAACAAACTCGTAAAGCCATGGCAAGCTTCTAAAAAAGACGGCATCATCCAAATGCAACCGACTGATTTTTCTCTAGAGAGTACAACAGTTTGGAGCTTTCCTGATCGGGGAAGTTGGGCAACTCATACTCCAGAGTACAGAGGAAATTGGTCTCCCAGAGTAGTCCGCAATGTCATTCTAAGATATTCGAAAGAGGGTGATACAGTTCTCGATCCCATGGTAGGAGGTGGGACGACCCTAGTAGAAGCCATGTTGACTGGCCGTAATTCAATTGGAATTGATGTTAACGTGAATTCCATTACGATAGCAAAGAATCGTATTAACTTCCCAGAGGATTTAAAAAACGACTTGCCAGATGTAACTAGTAAGGTATACGTTGGTGATGCCAGGAATATGAATTTGCTTGATGACGAAAGCATCCACCTTATTGCAGCTCATCCTCCATACGCTAACATTATCAAATATGGTGAACGTATTAGAGGCGATTTATCGATAATACCTGATTACCTAATATTCGCCGAGGAAATGGAGAGAGTGGCAAAGGAAATGTATCGTGTACTCAAGCCAGGCAGTTACTGCGCCATCTTGATGGGCGATACTCATAACAAAAGCCATTATGTCCCTATGGCATTCAAAATAATGATCAAGTTCTTGGAAGTTGGTTTCATTCTCAAAGAGGACATTATCAAGCATGAATGGAATTGTTGGAACAATGCCAAATGGAAACATACTGCCAATGATCGCTTCCTTCTAACAATGCATGAGCACCTATTTATCTTCAGGAAAATGTCGGCGGATGAAAATCCAACAGAGTACAAGAATAGCTCTCTTGACTTATTTCGGGAGGCTCTTGAATAGGGATGGGAGAGTAATTTGTTATCGCATACTCTAAGACTGGCTTTCTTCCTGCTCCATCTCGATTAATACTTCTGCGTGCCTGAACTGTATTGAGGTAGATACCATCGATCCCCTCGTAGAGTTTTTTTACTTCATCGTGATATGAATTGCTTAAGAGAACTAGGACCTTTCTTTCTGTGAGTTTAGAGACGACTTCAGATAATCGCTTTTGATCTTCAAAGCTGAACCCGCCATTGCTATAGCTTGTAAAATTGGACGTTTCTGATATGGGCATATATGGTGGATCGAAGTATACAAAATCTCCTTCAGAGGCGGATCGTAAACAATGTGTAAAATCATTATTTTCAATTGATGTATTCGCCAGAGCGGCAGATACCGCATTAATATTGTCTTCATCGAGTATTCTTGGCCGTTTATATCGCCCATAAGGTACGTTGAATTCTCCCTTCTTATTTTCGCGATATAATCCATTGAAGCACGTCTTATTGAGAGTAATCATCAATGCAGATTTTCTTATACACTCTTTAGATGTGAGAGAATTATTACCTTTTAGATCATTGAATTCTTTACGGAGTTGGTAATAGCGTTCCTTAGAGATGTTCTTGGAGAGTGATCTTAATTCTTCAATTATCTGCTCTGGACGTAATTTTATCTCATTATATGTATCGATCAGTTCCTTGTTTATATCAGTAAGAGATGCGTTATTTTGCAAATATTTATTATCATAGAGGTAGAAGAATACTGCTCCTCCTCCAAGAAATGGTTCATAATAATCGGTGAAATGTCTAGGGAGCAAACCTTCTTTATCAAACGTTTTGACTAATGAACTTTTACCTCCTGCCCATTTTAGAAAAGATCTGGCACTGATAGATAAATTAGTCACTCTTCGAGACACCAATTCACCATACTTATACATGATGATAATATAATTACATGTATCGATGTGAGTATGAATCGATATAATGCTGATCCGACGAATGATTTATGACGTCCCTTAATTTACTCAAATCAATAAATTTATAGAAAGTGAACTGAACATCACGATGATTTACTCAGAGAAAGAAGTCATAAGAGCATGAGAGTATTGTGACCGTAGAGTGATTTAATATATCGATGAGACTACCAGAATCTGAATAATTAAGATGCTCTAAGAGACACCGCGCCACCTATATACTATAATAAAATATTCTATGAAATAAGATAAATGAATATTAATCCTCAGAAACTTCTCGATCATGGCGAAGTAATCCATCATCACACTGTTCTTGACGATATTATGTAATCATTTAGGAGGATTTCGGCAGCATCATATAGAGGGGATTAAGTATACAGATCCTTCGATAGGATCTCAAAGATCTGGGGCATGATTGCACTAGTATCGACCTATTAAGGATTATCAGCTACCTTAGTGGTTTTCAGTGCACGAATGTTCAGTGCATGTAGGGCCCTGATCATTAGCTAGCATGATCGAAATGGGACGGTATCCTTGCTTAGCATAGAAATTCATAATATCATCGTCACCATAGACTGTAACTACATTCATGACTCTAGTGCCATTGATCTTCATCCATTCTATTGCTCGCTGCAATAACGTCTTCCCCACTCCATGACCACGAGAACACTCCTCTACAAAGAGAGCTTCTACTTCCCCTATTCCATCAACAATGGAGCTTACGCAGAATCCCATATTTTCCTCGTTTAAAGTAGCTAGATCTACTCGTAGGGAGCCTTCAGCAGCCTTCTTAATGAATGTATCCTTTTTTGCATCCCAAGTTGCATTTTGAATGTAATGCGAGAAATATGTAGATTTTATTGAAGAAACATGAATAAGTTTTTCCCACATATCCTTCACAGAATCAAGTATTTCGCAACCTCCAGTACAAAAACCAATTTGAGAGCTCATAGTCATTCACAACTATGCACTAATTTATTAAGATTTAGTATGTTGAATGAGGAGTTGGTAAACACTACCTAAAATCTATGAGCCGGCTGCATTGGATCTGAATAAGAATATAGATAAATGAATAAGTTTGATTTATCAGCAACTGCTGGTTCAAAATAATTACACACGCGATGAGTTTAGCAAACAGATTAGCTCGCAGCACAGGCTATCTACGCTAGCTTCGTATTTATTCATGATAAATATATGTTTCATATATTGGACGAGTTTAATATCTGTTTCACTTGATTCCATGTTTGTTTCCAATGAGTAATGGCAATTATTCGGCTTGAGTCAGATATTAAATCTAGCTTGAAGTGTACATTATACTAGCACACCTAAGATCTTTTTGATAAGCATTCATCATATTCAATCAGCAGCATTTCTCAATACTGATCATATATCTGATACAAAATTTTCCGATAGACTTTGCCTAATCTCTCATCATTGTGTCCTCCTTCCTCCGTATTGATGAAAGCAACCGCTACTTACCAGAAAATGAGGATTTAAAAATATAGGTTTGCCGGAGATCAAGTCTCCGACGGGGCTCTTGCCCCATATTTTACCATTCAGATTAAGGGATGTCAATTAAGACGACTATTGCCGCTTCAATGATGATAACTATGGCTGCATCAATTATTTTTCAAAATTTTGTACACAAAGTTTCATTGTCTAAGGATTTACAGAAGCATCAGCCCTTGACTAGTTTTCAATATATAAATTATGATATATTTCTCTATTAAATCTATTCTAATAACAAACTGAGTAAATAAAAGCACTTATTAGCTTTCTATATTCAGAGCGGTTGAGAATGAATTAAAACGACAATTATTCTAGATCGTTTGAATATGGAATGAAAGTTTCGAATGATCCAGTCGCTATCATCAGTCATGCATTAAACTCATAACGAAAAATTAAAAGAGTGATCGAAACTGCGGCAACAGTTTCGATAAGTTATTTCGTGTGTGCTCGTACACAAGACTTCGAAAGAATGAGTATAATTTCGAACTATATATCATAAATATTACACAGACCTGAAATTTAAATTTCGATCAGTATCTTAATGTGAAAATAAGTTCATCTCAGTAGCAAGTCAAAACTGTCAGAGTAGAAGATATAACTAGATCATCGAGACCATCGAGCGGACAGAGGATAAATCCACTCAATTTTCCACTGCACGGTATCGGTATATTTGTTTCCAGCTAGCC
>JAAYTA010000052.1 GCA_012518185.1 Methanobacteriota archaeon
CAGCCTCTACAGAAGTCGGACGTCTTAGTGAAAAAATATCTAGGATGTTGTCTAAAGCGGGAGTGAAGCACGATTTAGAGTGGAATGCATTGGGCGAATATTAACGTCGCTCCGATTCCTATTCATAAACATTATCACCTTAGTTTACGATTGTCATATGAGATTGATGGATCTCTAAATGACTTTTTTTTATCAAAACAACTATGCCTAGAATTTATAATTAGAATTGTTCTGAAATTACTCTATTGCTGAGGAATAATTCATCACTTTAAATTCATCATGATTTTTCACTTAATCATACTCCAATTAAAATCTAACAAATCATAATTATATATTATGTATTTCTAACAATGAGAGTTTGAAAAGAGCCTATAGTCTCTGGTGCAACATGCTATGATCCTTTTTGTCTCAAATGAGTCATTACTCTTAATAGTGGGCCGCGATTAGTGACGACCCTCGTGCATAAGGAGTTAGACAAGTACATGATAAAAGCGGCAGTGGTAGGTGGCTCAGGATACACCGGCGGGGAACTCGCTCGCATACTTAGCCGACATCCCAATATCTCATTAGAGGCGATGACTTCACGTCAGAATGCTGGAAAGGCTGTAGCAGAGGTCATGCCATTTCTCAGAGGATTTAATGATTTGTCATTTGTAGATAAACTTCCAAATAATGGAGACTTTGACATAGTGTTTTTAGCCACTCCTCACACGGCATCAATGGCACTAGTACCGCAATTCATAGAATGTGGCGTTAAAGTGGTAGATCTCAGTGCCGATTACCGCCTCAAGGATTCACAGACGTATGAAAAATGGTATGCGCATCAGCATACTGATGTAGAGAACATATCTAAAGCAGTTTATGGCCTTCCGGAACTTTTCCGTAAGGACATATCTCGTGCAGATTTAGTAGCCAATCCAGGATGTTATCCCACTTGCACCATTCTCTCTTTAGCGCCTCTATTTCAAAATGGGCTAGCAAAAGGGAAAGTGATTGTAGATGCCAAGAGTGGTACCTCGGGAGCGGGGCAAGAACCAACAAAGAACACTCATCATCCCAACTGCGGCTCAACCATAAATCCATACAAAGTTGGTACTCACAGACATACTCCAGAGATTGAAGAAGTATTAAGTGAAATTACCGGAAAGGATATAGATGTGATTTTCAGTCCACATCTCCTCCCCATCGTCCGCGGAATGCTAACGACCAGCTATGTCGATCTCGCGGAAGGTGTTACTAAAGAGGATATTACAATGGCATATAAATCGGCATATGATGAAGAACACTTCATACGTATTACTAGCGTACCAGCCATACCTGCCGTTGTCGGATCTAACTTCTGTGAGGTAGGATTTGAGATAGTTGGATCCACTCTGATTGCCATGTCATCTCTTGATAATTTAGTCAAAGGAGCGGCAGGGCAGGCGGTTCAGAACGCCAATATAATGTTCAAAATAAATGAAACCACAGGCTTGGATTTTCCTGGACTTGGAGTATAAGGAGACGATAAATGAAAAAGATTAACGGCGGCATTACTACTCCCCTGGGCTGGATGGCTTCAGGGGTGCATTGCGGGATTAAGAGGGAGAGGCTGGATCTAGCCCTACTCTATTCTGAACGTCCCACTATGGGGGCAGTCGCGTACACTCAGAATAGGATGCGCGCGGCTCCTGTTGAGTATATGGTCGCCAGGAAAAATAACGATATACGGGCCTTCATCATCAATAGTGGCAATGCCAATGCTATAACGGGACGGCAAGGCTTCGAGGACGCTCAGAAGATGGCGGAGCTAACAGCAGAGGCGTTAAAACTTGACGTATCTGAAATAGGTGTTTCATCCACAGGCATCATTGGACGCTTCCTTCCTATGGATAAGATTTCAACTGGTATAACAAAAGCAGCCAGAGAGCTTGCAAGGGGTAGGAAAGCCGATCATCGTGCTGCACAAGCGATACTCACTACTGATAAAGTGATCAAGGAAGCCGCCATGCAGGTAAAACTCAAGGATGGTACTGTAGTCACAGTAGCCGGCATGGCTAAGGGCTCTGGTATGATTTCACCATCAATGAGGGTACAACATGCCACTACATTATCGTTTATTACTACAGACGCTACCTTCACCAGTCCTCCTGAAGAGCGCTGGCAGGAGGTAATCGATAATAGTTTCAATGTAATAAATGTGGATGGAGATCAAAGCACCAATGATATTTCGGCATTCATGGCCAATGGTGCTTCTGGCGGTCCACCTGTTGATGACAATGATAAATTTTGGAAAGCTGTCACTAAGGTCGCCCAATCTCTGGCAAAGCAAGTGGTAACTGATGGCGAGGGAGCTACCAAGCTCATAGAGTTAAAAGTGATAGGTGCTAAAGATTCAGCAGATGCCCGCCGGGCAGGTCGCTGGATTATTTCATCCAGTTTGGTCAAGACCGCTATATTTGGAGCAGATCCTAACTTTGGTCGCGTCCTGGCAGCATTGGGCAATTCAGGGGCTGATTTCGACATCAACCGCGTTCGACTCACCATTGGAACTGGTGATAAAACTATAGCTTTGTTTGAGAATGGTCGCCCTCAACTTGCACCATGTAGTGAAGGAGAATTGGCAGCGCGTAAGTTACTAAGTAATAGGCGCATAATCATGACTCTTGATCTAGGTGTAGGTAAGGGAAAGGCAGAAGCATGGGGATGCGACCTCAGCTATGAATACGTAAAGATAAACGCAGAATATACTACCTAGGTGTGAGGATGAGCGTTACTAACTGCCGCGTATTGATAAAATTTGGTGGCAACTCGCTAAATGGTCCAGGTGATCTTGATCGGTTTGCTGATAATCTCCTAGAACTTATCGAGAAAAATTATCAACCTATACTCGTGCACGGCGGTGGACCTGAAATAAGTAAAGAGATGGAAGACCGCGGCATGATAGTCAAGAAGGTCGCTGGCCTTCGTATCACCGATCAAGAAGTGCTATCTGTGGCGGAAGAAGTTCTTAAGCGTATTAATGCAGCCACAGTAGCTATGCTACGTGCTAAAGGTATCAATGCTATAGGAGCATCGGCAGCCGATGCAGGCGTGATATGTAAGCGAAAGGCTCCCGTTATTATGATTGAGGATGGCATTGACGTTAACGTAGACCTTGGTCACGTGGGCGATGTTGTCGGTGCTTCTAGCAAATGGATTGAAGATATGCTGAATGCTGAATCAGTACCTGTCATCTATCCTATTGGAGCCGATCCCTTAGGAAATAAGTACAACGTCAATGCAGATACAATGGCTGCCTTCTTAGCTCAAGCTGGTGGGGCAGATACTATGATTTTACTTACCGATGTACCTGGCATACTCCGCGGAGGCGAAGGGTCCTCTGATGTCGTGCATGAAGTCACATTCCAAGGCATCGATGAGCTGATAAATCAAGGCGTGATCACTGGAGGAATGATTCCCAAGGTGGAAGCTTGCCGCGATGCCATCCGTCATCATGTAGCAACTGTACATATGCTAAATGGAAAAGATCCAAATTCGATAGTGCGAAAGCTCATTGGGATGGAAAAAATCGGAACCACTGTAACTCAGGGATGACATGAACACAGATAAAGTGAAAGAGTTAGACAGGAATTACCTGTTCCAAAATTATGGGCGCCAAGAATTATGCTTCAAGCATGGTGAGAAAGAATTCCTTTATGATCTTGATGATCGACGATATATCGACCTAGTGGCAGGAATAGCCGTCAATTCGCTAGGATATGCTCATCCTGCGATAACTCAAATTATAGCTGAGCAATCGAAACGTTTGATCCATGTTTCGAACCTTTACCTAGTAAAGGAGCAGGCAGAGGCCGCAGCTGCCCTAGCATCAGTATGTCCTTCACCACTCTCATCGACATTATTTGTTAATAGTGGGACTGAAGCAAATGAGGCAGCGCTCAAGTTAGCCTTCAAGCGAACTGGTCGTTCTCGAGTCGTGGCAACGTATAATTCATTCCATGGACGTACATCCGGTGCACTTTCAGTGACCGGACAGAGTAAATATCAGGAAGGGTTCGAACCACTTATTTCGGAAGCAGTTGATCTGATAGATTATGGAAATGTCGAGCAACTCAAAGATGCTGTGACAAAAGACACTGCAGCTCTTATATTAGAACCAATCCAGGGAGAAGGCGGAGTGATTCTCGCTGAGAGGGAGTTTTTCCGAACTGCACGCGATCTCTGCGATGAGCGTGGAGCACTATTCATCTGTGATGAAGTACAAACAGGGATGTGTCGCACAGGACGCTTCTTTGGCTTCCAACATTATGATGTTGTTCCAGACATAATAAGCCTGGCTAAGGCCCTAGGTAATGGATATCCTATTGGTGCTATAGTGACTTCAGGAGAGATTGCATCGACCTTTACGCCCGGCGCTCATGGAACTACTTTTGGCGGCAATCCGCTCGGTACTGCGATCGCCAAGACTGTTATAGAAACAATGGTCGATGAGAAAATAGATGCTCAGGTTGCTGAAAAGGGAAGTCGATGGATGAGTATGCTCCATGACATAATGGATCGCTCGGAGGGACGTATTAAAGAAATACGTGGCCAGGGGCTCTTAATTGGCATAGAGATGGGGAAGCATGCTAAGGATGTACAAACTCTTGCTCTTGATAACGGCATACTCGTCAATGTATGCGCCGGATCAGTAGTTCGCCTAATACCGCCTCTAATATTGAGCGAATCGTCTATATTGGCATTCAACGACGTTTTAAACCAATTTCTAGAATGAGTAGTGGTCATCAAATTTGTTGCGGGCCCACTCTACAACTCTTTCCACTCTTAGACTTTCCACTAAATCATCTAGAGATGCCTTAGAAATGTAGTAGGCGAATCCTACGCCGGCAACTATGCCCGAAAGCGCATTCACTGCGATGTCTTTCATAGTGTCATTGAGCCCATGCTGCATACCTGTCCCAATAATATTATCGAAGGTAAATTCCATAATCTCCCATATGCCCTCCATAGCAAGTACTGTTACGAATAAGAGAAATGGTATCCAGGATACTGGTACCATAATTTTATCAGACGATACAATTGTTACAATTAGAAGTATGGCGGCTAGAGATGCTACTGTTACTCCTGATACAAAATGTGTAATTATATCCCACCATGAAGTTTGATATAAACTTGTCAACACTCCCAATCCATGTAGGGATAGTGATAGACCTATACTCACTAGAATCGGCCAGGGCAGTACAATTACATTGTTCTTTATGCAAGAGGCAGGTATGATCAGTAGAAGTATGCTAACTAATAGAGTACTGTATGCGTAGCTATCTCCCTTGAAAACACTCAGGACAAACATTACTCCTAGTACTATGGCCGATACTAGGAGTACTAGCATACCTCTGCGACGCAATTCATTTCCTCCAATCTATACCACTTGGGTTGATCCTGCCTCCCGATTTTTCACGCATGTAGTTGACCATAGCATATGTCATTATGACTCCGGTAGCGGTGCTGAAAATAAAATATCGCATGAATTCATCATTACCAGACACTAGTTCTTTTCCAAAAAACATTCCTACAAAATAATCGATAGGTCCCTGCAGTATTATCACTGCTATGTATGAGATGAGTGTAACTACCATCATGAATTGTCTGACCATATGACCATGGCCTCGCTCATTCACAACAAGTAGAGTGATCATAACTAGGCTGAAAATAACTATGTTGCCTGGGATGGCCCATATCAAACTATTAAAATCAGTTAAACTCGGGCTCGTAGGTCCGAGGAAAATATAGACTATGAATAGGCTGGCTGATATCATAGTGGTGATTAGAGAACGCCTCTGTGACAGGATGGCATCTCCGAACTCTGGCGTTAGTATCACAACTAATGTCCAGATTGCAATCAAGGACCAAAATATACGACCGGTCAAGATGGCCTTGAATAATGCAATTACGAGCAGTATAAGTAGGATGCTGAAACTGACCCTGGCCGCGATGCCACTAATATTCTTATAGGCGCTATTTACGCTCACAACAACATTTGAGGAATAGCACACTACTATTTCATCGATTAGGGTCGTATAATATATGTCTAATGAATCTGCCTGTAAAAGGGTTTAAGAACTCTGGCCGGTATCCATCGGAATGGATGAAGAAGGGCGTACCTAGAGAGAGTATTGCAGAACGTACTCGAATGTATATCGACGCACATCCTAGCATAAAGGATTGTATTTCGAAAGATCTGATCAATTATTCATCACTAGCCCGATTGATTATGAAGGATTTAGGCATAGTGAATGAAGAAGCAGTCATGATAGCATGTCGAAGATATGCTGCTAAGTTGGGACGCCATAATCACGAGGGAGAAATACTCCGAATTCTGAGAGATTCTAGATTAGAGATGAAGACCAAGATTGCTATCATAACTGCCAAAAATGATTGGACAGTATTGCATAATTTAGAAGTCATTTTCAAAAAGTTGCTTAATGAAAAGACTATCATGCAAGTGATCCAAGGGACGCATGCGATCACTATAATCTCTGATGAGAAGCTTAAAAATGAAGTAGTCTCATTAATCGGTCAAGATAATATTTTGAAGATACGTACAGATCTGGTGGAGATATCCGTACGCTCACCTGAGCGTATAACTGAAACGAGCGGTGTGTATGCATATCTAGCTAATAATCTCGCTGATGGAGGAATAAATGTCGTAGAGTCAGTAAGCGTCTTCACTGATACAATATTCATCGTCAGAGAGGAAGATATGATGCAGGCCTATTCCATTTTAAACAGGATTATAGATTCTGCTGAAAAGATGACCATTGGCCTTTGATATTAAGAGAATGATTTGATCTATATATTCATTCTATCGTAGATTAACGCTGTCTAGAAGTACGGAATAATCTAGATAAGAATGAGTCATCTGGATCATTTAACTCCGGTTCAGGTTCTGGCTCAGGTTTCGGTTCAGGTTCATTGCCCAGCACTCTTACTGAGATGGATGATACATCTGATACTATCTCCTTAGTATTCTCATCCTCTGCCCAAGTCTTTATGACATACGTTCCGTCAGTCTCAAATATCAAATCGATATCAACAGTCCATCCAATCAAGCCTTTCTCTGAGAATGGTTCAGTAGTCTTTAATGCACCATTCAACACATCATCATTCTGACTCCATTTTATTGAGGAACTGGGTGAACGCACAGATCCATAAACATCAGAGATTTTAATTCCATCCTTCTCTATACTTATGCGATCGACTATTGTTCCTGTCCAATCAGTATCTCCACGGTCGGCTCTATCTGTTAACTTCAATCTCACAGCCTTTCCCGTTTCCTGATCGCCTCTTGGAGCGGTTAATCTTTGATCTATCTGTACATACGGCTTCTTATACTCACTAATAACTAGTGATAATTCAGAATACGGACTTCTAGATAAGGGAGATGAAGTATGTATCATGCCAATATCTAGTGACTTCTGGTCCATTATCCATACTTTTAATACATATTTACCTGACTTTATTATATTGAGGTCAAATTCTATCTCCCTGGGAGATGTGGCTGAACTTGGGCCCTGGCTAAAGCCTGGCCCTAATCCAACAATGGCATTTCTATCAGATACAGAAGTCCACGCCACATAATTATTAGATCCATAGTTTATAACAGCGTCATTGGGTCCCAAGTTTCCTTCTAGTTTGAATACCCATATCCATTCCCCACCCTCTATCAAAAACTCCTGTTGGGGCATGGATAATACCTTGATAGAAATAATATCTATATTTTTCAATTCTCTCAAGTTTGTATTAGATGTAATACTGGGCTTTTTGTAATCTAATCCTTCCTTAATTACTCCATCTTTACCATCATTTCCACTAGGATCCTGTATCGATGATGATATCGATGTAGATGCTACGAATAAGCCCACTATTAATAGTGCAATAATCCACACTCCGGCGGATCTGCGATCAACCATCTTCCCCATACGTTGTTGGATCAAGCAATATTTGAATTGTTTGTATTTATCCAATACCAAAATACGATATAATTATGGAGCAGTAGTTAAGCAAGATATCATGGGGAAGTATGCAAATATAATAGTGGATCCGCCTGGGCCCAATGCCCGTGAAGTGATAGATCAAGATCATAGATATGTAGCGACTACTACCAAGTCATTACCAGTAGTCGCAGATAATGCAACTGGAGGGATAGTTAAGGATGTTGATGGAAATACTCTAATCGACTTCGCTAGCGGTATTTCAGTACTGAATATAGGGCACAGTCATCCTAAGGTGGTGAAGGCAGTGCAGGAACAAGCAGAACGATTGTTCCATTTCGCAGGGACTGACTTTTATTATTCAGCTCAAGTCGATCTATCTCGACGATTAGTGCATTCGGTGCCAGGATCGAATGAAAAGAAAGTGTTTTTAAGTAATAGTGGAAGTGAGAGCATTGAGGCTGCTATAAAATTAGCACGATGGAATACTAGTAGACGACGATTCATAGCTTTTCTAGGATCATTTCATGGACGCACTATGGGCTCCTTATCACTTACAGCTAGTAAAACAACTCAGCAAGAACGATTTTTTCCCACGATTCCTGGGACAACTCATGTTCCATATGCATACTGTTATCGATGTGCATATGGAATGGAACCATCCTCCTGCGGTGTATATTGTGCCCGTATAATTGAAGAATTGTATTTCCAAACTAATATCCCTCCTGAAGAGGTAGCAGCCCTCTTTATTGAATCCATCCAGGGTGAGGGAGGATATATCGTCCCCCCGTTGGAATTCGTCCGAGAGATCGCCTCCATATGTCGTCGTTATGGAATTCTTCTGATAGATGATGAGGTACAAGCAGGAATGGGAAGAACGGGCAGGATGTGGGCTATTGAGAATTTCGACGTCATTCCAGATATAATATGCACTTCTAAAGCATTGGGTTCAGGTGTACCCATCGGAGCCACAATATTCCCTACTAAATTTGACATGAATAAGGGAGCACATTCTAACACCTTTGGAGGCAACCTGTTAGCGTGTGCAGCTGCTCTTGCTACTCTGGATGTGATCGAGGAAGAGAATCTGATAGATAAGGCAAAATTACTTGGAAATTATCTAAATAAGAGATTATGGGAGTTAGCTGAGCGATATGAGATTATTGGCGACGTTCGCGGTGTTGGCTTGATGCAAGCTATTGAATTGGTAAAAGATCGTGAAAGTAAGGAACATGCAGTTATTGAGAGAGATCGCGTAATTGAAAATGCATGTCGACTTGGTCTGATATTATTGCCAGCAGGACGATCAACTATACGTCTCATTCCGCCACTTATAGTTGATGAGGACTTTCTCGATGAAGGAATAAATATGCTAGATGCTTCGCTTATGAGGGTTTGTAAATGAAACATATTCGTGCTAGTGAAATAGAGTGGATTGAGGGTCGAGGATATCAGAAAAGGAAAACACTTGAATCCTGGCCATTACCTGCCAATGTGTCCTTAGTACAAGAGGTAAGATTTCCTAAAGGATCATCAGTTCCGCCACATTATCATCTTGTGCAAACTGAGATATTTTATGCCCTGTCGCCTGGGAGCATAGTGATCGATGATCAAGAGATAATTATGGAAAAAGGAGACATTGTAATATGCGAACCGGAAGAGGTGCATGGAATGCCTCTGATAGAGGAAGACTTCGCCTTCCTAGTTATGAAGATCGATTATAGGGAAGATGATACTGTCTGGCCATGAGATTGTGCTACTAAAATCGACCATATTTATTTATGTACTGTATTTAGAAATAGCTGCATTTAGAGAGTAGTTACTATACGAGTAGCATATGTTGAAGTCATTAACATGTCTGGAAAGATGTGAATAGTAAGGAAATATAAATGGAGCCACCAGCGAGATTTGAACTCGCGACCTGCTGATTACAAGTCAGCCGCGCTACCGGGCTAGGCTATGGTGGCGTTTGCTTTCATAAACCCGATTTAG
>JAAYTA010000053.1 GCA_012518185.1 Methanobacteriota archaeon
GAAGATCTATGATATCCATCACGTGATGCTGTTATGATATGACTTCCTGGATTGACATCCTGAAGGATGAAGTGTCCATACTCGTCAGTTTCCGCCTCAAAATCATCAAGAGTTAGTAATACATCAGTTAATGGGCCCTCATTACTCCGCACCTCTCCCTCTATAATATATGATGGCGTTGAAGTAGTATTGAATGATGAACGGAATTGATTATTATTTGTAAGCCCTTCCTGGCTCATTAAGTAATTTATCTCAACGAAATACTCAGTAGATGGCTCTAATGAATCAGGGGTAAATATCGCCTCATTGTCATTATACCATGTCCAATTACCCTCTGATAGAAATACAAACGATTCTTGCACCGATTGTCTATCTACTGGTACGTTAAATGTAATGACAATATCGGAATTCAATGGAATATTTACAGAATTATCTGCAGGCAATATAGTGGTGATTTTTGGAATCTCAGGCGGCGCTTGTGACCAAGTAATGACTCCTTCAGAGTCAAAATTATGAGTGAATGATATCCAGCCACTTTCATCGGAACATGTTGTTACAATCTTTTCCAAATTGCTGAATATATCATAATATGTAGAGGGTAAAAGGTTTCCGAGGCGCATCGTGGTCTGCCCGCCAGTGGTCCGAATCCGAACCTCTTCAGCGGCAGCTGTGATGAACGCCACGCCATCTCCCGAATGAATGGCAGCGACGTCCTCACTCTTCACGATGTGCCCCGTAGTTCCGGCAGCAATCGTTCCTTGAATGATCACTTTTCCATCGTTCGTATACTCGGCTTCACCGATCTGCTTAAGACCATCTAATTCATAGATAGCATCAGCTGGCAACACAACAGTGAATTCCTTATCGCTCGACCATAAATTAGTGAGTGAGTATTGTTCACTCTTATCTGTGAATTCAATGCTTACAGCACCTCCTCCAGTCATAACTATCATGGGTCGATTTGTGATAATTTCGTTACCCTCACTGCGCAAATCGATCGTTGCTGGCCAGAACTGTGGTCCACGTGTACGGTCGGCACCCATCGCTAAGAACATATCCTCAGCCATATTCAGATACGGTATCTGAGCTATACCTGAGTCATATGAACGTAAGTTTGGATAGAATCCATACCGAGCGGCGCCGAATAGGACCGAATAGACGGCCCATCCATCTGATGCGGCATTGTAATTCTGGTCCACGCTTATGCGCGGACGGAGTTCTAGCGGCATATTATTGATGAAATTCATCACAGATACAGTATGCGCCCTTAGGTCATTATTGTACATTGATACTGGCTCATATCCCTCGATCAAACTAAGATCAGAGACCATCGATAAATGTAGCAACGCGGTGAATGGATTAGTTATAGTATAGCTAAACCTCCCCGAATCATACGTTTCCTCCACTAATCGTAGGAACCCAGTATAGACGAACTCATCCTTCAGATTGTAATCATTCCGTATATTGTTCGATCCATCTATTACATTCATCTCATCCCAAAATACTCCATCAGATGACCACCACCAATCATTGTAAGGGTCGCCATTGATGAGGTGTTGCCGATATTCGGGATTAGCAGCATTCGCTATTCGATATCCTGATGATGAATACATTTGCTGACCTGGAGCATTATGCAATTGCCATGATGATGGCATAGTACCATCGTGTGGAATCATCAGCTGTGCTGACTTATAGTGCCAATTGATCTGTTCGGGATTGGTGGATTGCGTAGCCACTGTTATCTGACTATCTTCTACCCAGTTCAACAAATCTTTATCCCATTTAGGTAAAGAATTCATGGTAAGTGGGAAGATGTCAGTATTATGCACTGTCCATTTATCCGCTATCTTTGCAGCTGCCCATTTAGCATATCCGTAGTTATGTCCGATTGGTTCCCCATCTGAATGCTTGTATGGTCGTACGAACATCTGATATGTTGTTTCCTCTCCCTTGGCAGGGTCGGGAAGTATGGAACTCTTAGATGAGAACTTCAATCCGAAGGTTGATGGTCCTCCGCCTCCAAAATTTTTCATCCATACTGGTGCCTGCAAATAAGCTTCTTCTTCATTATATCCCCATTCAAGTCCAAGATCTCCATTCGGCTGCCTGATGTCAAAGGAAGGTGCAAACATCTCAAAAGATGGATACCACCCTCCTATGCCATGAGTCGCCGGACGATCCTCAGCGAAGCCAGGCACATATCTATGCACTTTTCCGTCAGAGAATAAATCGATCATCCGACCATCTTGGTCATATAATCCAGTGAAGTAGGTAACTACAGCGTTTTTCTCTCCAGGAATGTATGTAGCATCGAGCTCGAAGTAATCTCGATATATTGTAAACTCTTGTCGCATACTGAATTGCGGACAAGATTCGACAAACCAGATACGATTACCATCCTTTCCGTGATCAGATATCCTCATAGACACCCAGTTCAGATCGTTTCCGTTCTGATCTACAGTACCTTCTCCTGCTGCTTTAGGATCTATTCTCCTGTATCGAATAACATCGTCAGTGAAGTAAGGCCTGATGACATAGTCAGCGAAGTTATCATCCTGTGAGACCGTGATAGAATATTCATCCGTATAGATCACGTAGTTGGAATCACTGATCTCCACTTCTAATGTGGACGATTCCGCGCCAAGCTCGAAGTCCTCATATATATCCTTTGGATCGATGGCCTCTCCGTCACCAGAAGGCTTAGTAAGATCTGTAGATCCACTCTTCAGACCTCCAATGATCGCTCCTCGGGGAGCGCCCTCGTCGAGCAATGGCGGTATGACCACAGTCAAGAGGAGCCCTATTATGAGCACCGCCGACAGTGGCCGAAGCAACGCCTTAAACTGACGTCGCTTATCGGCCTTCATGGCCACACCTCTACGTTGCATGCCGCGCCCTGGCTTCCTAGTCGGAATACCCAGACGGCAGCACGGCTGGCCTTTCGTTTTCTCAAACTATCCCATCCTATTTGGTCGCTCTGTCCGAGACCGGTTTTCTGCCGGTCCGCGACCCACCAATTGTGGTGGGAACAGGATTTATCCTGTCACGGGAGAGGACACCATCATAAGAAGTGCCTCATTTCCGAGCAACCCCGTTTGTCGGTACAAATTATAAAACTGCTTTTCAGAAAGTATCAACGATGATATTCATACATATTAATGAATAATGTAAGCTATCCAGCACACCTTACAGGACGAAAATTAATGTGCGATTTCAAGCATCTTGTTCATCATTTACGCCGTTCTTCAATTGCTTCGATGGCAGCGGCGCGATAATCAGCTCGAAAACGCTCTATTGAAAATCTATCTTTCACTGCTCGGCGAGGGTGGAATGGGTGAGACAATACATCATCAATTGCCTCAACATATGCAGACGCATCCCACGATGGCACGATGCGGCCAACATCTCCTTCGTCAATATCTTCAAACACTCCTGTTCGAGAAACTACTACAGGAAGATCACAAGCCATAGCTTCCAATCCAACATATCCTACTGATTCATAACGAGATGGGAATAGTAACAGATCGGCTGCTGAATAATATAAAGGCATGCAATGGTTAGGCACATCATGACGTGCCACAATGCTAGTCCCACATACGCGTGGAGAAGTAATACAAACGAACTGAATGTTGGGCCGTTCTTTCGCAGCCCTTAATACTATATCGAAGCCCTTAGTATGATCTGGCCTTCCGACAAATAATGCGATTGGCACGTCATGCTCCAACCCTAGCGCATCTCTAGCCTTCTCTTTTGATATCGGCCTGAACAATTCCATATCTACGCCATGTTCTATAACTTTAGAACGTATGCGATATAGTGACCATAATTCTCTAGCCACCTTGCGCGATACAGCCACATTACTCTTCCCAACCGAGGCCAATTTCTCGAAAATAGATGAAATGTATTTGGATGGAAAATATCCTGGAGTTCCCCTTAAAACTTGATCGGCCAAGCCTCGCATAGTGAAATGAAATACATTTAACATCGGAATATCAAGTCTAGATACTCCCAAATACCATCCAGCAATGGAGTTAGATATGATTATATCAAAATCATCGGCACGATGATGCTTATGAAAATATCGGCCAATAACCATACCCTTTCTTGCTTCTTCTAAATTAAATTTAGTAAGATCGATTCCACTACCATTGTATGATGAAGAATAAGTGAACACTTGCGCATCATTGAAGGTTGACTGAAGATGCTCAGTGAATAATTCCGTCCCCCCCTTCACTTCATCGAAGCTGTATATTGAAAGTAAAGCTACTTTCACTTCTCCCCCTCCTAATGTAAGATTAATTAGGGTAGCGCTCGATTATTATTTCTTGTGGGAGTATTGAACAATATAAAGTTGGAGCTTCGGCTCATAATGGAGAAGTTAAAAAACCGTTTTTCTGTACCTAAAAGGCTTGAAGGCACTGCATGGAATCCTAAAGTTATGGAATTACCAGCCGGTGATCGATTTCTTGTAATATCGCCGCATCCGGATGACGATACAGTAGGGTGTGGGGGAACCTTGATCAAATTATTGGACGCTGGCAAGAGCGTTAGAGTAGTATACATGTCCATGCAGGAAGGAAACTTCACTCCTGAACATAGGCGAGAAGAAATCCAGCGCTCGATGGATCACATTGGAATTACAGATCACATATTGCATGAGAGGCAATTTCCTTCACGTGATGAATCGACCCAGTTAATCTCAGAAGAACTATCATCTGGATACGATGCAATTTTCATTCCGTCGCCATACGAGAATCATGATCATCATCTTAGAGCATTTGAGGGATGTGTAGAAGCGTTACGTAGGGGTAATGAGGCTCCCGATGTAATTATGTATGAAATATGGGGCACACTGATGCCCAATATGCTAATACCTATTTCAGATATCATGGAGAGAAAAATGGCTGCCATAAAAGAACATGGAACGCAATGTGCCGATATCGATTATATACGAGTATCTAAAGGCATAAACGGTTATCGCGCTGCAACCAATGCTCTAGATGGTTATGCTGAAGCATTCATGTACATGCCGGCATCTGATGTGCTAAGGTATTTCTGATCATACCAATGGGGCTTCTCTCAGAGAATATTGAGTACGTCGGACTAGGCCACGATTTACGGCACGAATATGTATATGTGGTCTATCCACCGCTCTAAATCGATACTTATACGTTTCAGATCCGCGTAACATATCTACTTCTGTACGCCCCTGCTGATGACATTCTTTTATTATATTACTCAGAAGTACGTTTCCTGGAGAATATTTTTCATACTCTGGTCCAAATCCTGTCATGTAGTATAAGTAGCGCTCTTTATCTTCCAAACCCATAGCAATTGCTTGTGGCGTTTCATTAATTAGAATAGCGTGAAATACGATACCATGACCAATCATTCGTTTAGTGACTTCGCCAATGAATTTTGACATCCCAGGCAAACTTAGACAACTAGATGATTGCCATCTTTGATTATGAAGCTCCTTCAGCCACTGTACTGCCTCATTAACTCCTTCGGCGGTTCGCATATCTTTGAATATTGCGCCGTGCTCTTGCAACCGACGCCACCCCCTTCCCACTGTACTACGCATACTTCTCGACAATGATGAAATATAATCATCAAAATCCCCTGCCAAGCGAATGAATGGGGCCACTTCAGTAGCCATCTCACAGTTGGGAAAGGCTTTTCTAGCGCTACGTTCGGTAGGTCCGCCTTGCCGCATATCTCTTAATTCAATTACATCCCAATCATCTCTTTCTTTAAGATAATTCCAAATGGCATCATGGATATCGACTCGCCCATCTTTAGCGATAAATCCGCAGCGATCGGATGGTCCGGATCCCATAAATGTTACTTTAGCCCAATATCTGCCATTATCATATACTGCAAGTGGAGCATATCCTACCGGCTGACCATCCTCTGTGACGCGGAGTATCATTGGCTTTCGATCATCCCCAAAAGCGCTCCACCAAGCCATAAGCCAATCGAGATTTAAGAAAAGAGGATCTTCTCCACTCGTCTGCAGGATGTCCATATAGTCCTGCTTTTCACCTTTTAGACGAGCAATGGAACTAACCTCATCCACGATGAGAGACATATCGTAAACCATTGGAACTTTCTAATCATTAATCTTTCTCTACTCATAGTTTGATTTCCATAATGAAGATGAAAATTAACTGATGTAATATTAATCATCGAGGAGTTTCGTACTATTCCTCATATATCTGTTTGTTTTTAGAATGTGAATTTATGATATGATTAGTATGTCTCAAATATACTACGCGACTACGAATATTCAGGTTCTCTTAACTTGAACGAGCAATATCGCACCGTTCATCGTAATAGATAGCAGATATGTACACTAATATTGCTCTGGCGGACCACAAATGGTATAAGGACCATTCATGTTACAATCAGCCGAGCGTAATATGATGAAGCTGATCAGAACCGGAAAGGTCAAGCAGGTATATGAGGTGGACGATCAGACACTTGAGTTCTTGTTCACGGACAATATCAGCGTATTCGATAAAGTCATACCAACCCAAATACAATTTAAAGGAGAGACACTTTGCCGCAGTGCGGCCTTCTGGTTCCAAGTACTCAGAAAGGCAGGAATACGCACGCACTTCACCGAATTAATTCCGCCCAATCGCATGCGTGTAAAGCGCGTTGAGATAATCACAGATTACAATCGAATCAATACTAACACTAGCAATTATCTCATTCCACTGGAATTTATCTCACGCCACTATGTTGCTGGATCATTATGGGATCGCATAGGAAGAGGTGAGATTTCCGCTGAGGAACTTGGCTTTGATAAAGGACATGTGCCAAAATATGGAGAGGAACTCCCACGCCCATTCTATGAAGTGACGACCAAACTGGAACCGGTTGATAGATTACTCACGATGGATGAGGCGCTTAAGATATCTGGACTTTCTAAGGAAGAAATGGATAATCTCTTTGATACAGTCGCTCGTATCGATGAAATAATCGCAGAAGAAGTCGGAGAGAGGATGCTCATACACGTCGATGGTAAGAAAGAGTTCGCACTTGACGATAAGCGCAATCTCATGTTGGTAGACACATTTGGCACAGCTGATGAAGATCGCTGGTGGGATGACGATGCCTATGCTAAGGGCGAATGTGTCGAACTCTCTAAGGAAGCAGTCCGACAATACTATCGCAATAGTGGTTACTACGATGAGTTAATGAAGGCACGTAAGGCTGGTACGCCAGAGCCTGAAATACCTGCATTATCGCCCGATGAGATTAAGAAAGTCGGTGAGCTGTATATAGAGATGTTTGAACGTCTCACAGGAGAGAGCTTCCGATAGTAGCAGCTACAAAATATTTTCAATCTGCGAATCGGATATACAACCGATCGCAACCTACTCTTTTAATTAATACAAGCTACGATTTAAAAATATATTTTGAAGTGAGAGTTTACCACTCTCACTCTAGCATGACTGACATCATGCGATGTCCTGCCGGACAACTCAGTTCCTTACCCACTTTAGCTACGCGGAATTTCATCTGATTCTCCACACCTATGGGATGACAGATTCTCCAGTTCTCACAGCCTAATTCATCGCATTTGATAGCCTCGAATGTGATCATTGAGCCTTCTATTGCGGAGCGTATGGACAATGCACTAGCATGTTGCTCTTTCTTTACCTCTACTACTCTAACTCCCTCTTCATGCATACGACAATCGTGCTTTACATCTCGCACATTGATTATTCGATATAAACTTCCAGCATCAAGGTTGAAGCAAACTGCTTTCAGCTTGCAGTCCCGACACTCAGTCAGGGGACCTCGATACACGAACATCTCTCCTATCTTAGCCTGATGCTCTCCTATTAGTGTGATGGTTACCATACTATCGCCTCAGATGACTTTTGTGATAGTGGCCAGGCGTTCGGCGGCCTCTCTAGTGATGCCGTCCCGGCCTAAAATAGTGAATCTGTCACGGACCTTGTGTGCAGTCACAAGGGCCTCAATAATCTTTTCGTTTGGAATTCCGAGTTCTTTTGCTGATGTGGGCGCACCTATCTTTATGAGTGCATCTCGTATACAATTCCAATCTCCTCCGTGGAGATACATCATCATAATGGTCCCTATGCCACATTGCTCGCCATGCAGTCCTTTACCTGGACATATTTCATCTAGTGCATGTGAGAACATATGTTCGGAGCCTGATGTAGGACGTGATGAGCCCGCCACTGACATTGATATGCCAGATATGATAATAGGCCGTATGGCTACCCATACACTTTCTTCTTGATATGGTTTTATGACATCAGCATTGTCAATAATGGTCTCCGCTGTATATACGGCCAGTGAGTATGCCGAACGGGAAAATTCCTCCCCTCTTAAGTTTCTAGCGAAGTCCCAATCACGTACGGCAGTAGAGTTTGATATAACATCTGCACAACCAGAAGCTAATAATCGATATGGTGCCCTAACAATAACAGATGTATCAGCTACTACTCCTAATGGCACTTTAGCATTGAGTGATAAGGGACCATATTCTCCCTTTATGGATGCTCTCCCTGAAGCGATGCCATCATGAGAAGCAGATGTTGGAACAGAAATAAACTCTACACTAAGATCTTTAGCAGCCATCTTGGCGAGATCTATCTTACTGCCTCCGCCTATTCCGATTATAAAATCAGTATCAACTTCACGGGCAGCTTCCTCGACTATGTTGAGATTTTCTCTAGTGGCTCCTCCCACCACTACAGAATGAGCACTGAAACCATCATCTTCAAGCCGATCCTGAATCTCCTCGGAAGCGACATCCCTCGTCTTGGGTCCAGTAACAAGTAGAGCTGTTCCACTCAATCCGAATTCTTTACACACTTCTGGAATCTGCCCAAGCACACCATGTCCGACCAGAATATTTCTGGGAAAAACAATCGAACGGGCCTTGGTGAAGTCGCCTTCCTCCATTTCATATCCTTAATTCCTGACTGATATATGTATCCTTCCAGCTATTTCTTCGTATAACTTTGATGATAGACGAATGCACGAATGATTAATTGAAAGATAATATTCATAATTGATAATACATTCACATTAGTCTAGTCTTTAAATATAGATCTCTTAAACCAAGAATTCGCAGACCTCACTCTTCTCAATGCCTCAGCGAATCCAGCTCCGTTATTCAAGTGTCCATTCCATATCTCTAGCAATACGGGTACTGATTCTATGTGAGGGATTGCAGAGAAGTCGACATCTCCATCCCCTAGTTGAAGACCTTCGCCATCTGGATACTTTGCATCAGATAAGTGGATATGCTTAATGCTAGAGTACAATTCTTCGAAGAATGAAGCAATAGTGATGTTGCCGTTATTCCTGACTGATAGGTAGGCATGTGATACATCCAGAGTGATACCGTCAAGATATGGTAATAGATCAATAAACTCATCAGGCGATGTGCACAGATTACAATATTGCATTTCTCCATCTATATGGTAATGAAGAGGCATATTCTCTAACCAGAGTATACCATCCAATTCAGCGAGAGATGATTTAAGGATTGAATGGAGAGCGTTTCTATTCACGACATCTGCATGAACGCCGCCCGGATGTATCACAGTTGGAATACCCAAAGAGGCTGCCATTGTAGAGATCTCATTCACTCGATGAATGAAAATGTCTCGCCGAACGTGATCCTCTTCAGCTAGATCTATCAACTCCGGGCGTCCATTTATAATCATCTTTTCAGGAACATGAACAATTTGACATCTATCATCTCGAGATAAAAGAGATTCTAAATCCTGAACATCATCATCTTCTAGCACTAATAATTCGAAGAAATCAACGTCAAGATAAGAGATGCAGTCATGATCCCTCAATGTAGTCATCGCGCCTAAATCGAGTGGGGCGACCATGTCATTAACATAATCATTCAATAAATCAAGATTATGGTGAAAAAGAGGCGGGGAAGGCTGTTCAAGGCGGAACATGAATCACCGTTATTCAGGAGGAGAATATAGGGGGGGTGAGTCCTTCCCTCGCGCTCTCGGAGCAAGTATTCATGAGTATTATTTAAAATATTCTGTTAGATTAACTGTATTTAACAAAATATCTGTAGTTGACTCCCATTCTAAG
The DNA here is from genome assembly GCA_012518185.1 of Methanobacteriota archaeon. GTDB lineage: Archaea > Thermoplasmatota > Thermoplasmata > Methanomassiliicoccales > Methanomassiliicoccaceae > DTU008. Next base: position 10,114 of record JAAYTA010000053.1, read on the forward strand.
CATACACTATGTTAAGAATACATGTATAGAAGTAATAATGAATTATAAAATTGAAATAAATACTATTTATACCAACCCATGGATTGCACTTTCGTGCATGACGCTCTGAAGAATGTAGTATATTATTCGAGCAGGCAGGATGATTTAGCAACAGTTGATGTCGAGCACGTTGGACACATGTCCAATATTCTCGTAATGACTACTGATATCTCCTTAAGAGTCACATATCTGAATCTGGCCGCTGAAGAGCTTATAGGTCGCTCCGCTGATAGTCTGAATGGCAAAGATCTCAGCCAGATATTCACAGATAAGAATTCACAGTCTACTCAGGCTTTGATTCGTGCTATTAAATATTGCCTTACAACCAAAGGAGCATGTCAGGCCACAGTATCATTCTACACATTAAGTGACCCTATAACAATCCGGTTTACCGCTGCCCCGACTAAATTAAATGATCAAGTAAATGGTGTAATTTTAGTTGGACATATGCTTCAGAAACGCAAAGAAATAATCACCGATCTCTCTATGGAACTCTTAGCTGGCGCATCGTTAGGTCTCAAAGAAAAAGAAGATATGAAAAGTATGCTGGCAAGTGAGTTGGCTAGAGTTATCTATGTTTTAGATATAGATATAGCTGCCACGCGTATGATAATTCCTAACAATCCTCCTCTTCTTGTATGCCAGGGCCTGGATCCTACAGAAGCAGAAAATTTATTCAATATTAAGGGCAGAAGTGGACTTCCAGTACATGAGGAAGCCGAGTATGCCGGTAAAGTAGTATATGATTCTCAAGACGATAGTGGATATGATCTGCCCAATGATATATCCTCACTCGCAGTCTATTCATTACGAGCCCCTCATGGGCCAAATGGATGTATGTTATTTGGTATAAGAAATAATGAAAAAACAGTCCGCCAATACTCTTCCATATTACAAGTATTATGTAATCAAATCAATTTTTCACTCACAAATCATGCTCTTAATTTAGAGTTGAAAAAGCAAAATACAAAGCTGCATGGGTTGTATGAAACCTGTAAAGCATTATCGCGCTCCCTTGACCTGGATGATATATTACAAACTATCATGAGAAATGCCATGTCATTAGTAGGTGCAGATAACTGTCTTATTTTTGAACTAGATCATGAGAGAGAAAAACTCAGTGTGCTTTCCATGATCACATCCTGGACATTCGATCCTACGATCGAATTAGATCTTGGTGAAGGATTAGTTGGAGTAGTAGCATCTACTGGAAAAGGGATATTGGCACCCAGGGCTGAATTGGATTCAAGGAATTTAATCCTTGATGGAATGCCTACCTCACCTAGCTCTATGATTGTTGTACCCCTCATCGTGAATAATCGCACATTAGGTGTTATGAGTCTTGAGAAGACGCCCGGGGAGCCGTTTGATCACTCACAATATGAATTAATTGAGATGTTCTCGTCACAGGCTGCCATAGCTATGAATAATGCTTCTTTATTCAGTGATACTGAAAAGACTGCTTCTTCATACCACATGCTTAATGTGTTGCTGACACACGATGTGGCAAATTTCAACTCACCAATACACGGCTATTTGGAAATGCTTCTGAAAGAACCAGCGCTCGATGAAAAACATTATCGATATATTCGCTCGGCATTGATACAATCAGAAAATATTTCTGAATTGATATCCGACGTTCGTCAGATGCTGTATATTCGATCTAATGGAAAAGGATGGATGCTTGAGCCTATTGATTTAATACCCAATATTCAGAGAGCTCTACAGGAAATATCTACAAATGTGCTATATGAGGATGCTGAGATATCATTTCAGACATCGGTAGATTGTGCCATGATACATGCCAATTCATTCATCAAGGACTTGTTCTACAATTTATTATCAAATGCATGTAAATATGGAAAAGGGCATCCAATCGGAGTTGATCTGGAGCTATATAATGAAGAAGGATCATGGTGGAAAATCACAGTTGAAGATTGTGGATGGGGCATACCTGATTGGAAGAAGGATCGATTGTTCAAGCGGTTTGATCATCTAGATACTTCTCAAGCTGCTGAAGGCCACGGATTGGGCCTTTCAGTAGTCGCTGAATTAGTGAAGTGCTTTGGAGGTAAAATAATGGTAGGCGATCGCGTAGAAGGCGATCACAATCAGGGATCAATATTTACAGTTCTCCTCCCAAGATATTGATAATGATGCAATTACCTGAATCTTTTTATCAAATGGCTTACATCGATATCGCATGACGTTCGTCCTAGGTATTGCCGGAAGCCCTCGGCGTAATGGGAACACAGAATTATTGCTCGATGCTGCATTGGAGGGTGCAAGAGAAACAGGGGCGGATGTTTATAAAATAGCACTTAAGAACCTTGTTTTCTCAGGATGCATCGCCTGTGGTGAATGCCGAAATGGCTGCAATTGTGTCCTCCAGGACGATCTTCAGAAAATTTATGAATTGATTGATAAGGCAGATGTTATCATACTAGCATCTCCGATATATTTTGAAGGCCTCAGTGCACAATTGAAAGCTGTCATTGATCGGGGTCAAGTGTATTGGGAAAGGAAATTTAGATTAGGAATTGAAGGTAAAAAGAGGCGAGGAGCAGTGATCGCCATCGGTGCTAGAAGGAATGCTGATTTCAAATCAGCACTAAGGCCAGCGAAGATATGGTTCCTCACACTCAATGCTGACATAACAGCATTGACATACGGAGGATTCGAGGAAAAAGGATCGATATTAGATGATGCTGATTCTCTAGACAAGGCTCACTCTCTCGGCTACGATCTCGCTTCTCACGCAATTCAGTTGATTAATTCAAAGAACTAAGAGTTTCACGATCTAATAAGACAACTCGATTCATCTCTTAATTTTCTAGCTATGAGTCACCAATCGGCTTAATCATTACAATTAAACAAATCTCCTAAATAGGACTGGTTGGTTGATCATCATCATGGATGAGCCTCGTCGGATGACATTCACCGTCGACGGCATGGATTGCATCGAATGTGCCAAGAAGATAGAGAATGCTATACTCGCCATCGATGGAGTTCGCCAGGTAAGAGTATCATATACACTAGGTCGACTTCATGTAGAGGCTGATCGAGATAAGACGTCGGAAGAGAATATTCACGAAGTCCTAAAACGTCTTGGTTATGACTTCAAGAGCGAGGGCGCACCTTTAGAAGACTTCTTCTCAATAAAAAATAAACGTCTTATAGTTACTATTGCTACTGGGATCTTATTATCTATTGGCATAATTAGTGAGTTTCTTTTTGATGAACCGTTACTATTTCTTCCAACCTA
>JAAYTA010000010.1 GCA_012518185.1 Methanobacteriota archaeon
GCATTGATATTATCTCTAACCATCGCTAGATCTCCGTGGAGATCTGCATCAAGCCGCTGAGACAGATCTCCTCTAGCGATCATGCCTATATGTTCTATTATCATTTTGAAAGGTCCGAGAGCTGCATCGATAGTGCCATTGAAGCTTTCCACAATGGTCTTATAATTTCCAGCAAAACCTGATATTTCCGCCTTTGCAGCTAGATTTCCTGAGCGGACTTCTTGGGTTACTCTTCGGACCTCTTCAGTGATTTTGATTTCATTAGTAGTATCTGCTATGTGCTCAATTGCACCAATTACAGTGCCGCTTTCATCTTTCACAGGAGCGATGGAGCAGCGTATGGGATAATCTCCAGATTCCAGGTGTGCTACACTATCTCCAGTGAATGAACGCTCTTCTGCCATTGCCCTTCGGACTACACAATTGCCTCCTTTGCAATGAGCAGTATTCATTATCTTATAACATGAAGTTCCGATCACTTGTTCGTAGTCTTTCCCTACAAAGTTCAGACCCGCTTGATTCATGAAAGTTATCTTGAGATCTCTATCAATAGCCATCACGGGACTAGAAAGGCTGTTGAGGAGAGTACTATCTCCTTCTCCGGCTGAACTTTTGAGAGTAACAAAACCAACGCTTCCAGAGAACTTGCCCTTATCATCGACTATTGGCTTTGATGATATCGATACGGTTGAATGAATCTCATCATTGTTGATAAAAGAAATATTATCTAATCCAATAGCCTCACCAGCAGTCATTGCCTTGACGACAGGACATCCTTTTTTCCCGATGGCGCCATTGAAGACATCACGGACCCGCATGCCTATTGCCTCATCTGTGGTAAGGCCAGTCAATTCGGCTGCAGCATCATTAAATTCAATTATCTTCCAACTGGCATCAGCGACATATGCTGCTATGGGTAGGCAAGAGATAATCTGTTCTCTATCAGCCTCTTTGGAGAGTTGTTCCATGAAATCATACCTCTTCCCATCCCTCTTAATCCCATACTAATAATATGGAATAATTATTAAGTTAGAAAAATTTTTAGAGTATATAATACATGATGGGGTAGTTATCGATCTTGATTACTGGATAAGTTATAACTGATGCAATATATGGTTTCAAAACGTATCCTTATGGGAGATATGATGGTAATTGTGTATTTAGCACAGATTTATTATGTGTCGCTAAAGTTTTTATTACATATTGGTTATTAAGCTATGAATATTGATGGAAGGTACACAGTCTGATCAGGGGTTTCAAAACCTTAAGGGATTGATTATACAACATTTATCATTAGATTGTCATCAATATAAGGATAGTTATCTTAAAAGACGACTGGCTGTTAGAATGCGCGCTCGAGGAGTGGAGGGATTCGATAATTATGCAGATCTGCTTAGAGTCGATCCTATCGAGCATGATCAACTTATGCACGATCTTACAATCAACGTCACTCAATTCTTCAGAGATGAGGCCGTTTTCAGAGTACTTGAGAATGATGTATTGCCACTACTCATCTACCATAAGGTGATGGATGAAGATCAATCAATAAACATATGGAGCGCCGGGTGTTCTAGTGGAGAAGAGCCGTATTCCATAGCTATTCTAATGAAGGAATTATTAGGTGAGGAATTTGATAATTTTTCTACTAAAATAATAGCTTCAGATATAGATAAGGGAGTGCTGGAGAAGGCTAGTGAAGGAATATATCTCCCACGACAAGTTGTCAATGTACCCAAGCAATATTTATCAAAATATTTCATATTCAATGATGGCATGTATCAGATATCTCCAGATATTAGAGATATGGTGCAATTCCGAAACATTGATCTTTTCACCTCCACGGCTGGATCTAATTTCGATATGATCTTATGTCGAAATGTAGTCATATATTTCACTAGAGAAATGCAGGAAAGGCTATACATGAAATTCCATCGCTCACTGAATTCAGGCGGATACCTTGTGATGGGTAATACTGAAACATTACTTGGTGATGCGGCATCTATGTTCACCTCAATTCATTCTAGAGAGCGTATATATCAGAAAACAGAGGAATTCCATCGATCAAAATAATATATTCTTCATGGAGTTTTAGAATTTACCTTAGTCAACTCGATTAACGACTTTCGATATATTTTATAAATATGTACTGGATGATACATCCAATAAGTCGGGTGTTAGATGATGGTTGATTCTGAGGGAGAAAAAGAGGATTATTGGGATAAGGTCGTGGAGAGTTTGTCTCGTCCCAATGGTACTAATGTAGATTGTGAATATTATCCATGCCATCATCAGGGTCAGGATTGCACCTTATGCTTCTGCCCATTCTATCCTTGTTTAGACGATCGCCTTGGTAAATATGTTAAAAGTCGAAGGGGCGGGCAAGTTTGGTCTTGTGAGGACTGTTTATGGATACATCGTCCCGACGTTGGAAGAGATGTGAAGATGCGTTTGCATGGATCGGATCGTCCTACTCATAACGAACTTTTACTCATCAAGAAGGATATCGAACGATTGTATAGAATACGGGCGAAATCCATTATGATTATGGGAGCCACTTCAGGAGCAGGAAAGACGCTACTGGTAGCAGCATTATGTCGGATCTTTGCTGACAAGGGCATGAGAGTGGCTCCATTCAAATCACAGAACATGTCGACTAGTTCAGCAATAGCTACTGAGGGAGGAGAAATATCTCAGGCCCAGGCCATACAGGCTTTTGCATGTCGGTTGGAACCAGAATCCCGTATGAATCCCATACTACTCAAGCCTGAAGGAGACAATATATCTCAAGTTATTGTTCTTGGTCAGCCATATCAGAAAATGGATGCGCGCACATATTATGATGATTTTGTAACCAATGAGGGATACGGGATCGTTAAAAATTCATTTGATCATCTAGCACGTCGTTTTGATCTAGTTGTAATTGAAGGCGCTGGTTCTCCAGCTGAGATTAACTTATCCGATGTTGATCTAGCTAATATGAAAACTGCTGAGATTACCAATGCACCATGTATATTGATAGTGAATATAGAGTGGGGTGGGGCCTTCGCATACGCGTATGGCACTCTGATGTTGCTATCACCCGAACAACGTTCTCGATTCAAGGGGATTGTAATCAATAATATGCATGGTAGTGCTACCGATTTGCAGAAAGGCATTGATAAACTGGAACGCTTGTTAGGAATACCAGTCCTAGGCGTGGTGCCGCATATAGATCATTCGCTACCTGAAGAGGATTCACAGGGAGCTCACGATCGCAGCAATTCAAGAGGGCCCGTTAATAAAGAAATTGATGTTAACATTGCGAGGATTGCTTCCACTGTGGCTGAGCATGTGGATATTGAATCAATACTCAAAATAATGGAGGATGGAGTATGAACAACATCATGGTACTTGGATCAACATCAGGTGCTGGAAAGAGTACTATTTCAGCCCTCCTATGCAAGCATTTCACTCTACAAGGTATGAATGTATCGCCTTTTAAAGCTCAGAATTTGTCATCAAAGACGTTCATCACACCGACTGGAGAAGAAATTGGTATGTCTCAGGCATATCAGGCATGGGCATGTAAAAGAGAACCTCATTGGTCCATGAATCCTGTATTATTCAAGCCAGGTCATGAATCAAGCATGCAGATAATTCTTAAAGGACATCCTATAGCCGACGCCACATCCAGAGATCCATCGTCTAGAGAAGTATTCATGAGTGCAGTTAAGGATGGATATAGAGTAGCATCTGAGAGATCTGATATCGTAGTGTTGGAAGGTTCTGGTGGAGCAGCGGAGATAAATCTTTCGGATCGAGATATTGCCAATATGACAACTGCAGAACTGGCAGATGCACCTGTCATATTAGTTGGAGATATTGATCGCGGGGGCGTCTTTGCAGGCATATATGGTACATTTATGCTATTGCCTCCAGAGAAACGCATTAGGATTAAATCATTCATTATAAATCGTTTCCGAGGCGATATTAGTATTCTTGAACCAGGAATAGAAAGGCTGGAGGAATTGCTCGATATACCCTGTGCTGGCGTGTTGCCCTATATGAAGTCACAAAGGATTACAGAAGATTTATCTGATACCAATCAAGAAAAACACGTATGGATGAAAAATCTAGAAGAATTTTATCACATATCTCAAGGACATCTAAATTATACATTATTGGAGCAGATCGTCGCTGGCAATCAATAGATAATCAATAAAAAGGACGAGTTCCCTGATAGTATTGATCAAAGTGGGAGAATTTACTGGTGGAGAGCATAGATCATGATATTACGTAGCGATGTCGTGTGGGGGCGACAACGTGAGTCGTAAGGCACGTGCTTATATTCTTGGCGTCAGCACACCTAATGGCGTTGGCGCCATACGGAGTCTTGGAAGAGAAGGTATAGAAGTTATAGCTGTCGATCATATTCCAGATGCTGTAGGTTTTCACTCTCGTTATGCAAAACCTTTGATTATTCCCAATCCAGAAGTCAGGCCTAATGAAGCTCTAGAAGAATTATTATCAAGTCATCATACTGAAAGAGATGTCTTACTCCCTACTTCTGACGCATTCGTATTATTCTTGTCACAGTATCGTGAGCAATTAGAAGAGCGATTTCGTTTTTGCATACCCTCTCAGAGAATATTGAATGGCATGGTAAATAAACGAGCACAATATGAAGAGGCAATGAGAGTGGGAGCACCCCTTCCACCTACATTCTTCCCTTCTGATATGTCAGAAGTGAGAGAAGCTGCCGACCAGCTTATCTATCCTGCTTTCATTAAGCCATATTATTCTCATATATGGAATCAGAAATTTGGTAATAAAGGGTTCAAAGTCAACAGCTCGCGTGAATTGAAAGATTGTTATAAAAGAGTGTTTCAGACAGGACTAGATGCACTTGTGCAGACAGTTATCGATGGCCCTAATACCAATCATATGAAAGTATGTGCATATTATGGATTAGATGGTAAGAGACATGCATTATTCCAGACAAGGAAGATAAGGCAGAATCCGGTTGAATTTGGAGTGGGCTCAACCATGGAAAGTATGCATGATGATAACGCAAAAAAAATAGGTCTTGATTTTCTAGAAGCGATCAATTATCGAGGAATTGGATCGGTCGAACTTAAGATAGATCAGCGGACTGGTGAATATATGATGATTGAGCTCAATCCTCGCCTCTGGGCTCAAAACATACAGGCGACTTATGCAGGAGTAAATTTTTCTCTAATAGAATATGATGATGTGACGGGGTACGGCACTCATGAAATAACTGATTGGGAAGATGGAGTTAGATGGATGGACTTTTTCGAAGATACCAGATCATATTGGTGGTATCGTCAGCGAGGCATAATGCATTTGTCAGACTTGATTCGATCTTGGATGAAGGCAGACTGTCACGCATATCTAGCGAGAGATGACATGGGACCCTTCTTAGCTCATGTTAATATGGGAGTTGAGGCGGCACGCGTCATTGTAGATCTACTTAAAAACGGTGCTGAGAATGCGCCTTCTGCCCCTCATAGAGCCACTGGAGCAGAGGCAGGCTCCGCCTAGGCATATCTAATTGAGTGTGGTTCATCCCCTTTCCTAGGCTTCAGATCGAGAGTTATCCATAAGCCTAATGCTCTACCTAGATCATGGATATAATCACCAGCTGCTAGAGCATTTCGCTCAATAGTTCCAGCAAGCCGATCCATTAGATCTCCTGGAGGAATGAATGATAAGTCTCTTTTCGAGCGATCTAATGCCATATACAGCAACCTTTCCTTAAGCGTGCAGAAATCCTCCTTTATGAAGGCAGGTTCAGGCATGCGTTCTCCTTCGCCCTTACCTAGAGCTTCAAACGCTTTATCCATTATTCGTAATTCTTCTAAAATCTGGCCGAGAGCTCTTCTGCCATTAAGGCAATTGTCATTATAATCCTCAATCCTAACACTCAAGTAATCGGCTTTTGCCGATCTTTCACATTCCCTCACCATATTAATTAGCTTTCCAGCCTCCTCGAGCATGAGGATAAGAATAGCGAATCTAACTCTGTCTCGACCGGGAAAATCCTCTGAAGAGAGAGTATGGTAAGAATTAGCATTCTCGAGTATATGTCGAGCAAGGTCAACCGCTGATTGGAATGCTTCATCTCGACTTGGGTGTTGCACATCGGGGGAATCACTCATAAGAGTTCATTCTCAATCCTGCATATTAATCTCTTGTCGAAGAGAGGCTTTAAGAGACGTTACTATTCGCTAAAGTATCTATAATCGATGAGTATCGTACGCTGTTTTGCTTATCGTGATGATATAGAGTATCTACGGCATATTGGCGTCATGTTCAAAGAGCCTCAGCATCATTCGAGCTAAAATCATTCGCTCATTCTCATTGGCGTGATCCCATAACTCACTCATTATGTATTCTTCTGGAGAATCATGACATATACGCTCCGAGAGAAAATCGATCACATCTTCCATTACTTCAGCTACATATGTATCGGAAGAATCGATCTCTCGAGCTGCTAAAACTATTTCACTTAATGATTGACGCCACTCATCCCAATTCTGGAAGAAGTCCATTGCCCTAATACATGCATCCAATCGTGTCTCACTCTTTTGCTCGGTTCCTTTATTCATAAGTATGTCTTGTCAAATAGCTAAATATAAGAACTCCTTTGTGCTCATTTCAAATAATGCTCATTCAAATAATGTAGTGTTAATTTATTATCAATCATTATGGATAGGTGTTTAACTGAAAGCAGTAGTGGCGCAGGATTTAGTCAAATCATTCGGATCCTTTCAGGCTGTGAAAGGCGTGACATTCACAGTAAACGAAGGTGAAGTATTCGGCCTGATTGGACCTAATGGAGCTGGGAAGACAACTACTATGAGAATGTTGTCGACGCTCTTGCAAGTGACATCTGGATCGGCTACCATCTTCGGTAAGGATCTCATCACAGAGACTGATGAGGTACGTAAGATCATATCCTACCTCCCTGAGGAAGCAGGAGCATACAAGAATCTGACTGGACGGAAATATCTAGAATTCATTGCTAGATTTTTCTGCCAGGGTGAAGAAGTGTATGATATGGTAGATCATGGCATTTCGCTATCTAATCTATCCGATCGTATCGATGACAAGGTAGACACATATAGTAAAGGAATGACTCGCCGTTTACTGGTGAGTCGTGCTCTAATGTTCAAGCCTCGTCTAGCTATACTCGATGAGTTGACGTCCGGACTGGATGTAATTAGCGCTCAGCACGTTCGCAAGACGGTACGAGACACCGCAGCAAATGATACTACTATCATCGTATCGTCTCATAACATGCTGGAGGTCGAACTAATATGCGATCGTCTTGCTCTCATAGCCGATGGGAGAATTATAGAATTAGGTACTCCATCGGATCTAAAAGAAAAGTTTGATGCTGCCAATATCGAAGAAGTGTTTGTAAGGGCGGTATCGGCATGAGATCATTAAGCAATATCCTTGGCAAAGAGATACGTGAGTTGCTGACTCCCGCAACTGTATTGCCTATAATCATACTAGCGATATTATTCGGATCTATGGGAGGCATTATTGGAGATGTCGAAGGAGAGGCCTCCAAACCGCCAATTATTGGTATTGTACAATACGATGATGGTGTGTTAGCTTCCAAATTCTCAGATACTCTGAAGGAAAATGATGCAATAGGCAATCCACGGAGTGAAGTGGTATATGCTGGTAACAATATTGAGGAGGGTTTGCAGAAAGTATCTGAGGCTGGAGGTGTAGCATTACTAGTTATACCAGAAGAATTCGGAAGTCAGATATTATCTAACAGCCAAGGTATCATTGAAGTGCATTGGATCATGCAGGGTACGGGCGTACTAGATACCATATCTTCTACCTCTCTAGACTTTCTAATAAGTGGGGCCAATTATGAATTGTCGAAATACATCTTAGAAAATGATGGAGACGTGGATGTAGAGCTTGCTCTCAACCCTACTGTCAAAGTAGATACAACCACTTTTAAGGGAAAGGAGATGGAGGGCATATCTCCTAGTGCCATTTCTGCCACATTATCATCACAGAATATGTTGGTGCCTATCATTGTACTGATGGTAATTATCATGGCAGGCTCTAGTATCATAGCATCTATGGGGTTGGAGAAGGAGAATAAGACTCTAGAAACTCTTTTGACTATGCCAGTAAAGCGCTCATATATCGTTCTAGGTAAATTAGGAGGTGCCGCCGTGGTGGGCTTATTGATGGCTGTAATCTACATGTTAGGATTAGGAACCTACATGGGAAGCCTTCAAGGTTCGACTGGATTAGATCTAGCTAACTTTGGCATCAAGCTCGAGACCATAGATCTCCTATTGGTCGGAATCTCTCTATTCTTATCATTACTATCAGGCCTTGGATTATGCTTAGTAATAGGTGTCTTCGCTCGTGACTTTAAGTCCGCTCAATCGCTCACTATGCCTATCACATTCCTAGCCATGATACCAATGTTTGTGCTAATGATGAAAGATTTCGCCACCCTTCCAACAGCCGTACAGACAGGATTATTTGCAATTCCATTCACTCATCCAATGATGGCAATTAACAATCTCATGTTTGGAGATTATACTCTTGTATTGGCAGGAATAGCATATGAAGCTGTATTTGCCGCTGCAATGATGGGTGCCGCTGTAATCTTGTTTAAAAAAGACATATTGGTCACTGGTCGAAGGAAAAGAGAGAAAAAGAAAGATAGTAGGGCGTGGTCCTTGGCTAGACCTCGCCGTTAAACCTTTTACTCCTTTTATCTTCTTTCATCCGCAGGCCTATCTCTATCATATGATCGACCCTTGCGAGAATAATGATCGTATAATAGCCATAGTCCAACTAGAATGAAGAATATGCCTACAATCCAGCTCAGTAGCTCTTCGAATACTATCACCAATATTCCAAAGATGATAGCAATCAACGCCAGTATAGGATCCATCGACATAGGTATCTTAGATTTCTTTGTAACGCTATATATAAGAAAGTATGTAAGAGAGGAAAAACAAGACTTTATACATCTGGCTCCGAGAGTCTTGTGTGATCTCAGAGACTCCTGCCGTAAGTAGATCAAAGTCCTATGCTCGTATGCCTAAGCACATAGGGATAATTCCTGATGGCAACCGTCGTTGGGCTGATCAGAGATCTCTTCCAAGAGGCCGTGGATATCTACCAGGAGTAGATGCAGCGTTTCGTATATTAGCTGAAATAAAAAGTATGAATATTGAGGAAGTCAGCGTATATGGATTTACCAAAGAGAATGTGCATCGCCCATCGGAGCAGAGAATTGCATTTCAGGAAGCGTGTGTAGAGGCAGTTAGAAGACTTAGTTTCATGAATGCTGAGTTAAGAGTAATAGGAGATAGCAATACTCCAATGTTTCCCACTGAACTAATACCCTATGTGGATAGAAAGATACTAGGAACTGGGGGAATCAAGATTAATCTACTCATCAACTATAGCTGGAAATGGGATGTTGATGTACTTCGGGAAACTGGAAGATTGGGATCATACGACGTGTCTCCCATAGATCTAATAGTGCGATGGGGTGGCCGATCACGCCTTAGTGGTTTTCTGCCGATACAATCGGCATATTCTGATATATGTGTTCTAGAAAATCTCTGGCCCGATAGTATGGGAGATGATATTCATAAGGCACTAGAGTGGTATCAGTGGCAAGATCCTACTCGCGGCGGGTGATTAATATATATTCATCATCAGATGTCCAGGGACTCTTAGTCAATGCCAAGCTATAAGTAAGTGTTTTCTTGTTCATACTCTGGAGCTATAATATTGGCAAGGAGAAAATTCAAACGCAGGGGCGGCCCTGGCCGAAGTAGGCCAAGGACACAGACCCCACGAACAGCTATGTTGAATCTACACAGACTTGGTTCTTTTAAATACGACCTTCGTGAGATACTCAATGCATCACCGATGGATAAGGATACTATCCCTACAGTGGTAGCAAATATTATTGCTAAGGCATCTAGAGTATCTATCAATGATACAAAGGAGTACATAAGAGACATCCACAAGCAAGGTGTGATTGATAAGATCGCAGCCGATGACTCTTGTACTCTCCTAGATCGTTACTCAAAGTGGCGCTAAACGTCACTTCTGAGCTCTAGGCAAGGGTTTCACTTCGAACTTCCTACCATTGTACTTTGACTGTCTGAGAGCTCTTAAAACCTTCATGGCAACGTCTTTGTGCACTTCTACTACAATGTAGTCATCGCTAATGTCGATATGACCAATGGTTATATCGTTCACTCTAGCCATGCGTGCAACGAAGTCGGAAACATCAACGACGCTAGGGATGTCTTTGCGATTTAGCGATAGCTGGAATCGTACCATCCCAAATATATCTGCCATTTCGTCAAAGTCTAGAACTTCATGTACTTGTCCAGAACTACGGCCCTTGGTTGAGGGGACCTTAATCTGTTTCAGTTGCTGATCAGTAAATCGCTCTATAGATTCTAAATGATGCATCTCATCAGAACTTACAAATGTAATGGCCTTTCCCTCTTTCCCGGCCCTACCGGTGCGGCCAATTCGATGGACGTAAGTTTCCGGATTATCTGGTATGTCGTAATTGATGACGTGAGTGACGCCTTCTATATCTAGACCACGTGCAGCCACATCAGTGGCTATTAGAATCATAATCTTGCCCGAGCGAAAGTCTGATAATACTCTCTCTCTTCGAGCTTGAGTTAAGTCACCATGAATAGCTGCAGCCGGGTAGCCATATGAGGTTAATCGTTTTTCTATGACATCCACCATGTATTTGGTTTGGGCAAACACTATTGCTTTTGGCTTTGCTTTATCTAAAACCCTGCATAGGGCCCATATCTTATTCTTACGTCCTATTGAAAAATATGCTTGAGTAGTATTGGGCAGAACCAGATCATCCTCACTTACTGAGACTGTCGCAGGGCGCTGCATATGTCTCTCCCCTATCTTCCGTATCTCAGGAGGCAGCGTGGCTGAAAATAACATTGTCTGACGATTCTTAGGTATGTGAGATAAAATATAATCAATATCTTCTATGAAGCCCATATCTAACATTCTATCTGCTTCATCTAATACCATGTAGCGGACATTGCTTAAATCGATAGTTCTCCTCCGAATATGATCAATAATTCGCCCAGGAGTACCAGTAACAATATCAATACCTCGCTCTAACGCACTGAATTGCTTCTCTATCGAAGCTCCCCCATATACAGCTAGAGTAGTGAGGTTTTTGAATGCCGCTAGCCTTTTAATCTCTTCCGATACTTGTACTGCAAGCTCTCTAGTTGGACATAGTATAAGGGCAGATGGAATCTTACCCGGTCGCTCTATAGCTTGTATAATAGGTATACCAAAAGCAGCCGTTTTACCCGTTCCAGTCTGTGCCTGCGCAATGACATCTCTGCCATCTAGAAGTAATGGTATTGTTTCTGTTTGAATTGGTGTTGGTTCTTCAAATCCCATCCGCTTTATTGCTCTTAGGATTGGTTTTTCAATATTTAATGAACGAAAATCTTGAGACATTAGATCACATCAATATAATATAGTCAGGCAGCGCTGGTTATTATATTACTATTTATTCCCCCTCATTCTCCCTTTTCGTTATTAACTATTGGGGTACTCATTCGCTGCCACAGTCTTAGCAAGTTGCTTTACACGATGAAGTGCTGTTTTCAGATTTTCCAGAGTGCCTACAGTGCATTCATGTCGGAGATTCAATTGTTCTGCAAAATCTAGCGATTTTTCAAGCAATTCATCTTTATCGCCTACACCTGTATCTATGAACAAACATCGAGTATAAGCATCGAATATTATGTCTAAGAAATATTCTGAAGAGTAGCCTTCATCTATTAGGCTGTCAAGATGTAATTCCTTGATCACAGCTTCTATTCCCTGCTCAGCCCAGCCAGGAGAGGAGAACCATGTGCCTATACAATCCACCTTAGCTTCCTCATAAGAGCGCGTTCCCATAAGAACTCCTATACAGTCATCGCCCTCCAGCATGACGGAAGGTACCTTCACAACTTTGTCAAGAGAATCTAGAGATTGGCAGGTCGCATAGCCGATGAGAACTGCATCAACCTTTCCTTCCAGATTGTTCACTGTCTCTATGACTTTCTCTCTCATCTCTGCCGGATATACATGAAGTGCGAACTCGAGATATTCGCGGTGAACAATGTCATCATCACCTGCAGTTAATGCCTCAATTTCATTCTTCAGTATGTCACAGGCTACTATGCCTATTTTCATCTAATTAATACGTAATGCATTACTTAGACTAATGTCTTGCTAAGA
>JAAYTA010000011.1 GCA_012518185.1 Methanobacteriota archaeon
ACCGATGCTATTGATAAACTGCGCAAGAAAACTGGTAAAGTCTCAACTCACATGGTTCGAGGATGGTGGAAGGATACTGGGAGGCCAGAAGACATCATACATGCTAATCGCATGGTGTTATCAGAGATGCAGGGAAGGGTTGAGGGAATAGTGGAAAATGAAGTCATACTTGATGGAAATATTACCATTGGAGAAGGAACTAATATTCAAAATGGTTCGATCATACGTGGCCCAGTCATAATAGGAAAGAACTGCACAATAGGGCCAAATGCTCGTATTGGTCCCTACGTATCGATCGGTGATCTATGCAGCGTAATTAATGGTGAAATAGAATCATCTATAATCATGTCTGGAACTACCATCTCATGCAACAAGCGTATAATCGATTCTTTAATCGGAAGCGGGTGCGTTATAGAGCCGCAGCAGAGAGAGAACGAGCTTCGCGTAGTGTTGGGTGAGAATTCTCGTTTAAGCTCCTGAAGTTTTATAGTCATTTAGCTCGCATAATTTGCTGAGGATGAGCATTCATGGATAGGACTAAGGAATATTATGTCATTCCCGAGCATCATTTCGCACTTTCAGATGATCGTACTGAACTGATATTCGAACAACATTTGCCACGTGTTAGTAGGGATCAAATCAATGTGGAGGTATTGGAACAATCAATATGTCTGGAGTTCCAGCCATATGATGGCCCACTGCTTTCTCGATGTTATGGATTACCGTATCATGTGATACCTTCCGAGTCAAAAGGCACATTTTTAGATGGTCGTTTAGAGATAAAGGCGAGACTGAGAGATGCGTTAGGTATTGGAAGCAAGCTAGAACTATTATGATTTAAAACTAATAAATTTACTGATTTAAAGGTCATACAAATTCACGCATTTGTATGATAACTATGATATACTGTTAATCGAAATCTGGTCAGATGATCGGATGGGGCCGAGGATGGTTTGCCACAGGGCTGATAATATCCATCATTTCCATACTTGCAAGCGTCGTCGCAGACGGAGCGATCTCTAGTCTTATTTTCTTACCAGTATTGATCATCTTCATCGGATTACCGATAGTTCATTTTATCAGAAATATACGCACTATTCCTAACTGGCGTATTATTCCTATCTCATTTCTAATCGGTTTAATCGTCACAGCGACGATTCTATCATTGAATATTATTATATCGTCCAGTAGCGACCATGTCATAACAGTCGCCTCTAGCATATCTGCCGTACTCAACGGCATACAATTAATTCTACTAAGAAATGTTCGATCAGCTAAATTAAAATATTTTGATAAAAAAACTACCGTAGCAGCCTCAATCTTCATCACATTACTGATATTAGTAGCATTTACAATAGTGCAGCCGTTTCCATCGAAGCCACTGACTGAATTCTACATCCTGAATGAAGATGGTAAAACTACTGACATGCCATATCATACCTCAACTGGAGGTGTAGTAAATCTCACTGTTGGCATTGCAAATCATGAAACGCGTACTATAGAATATCATGTGCAAGTGTGGCTCGCTGAGATGGGAGATCGTACAGATCCCAATTCTACAAGAACTATGTATTATCTAGATAATCATTCTGTCACGCTAAATCATACACCAATATCATTATCTGGAGAATGGCTATCTCAATACGAATTTGATTATAATGTAGAAATACCGACAGGTGTGTCAGGTTCTTTACGACTATGGTTTTTCTTATTTGCCGATGAAGTACCAGTAGAATATGATGATCTTGAACTACTGACTAATCATTATGACGAAGGCTTATCTCTAATAGAGAAAGCACACGAGCGAGAAATTCTCAGTCTCAGCATTCTATTACACGCTGATAAGGGAGCGTGAAAATAGTGGCAGGTGAGGATAGTAGTGAGAATGAGCAGGTTCTGATCCCTGATATTTTACAAGCTAATGATTGGAGATTTGGACGCTTTGCAACCTATGTCATAATACTCCAGATAATAACATTCTTAATAATATTCTTAGACGATAATGGACTCATCTCACTCAATCTAAGAGGGCTATTTACATTCTTATTCTATTCTTATGTTCCAGGACTAGTACTTCTTCGTGTGCTCAGAATGCACCGTCTGGGAGGCGTACTGACCACGCTCCTATCTGTCGCAGCCAGCGTAGCGATAATGATGTTTACTGGATTAATATTAAATCTGATGTATTTTGAAATGAACGGCTCTCTACCATTTACTTTTAACACAATAGTTAATGGCCTCACTGTTATATTCGTTTCATTACTGTTACTATCATTCATTACCAATAGGCACTATTGTGATAGGCCAACGCTAGATATCTCACCCTTTATTACAGCGCCAGCATTCGCACTGTATTCGTTGCCACTCCTTGCTATTCTTGCAACATATTTACTCAATGGCTGGAATATCGCTTGGTTGCAGATAGTCCTCATAATAGCTATCGCCGCTGCAGTAATGGCCTTATTGATAAAGCGTGTACCTTCTCAACTTTATCCTGTAGCTGTAATTTGTATCGCGTTAGCAGTTCTATTCCACACCTCATTAGTGAGTCGCTTTGTAGTGGAATGGGCCGATATTTCATTCGAATATTGGAGTGCTAATAAAACGCTCATAGATGGATTCTGGACGATGGACTCGCCAAATAGGACTGATTCAGTATTAAGCGTCACTATATTAGCACCAATCTATAATTTACTAACAGGGCTTGATTTAAACACAATATTCAAAGCATGCTATCCAATATTATTCACATTAGTACCACTAGGCGTGTTTCATATCGCCAGAGAGCGTCTTGATTCAAGAGGCGCTCTACTAGCAGCCTTCCTAATAATATCTGGAGAAGTATTCTTTACCGAATTCTTAGGCCTTGCTCGTCAGATCGTAGCTGAACTATTACTGATGTCTGTCGTTGCACTCTTGCTTAATCGCTCAAATATGTCTATAAATAAGATAATTCTCACATGGTTTCTAGCATTAGGCATGATAGTTTCTCATTATGGTTTGATCGTAGTAATAATGCCGGCAGCAATTACTTCTTCAATATTATTCCTTCTATTGGAACGAAGATCTTTAACTGCTAGTACTGTAGTAAAATTAGTGGGCTCAGCTGCATTAATTTTCATCCCTCCCATAATGTGGTATGGGAATATTTCTGGTTCAGCCGTGCTCAATAGTATGAGAGAACATATTGAACAATTATTTGACGGTAGTTTATCTATAGGATTGTATGAAGAATTAATTCCTATATTATCACTTGAGCATTCGCATCATCTATGGCCAGTTTTTATTATGGCAATATTAGCCAGTGTTCTTTGCATATGTGGGTTGGCTAAGTTAATATCATCTAGGCATGAACTTGATGACTGGGTTCGATCATATGTAGCTCTTGCCACACCATTCCTTATCTACATCTTTATAGCATTTTTCGATACGAAAATATTTGACTTTATCACTATACCGAGATTCCTACACATATGTCTGCTATTCACTGCCCCATTAGCAGTGTTTGGAACCCTATCTATCCACAAACTGCTGAAAAAATTCATTTCATCAGAGAATGTAAAACGACCAACTCCTATAATTCTGGGAGCCATCGCAGTTGTTTTCTTCCTAACGGTTTCTGGAATAGGGAATTCGTTAGTTGGATCGCCGCTACCAACAGAATTAGATCTCGTTGGATCTGATGCACCTAATCATAACGATGGCTCATTCATAGCTGCTGCTTTCGCTGTAGAAAAAGGGATTGATGCTGGCAGAATATATGCGGATGCTCATCGAGCATATCTGTTACATCTCTTGAGTGGGAGATACGATCCTTTATTTGGGAGAGATGCGCCACCACTCCATAGCTCGAGAAATACTCACTATTTCCTCAGCTCAGAAAATCTTGAAGGAATGATTTGGCTAGAAAATCCAAACTATTATAGAATAAACAAGAACTATGTTCCAATAGGTGAATCATTCACTGATAGATTATTAATTATCGATAAAGTGTACGCGAGTCAAGAATCTGAACTCTACTATAAGAAACTCTGATTGAATTACTTTTGATTCAGGCTAAATAATAAAATAATTACAATTAGTTCTATGAGCGAGAGCCTCCATTGGTATCTTCCTAGATGCAGATTATCCAATAGCACAATCTCTCAAGAAATAATTCAGAGGAAAATACATGACTCAATTGAATGAAGTATATCGATGCGATGTTTGTAAAAACATGACAGAAGTAGTACACGCCGGAATAGGCGAATTATTTTGCTGTGGGCAACCAATGAAGCTAATGGTAGAGAATACTGTGGACGCATCTAGGGAGAAACATGTGCCAGTAATTGAAAAGACTGAAGATGGCATATTAGTTAAGATTGGTAGTGATCCTCATCCAATGATGGCTGATCACTATATCGAATGGATTGAAGTGATAGCTGGAGACAGAGTTTTTAGAAAATATCTAAAACCAGGGGAAGCTCCTGAGGCTGAATTCATTATCGATGAAGATAATTTCACAGTTAGGGAGTATTGCAATCTCCACGGATTGTGGAAAGCTTCCTATTAAACCACTTCTTTCATCTTTTTCATCACATTCGGCGAACATATGATAAGATAGCCCTGATATAGTGGCGAGTATCGCGACGGTGTATTGATGGAATCTACTAAACCTCGGATCGGTGTATTTTTCTGCGATTGCGGTGAGATGATAGGTAACCTCATTGACTTCGAAAGCTTGGAAGAATACGCCAGCTCTTTGGAGGATGTCGAGTATGTCGGAACTGACAGATTCGCGTGCTCAGAAGATGCCGTGAGTAGCATGAGTCGCTTGATTAGGGAGCATGGATTGGATCGACTAGTTATTGGCGCATGCTCCCCTCGTATATATGAGTCTGAATTTAGACAACATGCCGAGAACGCAGGCATTAATCCCTACATGGTGCAGATTACTAACCTCAGAGAACAAATAGCATGGACACACTCTTCTGATGCTCAAGGAGCAACTGAAAAGGCCAAAGATGCCATATCTATGTCAGTCGCGCGATCTAAGCAATTACGACCTCTCACAATGCCTCCAGGTGCTCTCGTGGATGAAGATCGATGCTCTGGTTGTGGGATATGTATATCTACTTGCCGCTGCGGAGCTATATCACTAGTAGAAGATCCTTGGACAGGAAGGCATGTAGCACATGTAGATCGAGATATATGTCTTGCATGTGGAGCATGTGTCGCTGCTTGTCCGTCAGCTGCTATGGATATGGAGGGCTTCTCGAACGCGGAGATCCTTGCTGAGATAGATGTCTTCGCTGAAGGATTGATCGATTCTAAAGATCCATTTCCTTCAATACTGGTATTCGCATGTAACTGGTGCTCATATCCAGCTGCGGATCTTGCTGGGTTAAAACGTATACAGATGGAACCAAAGTTCCGCATGATACGAACGCCATGTTCAGCACGTGTCGATCCAGAATGGGTCCTCTATGCACTATCAAAAGGAGTTGATGGAGTCTTAGTTTTAGGCGGAAAAGAAGGGCACTGTCACTTCGATGGTGGAAATCTTAAAACTAGAACTCGCATGGCTTTATTATCCAAGGTACTTCGACAGGTCGGCTATGATGCAGGCAGATTTCACGTTGATTGGGTCAACAGTGATGAGCCAATATTGTTCCGAGATATCGTTAATAGCTTCATCGAGCGCATTGAAGAGTTAGGTCCGAATCCAATAAG